>JAVEPM010000030.1:0-35085 GCA_034008115.1 Methanolobus sp.
CACATACAACAATTCCATGTTTTTGGAAAAAGTGTTTTTGGTAAAATCATTGTAATTGGATAGCATAAGCTTTGCAGTTTGTAAAAAGAGCAGTTAATCGGAACTAAGGTCATTCGGAACTACTGTTTTCTCACGAACATTTAAATATCAGATGTGCGATACTTATCGCTGTAAGATATAATACTATTCTGAGATTCTGTTTATTTGGATTTTATCCACAGAGGTTTTTCAGTATGGTTTTAGTCTTATCTTTGAATTAAAGGACGTGCATTATTTTGTTTAATAACAATGACAGAGAATCAACAGCTCCTGTAGATGTTGGAGAGACTTACGAAGTAACGATTGAGGATATCGCAAGAGAAGGCGACGGCATTGCCAGAGTAGAAGGATTTGTAGTCTTTGTACCACAGACCCAGGTCGGCGATACTGTTAATATCAAGATCACAAGAGTATTGCGTAAATTTGCTTTTGGAGAGAAAGACGAGTAATTCTTCAAAGAATGGTTTTCACCATTCTTTTACAATCTTTTTTGTTTTCATTTTAGTTTCCTTTTTAGTTCCCTTTTCATATTCTGTTTAAGGAAATGTATTTATATTTCAACGTTCCACCATTTTAGTATGGGGGTTAAAAGCATTATTTTTAAACTGTACATTGAAACGCTCTCCTGATATATCGAATACCAGAGCTCTTATCGATAAAGCAGTCAGGCTTTTTGAAGAAATTGGTGTTGAAAGCGAAGTTGTAAGGGTTACTGACTACAACGTCAAGTTCGGCGTTTCCTCTGATGAGGGGGAAGGCGATGAGTGGCCATCAATACTGGAAAAGGTCAGAGCATGTGATATTCTTGTCATAGGTTCTCCCATATGGTTCGGTGTGCGCTCCTCAGTGGCACAGATGGTTATGGAAAGACTTGATGGTACCTATGAAGAAAGTGATCCAAAGACCGGCCAGTTTCCTCTATATGGTAAAGTGGGAGGCGTTATTATCACCGGTAACGAGGATGGAGCACATGATGTCGCAGCAAATACACTATTCAATCTGACACATCTTGGATGTACTATACCACCAAATGTTGATAGTTATTGGGTAGGTCCTGCAGGTCCTGGTCCAAGTTACATTGATGCAGGTGGGGAAAAGCATCTCTACACCAACAAAACGGTGAGGTATATGGTGCACAACCTTGCTTTCTTTGCCAGGTTATTAAAGGAGAATCCTATAACAACAAACATCAATGAATTGTATGAAGATGCCCTCAAGGAAAGCGAATAGTCTTTTCCATGACTATTCCTTTTAAAATAAAAAATGACGAGATGACGGTTATTCCATCATCAATGTCATGAGGCTGTTCCTTGCTTCTTTTATTTCTTCAAGGGTCAGATGGATCTTTGAATCTCCAATACGGATGTTCAATGTATTTCCACCAACAGTTCCAATCACTGCATGTGGTAAATCTTTCAGTACGCCTGTAACAGCATCAGGTTCTGAAGTAACTAGCAGTGCCCTTGCATAGGATTCAGAGAACAGGATGTCATCTGCCCTGAGGCCTTCTCCTACATTGCTCAGATCAACATTAGCACCGTAGTTCTCACACATTTCACAAATTGAAGCTGCAATTCCTCCAAGTGATACATCGTGTGATGCTGTGAGCTTTCCATCTTTTGCGAGCTCTATGAGCGTATCGATTATGTTGACGACATTCTCAGGTGCTTGTGGTGCATTTCCATCATTTTCCTTTCCAATGATGTTGTAGTATTCAGAACCACCAAGCTCATCAGCTGTTGTTCCTACGAGGATTATGCTGTCTCCTTCCTTTGTGAACACGCCTGGTGCTGCCATGCTGACGTCTTCAATGTGACCTACAATGCCTATGGATGGTGTAGGAGCAATTGCAGTTTTGAATTCGGCACTCTCATTGTAAAGAGAAACATTTCCACCAACTACTGGTATTGTAAGATCTCTTGCTGCATCTCCAAGTCCGAGGATCGCATGCTTGAACTGCCAGTATATGTCCGGTCTTTCCGGGTTTCCAAAGTTCAGGCAATCTACAATGGCGATTCCACGCGCACCTTTTACAGCAAGGTTCATGGCATTCTCGATAACCGTTCCTTTTCCACCTGCATATGGGTCAAGTCCTGTGTGCCTGGGGTTGCATCCGCATGAGAGTGCTATCCCCTCATTTCCATCAATGCGTAGTATCCCTGCGTCATCACCGGGTTTTGCAACTGTGCGCACCTGTACTTCATGGTCATACTGCCTGTATATCCATCTCTTTGAAGCTACGTTATGGGAAGATAGCACGTCAAGTATTGTTTGTTTCAGATCAGTTGGTATGTCTGGCTTGTCCCCGAAATCTCGTGGAGCAGGAGCTTCGGATGGTCGCTCAAATGTTGGTGCTCCTTCTGTTAATTCTTTGATCGGTATGTCAGCAACGACCTCTCCCTTAAACTCGACAGTGTAGTTCATAACGTCTGTGAGCTCGCCTATCATGCTTGCATTAAGGTCGTACTTCTTTGCGATATCCAGTACTGTATCCACATTTTCAGGTTCTACTTCAAATAGCATACGTTCCTGTGATTCAGCAATGAGTATTTCATAAGCTGTCATACCTGTCTCGCGCAGGATCACATTGTCGGCAATTATTCTCATTCCGAGACTGCCTTTGGATGCCATCTCCGAGCTTGCACCTGCAAGTCCTGCAGCTCCAAGGTCTCTGCATGATTTCACGTATCCTTTTCCAATGGCTTCCAGCGTTGCTTCGATAAGCAGTTTCCCGGTGAATGGATCTCCTATCTGGATGCTTGGTCTGTCCTCTGCTTCTGAATCCTCTGAGAGGTCCCTTGATGCAAAAGATGCTCCCCCAAGTCCGTCCCTTCCGGTTGTGGAACCCATCAGTATAATCTTGTTACCTGCATTTTGCGCACAGGCGGTCACGATGTCCTTCTCACGTGCAAGGCCCACTGCGACCACATTCACCAGCGGGTTTCCACTATATGATTTATCAAAGAATGCTTCACCACGTACAACCGGAACTCCTATACAATTGCCATATCCTGCAATTCCTTCGATTATATGCTCGAAAAGATAGAGGTTCTTCGGGTTGTCCAGTGGTCCAAAGTAGAGTGGATCCATAAGTGCAATAGGTCTTGCTCCCATTGATATTATATCACGCACAATACCTCCTACGCCTGTGGCTGATCCGTTATAGGGGTCTACATATGAGGGGTGATTGTGACTCTCCATTCCTACTGCAAGTACCCATCCGTTTCCAAAACTGATGATGGCTGCATCATCTCCGGGGCCTATAATTACTTTGTCCCCGGTAGTTGTAAATGTCTTAAGCAGTGGTGCACTTGAGCGATATGAGCAGTGCTCGCTCCATAGGTTCAGGAAACAACCCTGCTCTACAAGATTTGGTTCCCTTCCCATCTTCTCTGTTATGATCTTTAAGTCATCTTCAGGTAACATTCATGTGCCTCTGGTTTAATATGACGATATATATGGTGAATTATCAGGGCTTTAAAGAACCCTTAATGTAATAAACATTTCTTTGAACAGGTTTTAAGGCATCTTCCAATAATGGCATTAAAATGGTTAATGGCATTGATTCTCAAAATCTATTTTATCCCCTGTAGTTATTCCCATTTTATCAGATTTTCCATGGGATGTTTCTATGATATATTTGACTTTTTCTTTGCAGAAACATATGCCAGTCCAGGCTTGCAGGCTGGATGTCTGGATAACTCTTTTTTGCTCATCAAGAAAAATAGCATCAATTGGATAATTGACGAAAAGCATGTGTAATGACACTTTCTGTGCTTTTTTTATTACAAATACCAAGGCGTAGCTATCCGATATCCTCCTGCTGAACATGAGTCCTTTTACCTGTTTAAAAAGGCTGCATGCAAAAGCAACGTCCGTTGCTATCTCTTTACCATTAGATATTAATATCATCGAAGTTCTACTCTATTTATCTATTTTAGTTAAATGCATATATGGAGTGTTTAAAATAGATAATAATATCGGAGGAAATACCACAAGATGAGTTCGGAAATGTGTTCGGTCTGTGGATTGCCAAAAGAGCTTTGCATATGTGAAGAAGTGGCAAAAGAACAGCAGAGAATAATTGTAAAAGTTAACAGAAGACGATATGGAAAGGAAGTAACGGTTGTAGAAGGCTTTGATGCACACGAAATTGATCTTCATGAACTTTCAACTTACCTCAAGTCTAAATTTGCATGCGGTGGAACTGTGAAAGGAAATTCGGTGGAATTGCAGGGCAATCACCTTAGCCGTATGAAGGATGTTCTTATTGAAAGAGGATTTTCTCCAGATCAGATAAAGAATTGATCTTATTTTCTCACGTGTGTGGAATATCCACACATGATCTTGCAGTGTTTTTCTGCTTGAATGTAATTCTTCAGTGTTCTTTGCTGAAGAATACTTATTTATTGAACGTATTCTCTACTGGAAATAGTTATTATGAAGCGGATTTATATGGACCACAGTGCAACCACACCTGTTGACTCTTTGGTGCTTGACGCAATGTTACCGTATTTTACTGAGATGTTTGGCAATTCATCCAGCTTACATTCTTTTGGTACGGAGGCAGCAGAAGCACTTTCCACGGCACGTGAACAGGTTGCCCAGGCAATCGGTGCTTTACCTGAAGAAATTATTTTTACATCAGGGGGAACAGAATCAAACAATCTTGCAATAAGGGGTGTAATCCCTCATGATGCAGGAAAAAAGCATATTATCACATCAGTCATTGAGCATCCTGCAGTGCTTAATACATGTGAATATATTGAAAGTCTGGGTCATGAAGTTACATATGTTCCTGTTGATTCTGATGGAGTGGCAGACATTGAAATGATAGAAGAATCTATTCGTGAGAATACGGTTCTAATAACTGTGATGCATGCCAACAATGAGGTAGGAACCATTCAACCCATAAAGGAAATTGCACAAATTGCAAGTAAACACAATATTCTGTTCCATACTGATGCAGTACAGACCGTAGGTAAGATCCCAGTTAATGTGGATGAGCTTGGTGTTGATATGCTTTCTATATCATCTCATAAGATACATGGTCCTAAAGGTTCAGGGGCACTGTATGTTCGCAAGGGCACAAGAATCGATCCGATAATTTATGGTGGAAACCATGAAAATGGTATGCGTTCCGGAACAGAGAATATCCCAGGTATTGTAGGTCTTGGTAAAGCGATGTTTCTTGCAAATGAGTCTCTGGATGAGGACTCTCAACATATGATGAATATGCGTGACCACCTTATTTCCCAAATATGTGGTTCAATTGCAGATGTTCGCCTGAATGGCCATCCAACACTGAGACTTCCAAATAATGTAAATTTAAGTTTCAAGTATGCTGAAGGAGAGTCTATGCTCATGCTCCTGGATATGAAAGGTATTGCAGTATCGACTGGTTCAGCATGTTCTTCCAAATCCCTGAAGGCATCCCATGTACTCAGTTCCCTGAATATAGAGGATGATTACATACATGGTTCCCTGAGAATAAGCCTTGGAAAAGAAAATACTATGGAAGAGGTCGATTATCTTGTTGAGAGCCTTAAAGAAACAATTTTGAAGCTAAGAGAAATGTCCCCAATTTCCGGTCAATGAATAACAGGAGTATGTTATGTATTCAAAAAAAGTTATTAAGGAGTTCAGCAGTCCCCAGAATGTGGGAAGTATAGAGGATGCTGATGGTGTGGGCGAGATTGGAAGCACTATCGATGGTGATATAATAAATATATCTATTAAGGTAAAGGACAATGTTATTGAAGACATCAAATTTAAGACATTTGGTTGTGTTGTCGCTATTTCAACATCAAGCATGGTGACGAACTTGGCAAAGGGAAAGACAGTCGATGAAGCTCTTGAACTAACAGACGAAGATGTCATCAATGCCCTTGATGGTCTTCCAGAAGGGAAGGACAGGTGCTCAGGCTTTGCCCTTGATGCTCTTAAGATGGCGATCGAGGATTTCCAGCAAAAAAACAAATGATACTCAAAAAAGGTGAGTTCTTGTGAAAACAACATGTGAGATTATGGTTCAACGGGTACTGCCTGCTATACGTGCGGAGCTTGCAAGGTGTATGATCTGTGAGCATGGAAAGAATCAGCAGGAAGTTGCAGATGTATTGGGACTCTCAAGAGCTGCTGTTTCACAGTATCTCAACGATAAACGTGGTGCAGAAGTTGATTTTTCAGAAGAGGCCCAGCAGGAGATCAAGAGTTTTGCTGTCCGTCTGCTTGATGGAATGAAACCCAGGGACCAGGTTGCTGGAATGTGTAATGTATGCAAGTTCGTCCAGCGTTCCGGTTGGCTCAACAAGAATGAACCTGATGCTGGCTATTGTATTCTTTGTGGAGATGACGAGGTCCATTGACGTCAAATCTTTGCATAAAATGTAAGGGCAAAGGTCTTTGTGGGCGACCAAGGTGCCTTATCCTGGAAAAATTCAAGTCCATAGAGTCTGTAATTCCAAGTTCTTCCGGAGATTCTTCTATTTTTGGGGCATCGCCTCCATCTGTCTTTGTAGGAAGGCATAATTATCCTGATGTAAAAGCAGGTCCTATGATCCCACCTGAACTTGGCGGGGAGGAGGCGATCTTACTGGAAGACCCAAAAGCCTTGTTGAAGATGAATATACAGGATGTCATATCGTCGCGTTCACAACTTGTCAGGGCTAACACAGATATTAATGTAAAAAATGCCCGTTCTCCTGATAATCAACTAATTGAGAAATCTCAGGAGTTAGCTCTTTCTAAAAAACCCGTGGATACAGAAGCGTGGTTCAATAAGCCCATAAGCAACAAGCTCAAATTTGATAATGTACTGACACCTATGGGTCCTTCTGGTGACCTTAAAAAGTTTGACATTACTGAAAACCCAACAGTTCCAAAGAAAGTGGATTATCTGGTATATGATGATGAAGCACTGGCAAAGGATGCCATCTCCGAGTTATGGGATGCTAATATCCCGGCAGAACATATCACCCGTCTTCTTTCTATCGGTCTTTTAGGTCAGGAAAGAAAACTTGTACCGACCCGTTGGTCCATAACAGCAGTCGATGATATGCTTGGAAAGGATCTTCTTAAAGGCATCAGGGACTACCAGCAATTAAGTGAAGTCATGGTTTTTAGTGGTGCTGTATTTGGCAACCATTTTGAAATTGTATTCATTCCTCGTATCTTCTCATTTGAGTTGATGGAGGTCTGGATGCCGCGTACTGTCTGGTCAGGAGGAGATACCTGGATCGCTGCAGATCATGAGGACTTTGTTGGGAAAAAGAAATATTCCAGCCTTGCAGGAGGTTACTATGCAGCTCGTCTGGGTGCATTGGAATATCTTCATTCCATACGCAGACAGGCAACTATATTCATGGTTCGGGAAATAAGGCCTGAATACTGGGCACCTCTTGGTGTCTGGGTTGTAAGGGAAGGTGTAAGAGAAGCTTTCAGTCATGAACCAGAAAGATTTGAATCTGTTGAGCAGGCACTTGCTGACATTTCAACCCGATTAAAGACATCATCATCAGAATGGTTGCCAAAAGCCTCTTTATTGCCGAATCTGCGTTTCCAAAGGACACTTGACAGTTTCTTCTAACCAAAAATACATGGTTCTATTAATAATATATAGTTTATTTGCTACTATATAGAATATATTACGCACATTTATCTCTATTTCTCCTCTTTGCATACTAAATCTATATGGTGGAGAATATTATCGATGAGTTTTTTTGACCCTCTCGTATTGTTGTTGGCTTTAGCAGGTTTGTATATGGCATGGAATATCGGTGCCAATGATCTTGCAAATGCAATGGGAACGTCAGTGGGCAGTGGGGCGCTGTCTATTAAACAAGTAATCATCATTGCAGCTGTTTTCGAGTTTGCAGGTGCTGTGCTGTTTGGAAAAAAAGTTACATCCACAATTGCAAAGGGAATTGTTCCAATTGACTCTATCAGTCTGATCGATCCGCATCTTGTAGCTGTTGGAATGCTTGCAGCCATCCTGGCAGCAGGCTTCTGGATCACACTTGCTACTTTCTATAATCTTCCTGTATCTACAACTCATTCAATTGTAGGCGCGGTCCTTGGTTTTGGTTTAATAGCAACATACAATGGGATTATCGGTTTTGAGGAAATAAAGTGGAATGTGCTTGCCAAGATAGTTGGCAGTTGGCTGGTCTCGCCGCTTCTTGGAGCATTGCTAGCTTATGTTATATTTTCCCTCATCAGGTATTTCATTCTTCAGAAAGCAGAAGAAACTTATACTGTTGAGAAAAAGTTTGTCTTCCTCCAGATAATTACTGCATGTTATATTGCCTTTGCACATGGTTCCAATGATGTGGCAAATGCTATAGGTCCTCTTTATGCAGGCTTGCATTCACTTGAAATGGTAGGTATTAATATTCCTTTATGGGTAATGGCTCTTGGAGGTATTGGGATGGTCATAGGACTTGCTACCTGGGGCTATCGTGTAATTGAAACAATCGGCACACGCATAACCGAACTTACTCCTACAAGAGGTTTTTCAGCAGAGTTTGCCACGGCTTCCGTGGTAGTTTTGCATAGTTATAGTTCACTTCCAATATCAACCACACACACACTTGTGGGCTCAGTAATTGGAGTTGGTCTTGCAGGTGGTCTTGCAGCGGTTGATTTAAGTGTGATTGGAAAGATAGTTGTTTCCTGGGTAATTACCGTGCCTGTGGCAGCACTTACATCTGCTCTTATATTTGTAGGGTTATTGGGAGTCGGAATATGAAAAAAAGAGAGTATATCCGTTCTGTATTGAACATATTTGGAAGTTCTCCTTTCAAACCACTTGTGATGCATGCTAATAAGGGAGGCGATTGTGCAAGGAAACTTAACGAATCCCTGCTTGCTTTCTGTGATGGTGACATGGATAAAGTGGAAGGGCTGAGTCGTGAGATAGACGTAATTGAGCATGAAGCTGATGTCATAAAACAGACTATTCGTTCTGAACTATCATCATCCATTATGCTCCCTGTAAATGCTGATGATCTGCTCAATTTCCTAAAACCACAGGACTCTATATCAGATGATACTCAGGAAGTGGCATTCTGGCTTACTCTTAGAAAGTTCGAAGCGACCCCTGAAATTCGCAAAGGTTTCATTGAGCTCATGGAAAAAACACTTCAAACAGTGGAAATGTATGAGGCTCTTGTTTCAACCCTTGGTGAGTTACTGGGTTCATCCTTTAGTAAAAGGGATGTTGAAGATACTCTCCAATTTGTAACTAAAGTTGAGGAAATGGAACATCAGGTTGATATTATTGAAAAGAAACTTACAAGAACGATCTTTAACAATGAAGATGTTATTGGTGCACTTGGCGTATATCATCTGTCCCGTGTGGTGAGGGGTATTGGAGACATTGCAGACAGGTCCGAGCATGCAGCAGACAGGTTAAGGACAATGGTTTTGAGAAGGTAATTACCTTCTCATTCTTATCTGTGAAGTGAATTGTCTTCGTTCATCTTTTTAAGCAATTCGATGACAGAATAAGCTGCCCGGGTTATGCCCATGCTTCTTTTATCAGTATCTGTTCCGGCAGTGTAAAGCCCGCTGATGGGTGTTCTCACATCAGCAAAATAGCCATCAATGGTCACAGCAGCTTTTTCAGGTATTGTTATCTGATTGTGCTTCATTTGAATATGGTCTTCTATTCCCGGGATAGCGCGATAGATCGTTTCATATGCATTCTTTATCTGCACTTTTTCATTTGCTTGCTCATCAATTATGAATGAGAAACCAACGAGTTGTTTTCTTTTTGGTGCCAGCGAAGCATCATAATTGCTTATAGGCATAGCCCAGTAAGGTGAGTCCTTGAACCAAATTTCGGAACCGATATATTTAAATTCGTCCATCGTGGAGTCAAGTCCGGTCCATATGCTAAGGCTCTTGGTGTGCACAACGCCTTTTAGCTCCTCTATATATGAACTTGGAAGACTTTCTACCATGGATGGAAGCTCCGTGACAAATCCTGTGTATACGACCTTACTGGCATTGTATACCTCATCAGCTTCAACTCCGGTTATCTTGCCTTTGTCAGTGAGTATTTTCTTTACCTGGCAGCCTGTCTTGATTTCAACAGTCTTTGGAAGTGAGGATAAAAGGGCATTTAGAAGAGCTTTTAATCCTTTTCGGGGATAGCCCTGAGAATAGCTGACTTTATTTGTTGCAAGTCTTCCAAGGGATGTGAAAGGATTTGATACTTTATTTATCCTTGTCTGTAATGAAGCATGCAGGTTTGGTGGAAGTATTGTTTTTGGAACCGGTTCTTCAGTCATCCTTTCATTAGATTTCACTATATTCTCAAGCAGTTCTTCCGGTACACTGTCACGCACAAAACTACTGCCTGCAAGAACTCTCTGCACAGATGTTTGCTTCCTGTCCTTTCCTGAGAGGAAGTGACATATGGTATCTACAAAGTCATATGTGTCTGCTGAAAGGTTAGCTGGCATGAATTCATATACCGATTGCTTTTCCAGGTCAGTTCCAAATGTAGAATATGTGAGTGCTTTGGTTATGGCCTGTGTGAGGACCATCCTGTCTTTGCGTGGAAGGACATCAAATGTGACAAATTCCTTGATATTTGAAGGAACCTTTATAAACTGGTTCTCAGTTCTTATGTAGTAGTTTCCGTAATCCTCAAAGACCGGAACGTAATCGAAATAATTATCCATGAGCCTTCTTAGAGGACCCACTTGAAGGTGTGTAATTGCATGGGCACCTGTGTCTACCTGAAAACCATCAACCATGTAGCTATTACAGTTACCGCCTACAACATTGTCTTTTTCAAGTACAAGTACTTTATTTCCATGTTTAGAAAGGGCGAGTGCGGACAAAAGCCCGCTTATGCCTGCACCCACGACTATTACATCGTAATCTTCCATCATATCCCCTCATTACGAATAATTGTGTGTGTTTACTCAAAGATCTCAGGTACTATGCGCCTTGCAACTTCTTCATATGTTTTTGAAAGGTCTCCCTTGTCAAAGCGGAAAATATCTTTGTCCATTGACTGTCCGGTACTCTTGTCCCAGAATCTGCATGTGTCGCATGAGATCTCATCTGCTACAACTATCTTGCCGTCAACTCTTCCGAACTCAAGTTTAAAATCAGGAAGAAGGAATCCTTTTTCGTCAAGGTATTTCACGAGTATGTCGTTGATCTTCAGAGCCATTACACGGATCTGCGCGATCTCATCATAACTTGCAATTCCCATGGCAACAGCGATATCTTCATTTATCATTGGATCGCCGTGTTCATCGCTCTTGTAGTCCATTACAAGTACAGGATTTTTGAATACAGTACCCTCTTTTATTGGGTATTTACGTGTGATGGAGCCTGCAGCAATGTTGCGTGGAATCACTTCTAAAAGTATTATATCGACAGCTTTCACGAGCATCTCATTGCCGGATAGCATCTCTATATAGTGGGTAGGGATGCCTTCTTCTTCAAGCATCTCAAAGATCTTTTTTGATATCTGGGCATTGAAATAGCCTTTGTTCTTAGCTTCGCTCTTCTTTTTGCCATCAAATGCCGTGAGACTGTCTCTGAACTCTGATATCAGTTTTTCCGGGTCTTCGGTTTTGTAGATGGTCTTTGCTTTTCCTGAGTATAATTGTTCCTTCTTCATATGTATCATCCTTTTGTCAATGGCATTGTTGATTATTTTATATATAGATGTTCTATACTTATTTACATCTTAATTAATGTAGCATTAATGTACTATTATTGCATACTTAATGTTATTATTATATAGATTGATTATTATTACAGGTGAACAATATGGAACAGGAACTTATGCGTATTGGGGTATCTCTTCCCGAAAATCTTCTGACAAAATTTGACACGATCATCGCACAGAGAGGCTATTCTTCCCGCTCAGAGGGAATAAGAGATTCCATCAGGAACTATATTACCTATTATGAATGGATGAGTGATGTAAAAGGCAGGCGTGTAGGTACTATCACTTTGATGTATGATCATACAAAACGTGGCCTTTCAAGTGCTCTTACTGAAATACAGCATGATTATTCTCATATAATCAAGTCTTCTGTTCACATCCATCTTGACCATGATAACTGTCTTGAGGTTATCATACTGGATGGTGAAGGTGAAGAGGTAAAGGAGGTAGCTGAGAGAACAATGGCGCTAAAAGGTGTCAATTATGTCAAACTCAATACTGCCCTTCCCACTGAGAAAATATAAAGCTAATTAACTCATATTTCTTTTTTGAACGAGGATTCGATTGTCCTCATCATTTTTTCACCGGGCTCTGTAAGATAATATATCTGAAAATTCTTGTCTCTTCTTGAGTCCACAAGTTCTGCATCCTTTAGCAGTTTAAGGTGATATGAAAGTGCAGAATGTTTATAATCTGTGATCTCCACCAGCACACAAACACACAGTTCGCTTATCTGGAGAGCTTTGAGGATACGTATCCTGATGGGATCGGAAAGCACCTTAAAAACAGAAACCAGTTTATCAACATTTTCTCCCATGACCTCATGTACCTTCAGGCTTGTTGCATCTGGGAGTATATACGGTTCCTGCTTTTTTTTAGTTTCCTGCATAGTCATATGCTGGTTTATTAAGATTTAACTGATTAATAGGTTTTGCAATAAGATTTATTGGATGTATGTGTAAAGAGAGCCTGTTTCACTGCTTTGACTGATAATTACATCTAATTTTTTCAAATGAATCGATGCAGATTAAATATACAATTCTTTATATTCTCGAAAAGAATGTGGCCACATGTTGTCCCTATCTAATTTTTAATAATACATTTCGTTTTTTGTTGGATCAAGTTTGAATAAAGCATCTTTCATAATTGTTTGGGGATATAGGTTACTCGTAAAAATGCCACTGGATCAAATAATCAATTTTGTAGAGTTCAAATCCGATTCATCGCGTAGCAAGTCTGGGATATAGGTAACTCTGTTTTTTTGTACGCTTAATAATTTAGTTACAATTCAAAATATCAATACAAGTTTTGAGGTATTAATAATATTCACATTAAATAATATTATATAATATACATACTATGTAACTTCCATGAATATATCAGAATCTACACGAAGTGACATCATAGATTATCTGTTAATGAGAGAACAACAGTTTCATGGCAAATTGGGTATTATTGATTTTTTGAATCGGATTTGGAATCTTTCTTCCCTACCTTCTACTGATCATAGACTTACAAATATGGAAGCCGATATTTATCAGCATATGATTTCCTTTGATGATTGGAGCTATCATACATTGCTATATGATTCCCGTTTAAATCTTCTAAGATGCAATAACAATATTTTCATCAAATTTTTAGAAACATGTGCTCATCCACTTGTATTTTATAAAAAAGAACAACAGGACGAATTAGTTTCTACGTTAAACTCTTTTTTAGATTCGGAAAGTTTAAAGTTGGAAGCATTCGGAACTCCAGAATATGAGTCAATAATATACAAATTAGTATCCATTGGAGACGATACATCAAATGATGAAGACTCTTATGAAGTTGTTCTGTCTTTCGCTGGAGAGGATCGAGATTATGTACAAGCAGTTGCTGAATGTTTAATGGAAAATGATGTCAGTTTTTTCTATGACATGTATGAGCAAGCAACGCTATGGGGAAAAGACCTATATGAACATCTTGCTAAAGTTTATAGGGGAAATGCTCGCTATTGCATCATGTTCATATCAGAGAACTACAAAGATAAATTATGGACTACACATGAAAGACGAAACGCTTTTGCAAAGGCTTTCACGGAAAGAGAAGAGTATATATTACCAGCAAGGTTTGATAAGACTGAAATAGATGGCTTAAGGCATACTATAGGTTACATTAACTTAAATAAGTACGAACCTCAAGAATTTACGGGATTGATATTAGAAAAATTAGGCAGGAAAAAATAAAAATATTTTCCTCACATTCCTGCTCTTTAAATTTAAATCCTTTTCCTTTGCTTTTTTCTTCAAATAAGCCAACGCACTCCTATGCTTGATTCCTATTTGACGCGCTTTCTCAGGAGTTCGTTGCTCTTGGTATCGCCCAAAAAAAAAGTATAGTTATGTAAAGGCAATCAAAGTTTAACTGGGTTTCCACTTTTATGAATCAGTTTGGTTCCTGTAGGCTGCATATTATATTTAAATCGCTTATAAAATGGTTTTCCCAAGTCCAAATTATCTATTGACTTATAGTCATATTTTACAATAATGTGAAGTTCATCTCCTATTATTTCTAAGCCACGTTCTTTATCAATTGCTTGTTCGTCTAACAAGTTTTGAACTTCCTCTTCTAAATCAATACCAACATTATTTTTTGATTCAACATATTCTAAATAGTAACGAATTACGTACTTGCTTGCATCTTTTTTTGAAAAATAAGATTTTATTGTATTTGTATAATTACGTTCTATGAACAATTTTAATGTTGAAATAGAATTTGGAGGTATAGGATACAATATTTCAAATGTAACATACAAATCTATAGCATGAAAGTCACTTGTATTTCTAATCTTAAATATTGCTTTGCTATTACTTTCAATGTCTACCAATAATTGAGGAATTCTTTGATATTGATAGACAGAAACATTACTTTTCATTATTTTATAAGTCAAAAATACATAAAGTAACGTCACAAAAATGAGCATTTGGTCATCAGTTATAGTACCCATGGGCAGTAGATCAATCTTAAAATACCAAAATAAAATAGCAAAAAAAGACACGCAAATAATTAAACTTGAAACAATACTATTAAAAAGTGGTTTAAATAAATTAGGGAGAAATAACAACAATATATACAGATATAGAAATAATGCTGCAATGGCAATTAGCTCTGAAATATATTCTAATCTGTAAAGTTGAAAAAGAATAAATATAACTGCAGTTGAGAGCAGCACATTGATTTCGGTTTCAAATCTTTTTAAATTATAATAAAGAATCATGCTTTATAAAAAAGAGCTATTAGAATAAAAATATGATTGACATAATTTTTTTTATTCCTTACACCTTATTTCCACATTTCCACTCTTTCCCTAACATGAACATTAAGAGTAAATGGTTTATCGGCTTCAGCATTCTTCTTCATATAATGGAAAGTACCTTTTGAAAATCCCATTTTCTTCCATTCAGAATAAGATATACTCAATATCTTTTGCCGAACATCCTCTGAATCTTGCCTTTCAACAGCATAAACAGGCTTACTAAAATCAATGATAGTTGTGGCTGAAAAATGAAGCAAATATTGTCTGATTTCTTAGTTTAACCGAAAAATACCGGCTTTGACCGAAAAATTCGTGTTGTTGCTTGCTAAATACTCAAATTTTCGGACAAAGTGCAGTTTCACAGCATCGAGAAGATTATTGATAATTCTTGCAGGATTTTTGTGTTTGTCAGTACCACACTCTTAATATTCCTGTGTCAATTCCAACTCCGATAGCAACACTTTCATTCTTCAGAGCTACGGCTGCAATATTGGTATTCAATCTGCCTTCAAGTGGGAGGTATCCATTTACGTGAACGCCATCTTCATTGTGCTCCAGTATTGCCAGTTCTCTGTAATTCTGAGTTGGAACCATCAATTCAAAATTGCTATCATTGTCAAAGTTGCCTGCAAGTGCCATGTCCAGATTCCTTGATCCGGCTAAATGGGAACTGTATCCTGAAAGACTCGAAGAAACCTGTAGTTTGTCTTCTTCCAGTCTGTAGAATTCTGCAATTCCTCCAATGTGTGGTGTGAGCACATCAACAATTTCTGTTTCACCTTCCGGTCCAAATGCTGCAACAGCTATCTGATGCCTCCATCTCTGTCCGGTGCCGGCACTTGGACCACTTGTAATTATGTTTCCATCTTCATCGAAAACCACGAGCCTTGCACCCTCTTTTGCACTACTCAATGTAACAATTATCTCACGTATTCCATCTCCATCAAGGTCAGCCCAGATCGGAGCTATCCCTTCAATAACATCCCCCTCAGGAATATCGATAATTTTAGCAATTGCAGGCGTTCCTGCAGCTTCGATCAATGTGATACTTGAAGCTTCAATACTGTCTCCCAGCACTCCATGCTTGTAATCTTCAGTTGGCCCTGTTAGCAATAATATCCGCTCATCCTCATCAACCAGCAGGCGTGCATCGGGCAGAGCATTGACTTCAAGGCGTGCAGCTTCCCTGTCATTGACCCTGAACACAAGGTCTCCTTTTGTTTCTATGAACACCGTCCTTCCTGAGTTTGGAAGAACGATAGGATGGCTTAATAGTGACTCATTCCACAATCCCGGTGCAAGTAAAAAAGCATCATCATTCTTGATCATCAGTATTGGGGGGCTGTCGGCATGTATCTTAGCAGGGCTTATGTTTATTTCTTCCAGCTCACCATCAGATAGCTCAAAAGCCTCTACTGTGCCGTCATCGTGGACAACGGCCCAGATGCTTCCGTTACTCGAATCTGCTGCAACTACCCATTCAGGTTTGCCTGAGAGCTCTACATCTGTGTAGTCTGCATTCATGACGTCGATGTTACCCTCTACAACCCTGTTCCCATCTGGCTGCTGGTATGTGTATGCCAGTGTAAACGGTGTTCTGTAATTGAAAGTGCAGTAATCGCAGTCCAATATCTCTTCAGGTATTATGACTTCTTCCTGTGTGTCCTGTGTACCGTTCATTGCTATGGCAATGAGAACTATGACCGTAAGCATTCCAAAAAGTATGAACGTCAATTTTCTATTTCCGGCCATCATATGCTTTTCGTACTCCTGGTGATGTATTTGAGTCCCTCAGCACAGAGGAATGTAATGAAAGCAACCCCTATTGGCATAATCCATTTTTCCGGGGGCAGTGGTAACAATCCGAATGCTTCGTTCAGGTAGGGTATATACATTACTGACATTGTGGCAAAGAAGGTAGCCAGCACTCCTGCTATCATGAGCTTGTTGGTGAAGATCCCTATACTTATCACAGAGCGCTCAAGTGACCTGAATGCCAGCGGTATGAAAAGTATCATGCTGACCACGGTTGCAAACGTAAGTGTTCTTGCCATTACTGTGTCGCTTGCAGGGTCACTCAGGGCAAATACAAGGAAAGATGCTATTCCCATTATGAGTGCCAGGGCGATGACCAAGAACAGGTTCCTTTTCTTCAGGAAATTATCATTCGGGTCACGTGGTGGTCTATCCATAATTCCGTCTGTTGCAGGGTCCAGTCCAAGTGAGATAGCAGGCATTATCTCGTTGAACATATTGATGAAAAGTATCTGTAGTGCCAGCAGTGGTATGAGGTCAAAACCAAGAAGGCTGATACCTGCCATGATGAGAATCACCAGAGTGAAGTTTCTTGAGATGAGATATGTTATGAACTTCTCAATATTATCATAGATCGTTCGTCCACCTTTGATAGCTTCCACAATGGTAGCAAAATTATCATCCTGCAGTATCATAAGACTGGATTCTTTTGCAACATCAGTACCCTTTATTCCCATGGCAATACCAATATTGGCTTTTTTTAGTGCCGGTGCATCATTGACCCCGTCGCCTGTCATGGCAACGATATGTCCTTTTTTCTGCAGGGTATCAACGATCCGAAGTTTTTGCTCCGGCATTGTCCTGGCATACACAGTTATGTTCTCAACTATACTTGAGAATTCTTCATCATTAAGCTCGTTTAACTCATCCCCGGTCACTGCATAGTCAGCTGTTATGCGTTGAAGTTTCTCGTCTTCATAGACTCCAGATTCCTGGCTGTCTCCAAAGATCCCGATACTTTTACCGATAGCTTTTGCAGTCTCCTGGTTATCGCCGGTTATCATGATTACCTTAATACCGGCTTTTTTGCACAATTTAATAGCATCCTTAACCTCTTCATGAGGAGGATCGATCATGGCAACAAGTCCAAGGAAAGTCATGTCCTTCTCAGAATTCCTATCTGATTCTTCCCCGGGAATTTCTTTATATGCAACTGCCAGTACACGATAGGCTGAACTTGCAAACTCGAGATTTTTATCAAGTACTGTTTCCCTGTCCTGCTGGGTGATGCTGTATAGCTCTCCGTTCTTTTCAATATTGCTGCATTGAGGCAGAACGACCTCAGGTGCTCCCTTTGTGAATGAGACTCTTCTTTTACCGGTGTTATGGATGCTTGTCATAAGTTTCCTTTCTGAAGTGAAAACTATTTCCTCTACCATCTCATAGTCTTTATCCAGTTCATCCTTCCAAATGCCTGCCTTTGCGGCTGCAACAGTAAGCGCAATTTCCGTAGGATCCCCGATAACTTCCCATTTATCCTCTCTTTTTTCCATGGCGGAATTATTACACAGTGCGATGGCTTTGAGTAGTTTTACTGAAGTATCTTCTTTCATCACATCGACACTGTCGCCCCTTTTCAGGAAATCTCCTTTTGGCGTGTACCCTGACCCTGTAAGTTCAAGCACGTCCCCACTGGTATATATTTTCTCCACAGTCATTTCGTTCTTGGTGAGGGTGCCTGTTTTATCTGTGCATATGACCGTTGTAGAACCAAGTGTCTCAACAGCAAGCATCTTTCTGATTATGGCATTGTGACCTGCCATTTTCTTCATACCATAGGCAAGGGTTATTGTAAGTGTAAGCGGCAATCCTTCGGGCACTGCTGCAACAGCAAGTGCAAGGGCTATGAGTAGCATATCAGCAAATGGGGCACCAATGGCAATACCAATTAGAAAAGTGAGTGCTGAGGCAAGTATTGCAAGTATTGCAAGTGTCATGGACAATTTCGTAATCTTTGCCTGCAGGGGCGTATCTTCGCTTTTTGTCTGTATGAGGCTGGCTATCTGTCCTATCTTTGTTTTCATTCCTGTGGACGTGACCAAAGCCTTGCATTTTCCATGCACAAGCTGGGTACCTGCAAAGATATTTTCATTTTGAGTTTTCCCAACCGGAACACTTTCACCGGTAAGGGCAGATTCATCCAGTCTAAGGGCAACGCTTTCAAAAAGGACAGCATCTGCAGGCACCTTGTCTCCCGTTTCCAGGACAAGTACATCTCCGGGAATTACATCAGTTGTGGGTATCTTCCTAAGCTTTCCGTCCCGGATGACCGTTGTTTCGGGCTGTACTATGCTTTTCAGGGCTTCCATTGCTTTTTCAGCCCGATATTCCTGTATAAAACCCAGTACAATAACAACAGCAATTGTAAAAAGTATCACCCAAAAGTCAATGATCTCATCGATCATCAGGGAAATAACAGCAGCAGCCATAAGCACCCAGACTATCAGATTCGCAAATTGTCCGGCAAAGACCTTTAGTGCTGTAGTTTTTTCCTTCTCTTCAAGCTCGTTCTTTCCGTATTTATCTAACCTTTCGAGTGCTTCCTGTTCGGAAAGTCCATTTGCGGAACTTTCAAGACCTGCAAACATCTCTTCTATTTCCGCAGCTGCGTTACCCTCTATATTAACTCCCCCTCAACTTTTATCAATTTAATTGAGTAATTAGTATTAGTGTTATATCTTTTTTAATCCATTGGCAAAGTTGATGGCTTTTCCTATTAGTTCATCCTGTACCCTGACCAATAGTAACCCCTCCTTTCTACTCGGATACTGCCACTGCTCGTTCTTTGTACCGGATAGATATTTCCAGTAGTATCGGAGTGATCACAATGGATACCACAACCATCAATACAATGGCAGAGAATACCTCATTGCTGATTATTCCCAGTTCCTTACCAATGGCTATGACCACAAGCTCTACTCCTGCACGTGGCATCATACCGATTCCAAATATCAGACTATCCATGGAACTAAAACCCACCAGCTTTGTACCAATAAATCCTCCAATAAGTTTTCCTGAAAGGGCAAGTACAATAACAAGTATGGCAAAGATCCCTGTGCTGTATAGTACTTCGATATCCACTGAAAGTCCTATGAAAGCAAAGAAAAGTGGTGTGAAAAATCCGTAGGCAATACCACTGACCTTTTTTTGTACGCTCTCTATTTTTGCAAGTGGTATGTCTGAGATGAGTATTCCAGCAAAAAAAGCACCAATAACAGCATGCAGTCCGAATTGCTCTGAAAAGTATGCTGAGAATAATGCAATGAGTATCACAAAAGAAAACAGTGATTCTTTAGTGTGCATTTTCTGTACGTATTCAAAAAGACGTGGAAAGAGCTTCCATCCCATGATGGCTATAATTACTATAAATACCAGTATTTGCCCAAGGATCCCAAGTATGTGGAGGCCGGAGGGAAATTGATTGAGTGTTGCAAATGATACTACAATGGACAGCAGGAATATGCCTATTATATCATCGAATATTGCTGATGTCAGCATCATCGAGCCAGGCTTGCTTGAAAGATAATCAGTATCTATCAAAGTTTTAACAACAACACTAATACTTGTGGGGCTAAAAGCAACCGCCATGAAAAGACTCTCTATAAAACTAAAACCGAACACTTTTCCCAGTATGAATCCAAAACCAAAGGCCACAACTATCTGTGATATTGTAGGGATGAGTGCTTTTGTTGATGCAGCTTTCAGGTCTTTAATGTGAACTTCTTTGTAACCTGCCGTAAATAGCAGAAATATGGCTCCCAACTCTGCAAAGAATGTGAAGGTCTCAATATCATCAGGTTTTAAAGCAAGAACAAAGATAAATCCGGCTCCAATCTCCCCAATTATGCCGGGCAGTCCGGATCTTTCACAGACCTCACTGAGTATTTTTGCTAAAAATAATATAACTAGTATCTGGAAGAGTACTTCCATTTTTCATTTTCCCCAGAATCCATGTATCTTTTTAATCAGATCTGATTTTGAAACGACACCAAGCAGTTTTTTGTCCTTGCTGACACACAAGCGATCAATATGATATTTTATCATTATGTCAGCAGCATCACAAAGGTTTGCATCAGGGGAAAGTGTAACCGGTTGATGCACCATAAGAGTGGATGCTTCTTCACTTAACGCCTTGATAGCCATCAGGTGCGTATGGTGTTTTCGATGACTTCTTTCAAAAAAGAGAAACTCAAGTAGGTTATCCTGATCGACAACACCAACCAACTCTTCATCTGAATTCAGCACAGGATAGCTATGGTATGGTGTCTTGGCCATAAGCTCTATGATATTTTCGATAGGTTCAGTATCTCTTATAACAGTGGTTTCTTTTGACATTATCTGGCTGACTTTGATATCTGCACAGATATCTGATAATTTACTCCTATCTCTGGGCTTAGCTTCTATATCTTTTTCACTTTCCGTTTTTTCCAGGTTTTCCTCTTTATTTTCTATCATCTTACTGGAGCAGGAGAATCCTTCCTCGGCAGCCATAGGCTGACAGGTGGGAGAGGAATATGGACTATTATTTGTCGACATATTGTTATCTGGGTTAGTGTTGTTGTTCTTGCTTGTAATCTAGTACATTCAGATTTTACCTTAACTGAGTTTGAAATGGCTTTGTTGAATATATCACAAATTGAGAAGTATCCAGAACTTCTTTTACCTTTTACAAATCCAATCCCTTTGATTGTCTTAATCAAATCGAATTTTCTTAATCCGAATAGTTTCCCAGTTGGTATTTTCTTCTGAGAATGTTTACCTTTTGTTTGCTGATAGTCTCCTGCAGCTATATGTCTTTTCACGTAGACTATATTATCCAGCTGAATTATCTGCTTATCACTACAACAGATTGCAATTGCATCATTACTATGAGTTTTAGGCAGGCTCAATATCACTTCTCTCCTGAACTTTGTCTCATAACCAAAGGTTTCAGTAAATTTCCATCCCGATTTACGAAGCTGTGATTTTATAATCCCAATTTCAGTTGCATGTTTTGTCCTGCTTACAGGTCCTTGTATTGGAAAAGTTTCCTGACTGTATTTTGCATGCAGATTCTTATGACAGGTCTTGCACAAAGTTATCAGATTTTCTGGAGTATCCGTTCCCTTGTTCTTCCTGAAAACAATGTGATGACATTCAAGTTTCTTATCCTTTGATTTTCCGAAACAGTACTGGCAGGTATATTTGTCTCTGGCCAGAACAAAAGCTTTGGTATTGTAGAATCCTTTCAGATCTCCGTTCTGGTATCCAGTTCCTTCAACATCCGGATTGCTAATCTTATGAATATCAAAGGAAGCAAGTTCTACTATCCATTTTGTAACTGGAAGGATTAATTCAACAAACTTCTTTTCTCGTAGATGTGATTCAATTTTGCTTTTAATTGAAGGAGCTATTTTTCCTTTATTTCCTCTATTGTTAAATCTTGGTTTTCTATGTCGTGTTTTTCTACTTCTTCTTGTTCTTCTGTATTGTCTTCTCTGGGTCATCTTATCCTTGATGTCGTTTCGTAAGATTACCTCGGATTGATACAGGACATCATTATCAGAAATAGCTGTACATCCAATCATTGAGGAACCTGTATCCATTCCTGCAGTGATAGGTTGGGTAAATTCCGTAGTTTCGTAAAGTAACTTGATAGTAAATGGTGTTTTGCGAACAACCTTTGCTTTCTTTTCCTTTAATAATAGCCTTGCTATTACTGGAATTGTCGGCATAAGTGGTTTACCATTTTTGTTCTGTACAAAAATGTTCATAGTTTAAATTCTCCTTTTACAAGGGTTTTGCATATCAATTGTTGTTGGAGACAACAACTGAATTTGACTTCCTCTCGACCTGATATGGAAAGGTTTGTATGATGCAAACACTGTCTATTAACCCAATCAGACTGTTTAATTTGCATCCTTAGAGCATGGGACTGAGGCGGCATTCCATGGTAACTATATATTCTCTCCTATCGGTTACTTGTTTTTGATAATTTCTCCTTAACAAGTGGTCTGGTCAACCAGAGCTTTTACATGCTCCATCCTCGACAGCCGGAGGCTGGCAGGGTGGGGTAGTTGACTGGGATGGGTGGACGAATATGAAAAAGATAATGGTATGAAGCACCGTAACCTCATATCATTAATCTAAAAGTAAGAACGTTTCACTTTACTTAATGTAAAGTCCGCACTTGCATGCACCACGCATTTCAACGTCTCTGACTCTTGCAGCACATGGGCAGATTATCTTCTTGTCCTGTTCCTTGTCGCCGGTTCTTTTCTGACAGAAGCAGTACCATTCGCCATATTCTTTCTTGTTGTTGCAAATGCCCTTTACGGCAGTTGTGATAACATCCCAGTCAGAATTAAGTCTGTATCCGGACTTTTCAGCGCTTTTCTTGGACCTTTCATAGAATTCAGCTTCTAGATCATTTTCGAATCTCATTGTAACACTCTCTTTATTTTTGTATTAATATTTATTTTATAAATTTAAGATTTTGCATTCTCTTTTGCTATTTCACCAAGCTTGTAGCCGATATCACGGCACGCTTTTTTGTCATCTTCATAAGGTCTGAATTTGACTTGCATACTTTCCATGGCAAGTTCGAATTTTGCGCTTTCAATCTCTTTTTCCATTCCTTTGACTGCTCCCCCGCCCCAGCCGTAAGAGCCGAAGAGGAAATACTTCTTGCCTTTTGGGCGTAGTCCTTTCATGTAAGTAAGAAATCCAGCTGTTGTAAAGAACATATTATTATTCATTGTAGGCGAGCCAATTGCAATGACTGATGAATCCATGAGTTCTTTCATGGTTAAACTCCAGTCGTTCTTGCGCAGGTGTCGCAGGCGCACTTCAACTCCTGATGCCCTTGCTCCCTCAACGATTTCCATTGCCATTTTTTCCGTACTTCCCCACATTGTATCATAGATGACAAGCAATTTTGGTAAAGAATTTCCATTTGCCCACTTAACATATTCTTCAATAACTCTTGATACATCCCTTCTCCAGATGAGTCCATGTGCCGGAGCTATCATCGCAGGGCTAACATCGAGCTCTTTGAGCTTTTCCACATATTTGAGTATCTGTGTTCCGAACGGCATGAGTATATTGGCATAGTATATGCCTGCATCTTCCATTACGTCATCAACTTCGTCGTCAAAACGTTTTGAAGTTGCTAAATGCTGTCCAAAGGCATCATTTGAGAATAGTATATCATCCTCTTTCACATAGGTTTGCATACTGTCAGGCCAGTGCAGCATTGTGGCTTCAATGAACATCAGTGTCTTTTTTCCAAGACTAAGTTCATCCCCTGTGCCAACAACCTGAATATCCCATTTGTCAAAGCCTTCATCCTTGTAGTATTCAGAAAGTCCATTTTGTCCTTTGGATGATGCAAACAACTTTGCACCGGGTGCAATTTCCATGATGCTTGATATTGAACTGGAATGGTCCATTTCAACATGGTTGGAAATTACATAATCGATCTTTGAAGGGTCTACTATCCGGCTTATACGCTTGAGCATCTCTCCTGCAAATGGTGCTTTTACAGTGTCTATAAGAGCAATTTTCTCATCAACCACAAGGTATGCGTTGTAAGTACCACCTTTTGGAGTTTCATATCCATGAAAGTCACGCAGGTTCCAGTCAACCACACCTACCCAGTATATTCCTTTGGCTAGCTCAAGTGGTTTATAATCATCCATTCAAACACTCTCCAATATTTATGTCTGCATTCTGAATTCAGTTTCAGCAGCAAGCAACTCATCAATTATCTGATAGTGCCCTCTTTCAGCAGCAGCTATTTTCTCAAAGAATAAACGTTGCTCTTCGTTATCTGCTCTATCTGCAAGTTCGATGTAGAAATATTCGCTTTTATGCTCGAATCTAAGGGCTCCAAGAAGGATGCCTATCTCTTTAAGTGTCTCATCAGAGAATTCTTCTTTGAAAGATGCCTTGAACTTTGGGAAACTGAACTCAACTTCAGGGATCTGTTTGCTTTCCCTGAATTGTTCCAAGTATTGGGCATGCTTTTTTTCCTCATTGGCAAGGAAGTTATATAATTCCCTGGCAGCCTCATTCTTCGTCATAGATGCTTTTTCACTGTAATACTTCATCCCCTCTTCTTCAAGTTCTATTGCCATACCAATTGCCTGATCCATTGATTTTAGCTGATCGAGTTCTTCTGCGATTTCTTGTAGTATATCTTTCATTTCAAAATCTCCTTTAGAGCTATTAGAGCAATATATGTAAACTTGAAGTGCCAATGCCCGATACCCGAACGAAGGCTAAACCCACTGTAACAAATATATAATCTTATTCTGGCTTAATATATCTTTCGAGCTTAGTTTTATCTGCCTGCCAGCTATTTCTGAGAAAACTTGGCAACAAGTCTTTATTTAGAAAAGTTTTTATTAGTAACAATACATTAATCTGCTTATGTTTTATACGTCATTTGTTTTCAAAAATCATTTTTACAGAGGTAATTGAATGGACAAAATCAAGATTGCAATTGCAGGTATTGGCAACTGTGCCAGCTCTCTTATCCAAGGCATTGAATATTATAAAACCAAAGAAGAAAACGATGCTATAGGTTTAATGCACTGGAATATTGGTGGCTACAGGCCATTTGATATTGAAGTAGTTGCTGCATTTGATATTGATGAAAGGAAGGTTGGTAAAGATGTTTCAGAGGCTATCTTTGCAGCTCCTAACTGTACCACAGTGTTCTGCCCCGAGATTCCAAAAGCAGACGTAATTGTAAAAATGGGATGTATTCTTGATGGTGTTTCCGAACACATGGTAAACTACAGTGATAACAGGAGATTTATTCCTTCCACTGAAAAAGAAGCCAGTAAGGAACAGGTAGTAAAAGAACTAAAAGACTCTGGAACAGAGATATTACTTAACTATCTTCCGGTGGGTTCTGAGGAAGCCGCCCATTTCTATGCTGAGTGTGCTCTTGAGGCAGGAGTTGCCTACATTAACAATATGCCTGTTTTTATCGTGAGCAAACCTGAATGGGCAGCGAAGTTCGAGGAAAAAGGTATCCCGATCATTGGTGATGACATAAAGGCACAGCTTGGTGCTACTATTACTCACAGGATGCTTGCCGACCTTTTCCGCAAACGCGGCGTGGAATTGGAAAGAACCTATCAGCTTAATACAGGAGGCAATACTGATTTCCTTAACATGCTTAACAGGAACCGTCTTGCTTCAAAGAAAGAATCCAAAACAGAAGCTGTTCAGTCCGTAGTTGGCCAGAGAATGGATGATGATAACATCCATGTTGGTCCAAGTGACTATGTTCCATGGCAGAATGATAATAAGGTCTGCTTCCTGAGGCTGGAAGGAAAGATATTCGGAGATGTTCCAATGAATATAGAGCTTCGTCTCTCGGTGGAGGATTCCCCTAACTCCGCAGGAGTGGTCATTGATGCTATCAGATGCTGCAAACTTGCCCTTGAAAGAGGTATTGGGGGTATACTGCACTCACCATCATCCTACTTCATGAAACACCCTCCAAAGCAGTTCACTGATGATGAAGCCTTTATGATGACTGATGAGTTCATCAAAGGTCAGCGGGACAACTGAGTCGGAATAATGCATGACATTTGCTGTCACTGGAAGGAAACGCAGGATATATGGTGTTGACTTCAGTGCTGCAAAAGATGCAGGTCGCAAAATATGGGTAACTGAGGCTGTTGCAGAAGCTGGTATGCTTACAGTTCTCAAATCTTATCCCATATCAGACATTGTAGTTAATAATAGCAAGGAACTACAAGCATGTCTATCTGCCTTGTGTGACCTGATTATATCAAACAAACACTCTGTTTTTGGGATGGATCTCTCTTTCAGTCTTCCTCAAAAACTGATGTCCGGGAAAGACTGGTATTCTTTTCTATCTGATTTTCCTCATATGTATCACTCAGCCGATGAATTTAGAAAGGCGATGCAAATTATGGGAGGGAAGACCGAGTTGAAGCGTCTTACAGATGTCGAGGTCAAAGCTCCGTTTAGCATTTATAATCTCTGGGTATACAAACAGACATACTACGGAATTCGTGATGTTATACGTCCTCTTGTAATATCCGGGAAAGCTTATACAGTTCCAATGCAGGAAGCACAGGAAGATAAGCCATGGCTTATAGAAATATGTCCGGCATCAACACTGAAGAGTGAAGACCTTTACATTGGCTATAAGGGAAGGGCAGAAAAAAAGAGACAAAACCGGAAATACATCCTGGATGAAATGCTCCATAAAGGTATAACTGTCCCTGAAAAACTCCGGGAAAAAATAATAAATAATAAGGATGGAGATGCACTGGACAGCTTCATTGCAGCCTATGCTACATTCCGGTCTCTCGGGAAGTTGGATGATGTCATTGAGAACTTGCCTGAGATTTATCTCCAGGAAGGTTATACTTTCTTTTAATCTTTGTTGATTCCAAGAAGATCGTACAGATCATCGGGTTTTTCGAGCAGGGTTATATTTTCCATCTCTCCCAGCTTTTCTGTGTTGGACACGTCCACTTCACGCATTTTTAATTCCATAACACGGCCTTCAGGTGATACTGTTTTCACAGTTCCTCTCTTCTGATCCACAGGAAGGATGTAAATTGGAGTTTTTCCTTTAGCAGTCTGTGAAACAGCGTTTGTGACGAGTGTGTCGGCAATACCATATACTATCTTGGCAACCGAATTTGCAGTGCAAGGGGCAATGATAAGTGCATCGTAGTGTCCTACCTGAAGTGGTCCTGCAATAAATGGTGAATTTGGTCCGGCACCTGTCTTGAAATTCGGGAAATCCCTCTGTATATCATCCCACATACGGTACCACTTCATAACGGTCTCTCCTTCTCTGGATAAGAAGACCATTATCTCGATATTGCTCTTATTTTTGATGTCAACCATTGCGTCGTATGTCTCTTTGATCAGGTCTCCTGACCCGGTAATTCCCCATGCTATCCTCTTCATGATTTTTGCTGCCTCCTTTTATTCCTAAAAAACTGGCTCAATATCCAATAAGTGATTCCTTGTTTATCATGCTATCAGGTATTTTCATATCGTGAAGCATCTCCATCATTGAATCCACCATAGGAGGTGGTCCGCATACATAAAAAATCCTCTCTGCGTAGTCTGGAACTTCTCTTAGGATCATGCTTTCACATATGCGTTCTCTGCACCCTGTCCAGTTTTCTGATGCCCTTGTTAGTGTATTGAAAACGCTAAGATTTGGATTTTGTTTTTGCATCTCTTCAAGCTCTTCCACAAATATCATATCCTCTTCAGTCTTGTCACTGCACAGCAGTATGATATTCGTACCGAACTTCATGTCAGTGCAATACTTACAGATACTGATCATTGGAGTAATGCCTATGCCTCCGCTAAGAAGTGCAATTTTTTCATACTCGCCTTCAAAGGTCATTTTTCCAAATGGGCCACTTATAAATGCAGTATCTCCTAGTACCATGGCATCCAGCATATTGGAAAATTCATGGCCTGTTAGCTTCTTTGTAAATTCAATATGATCCTTTTCTGTAGGGCTGCTTGACAGACTGAAAGCCTTGCTAAGTTTCTTCCCATTGGAATTAAGTGTCACTGTGATGTACTGGCCGGCTTTGTAATCGAAAGCCTCTGGTCTTTTGAACCTGAAACTTTTCACATTGTGTGCCCGTTTGATAATATCAATCACAGTTTCTTCAAATTTCAAGTTTGCACCTCTATTTGAGAGTTTTCATCGCCATGGCCGTTTTTACCATCTTATTAACGGTCCTGTGAAGGCTTCGTATTCCTTCCGAATCTTCAGCAACTCCTTCAGCACCTTTGTCCTTTGACCAGAATGTTCCACCAAGGTTCGATCCAAAAGAACCGCCTGCAACGGGTATCATCTCACTGATAACATAAAAGTTCAAAATAGTCTGTATGGCAGGTTCCTGTCCGCCCATCCTGTCCCCGCCAACTGCAGCTGCAGCACCGACCTTGTTCATAAAGGCTTTTGGGTCACGGGCAACAACAGCACGGCACCGGTCCATTATTGTCTTTGTCTGGGCACTCAGTGTGCCCTGGTATACCGGAGTGCCGATGATCCACGCATCAGCCCAGAGCATCTTGTCATAAAGTTCAACAAGGTCATCCTTGTGGATACATCCTTCCTTTTTACGGACACAGTAATCGCAATGAATGCAGAACTTCATGTCCTTGGCACTGGCGGAAAAATACTCAACTTCCACGTTGTATTTCTCCTGTGCATATCTCAGGGCTTCATTTACAACATAGTCTGTGGATTTCTTCCTGGGGCTACCTGAAATCCCTAGTATTCGAATACATGTGTCATCGGACATACTGGCACTCCTTTTTAATCTAATGTTATTGCTTCTGTGGGGCAGGCGTCAACACAGTTGCCACATTCCACACAATCATCAGGTCGTGCGATTACGGATTTGAGGTCTCCGTTCTCATCTGCTTCAATGTCTATAACATCAGTAGGACATGATTCTGCACATGCTCCAATTCCTTCACATTTGCTCTTGTCTACGTTAGGTAACATTTTTTATTTTCTCCAATTATTTTCTTTTGAATATGTATATCATCAGCGTAAAAGCCATGCAGGCAGTGAATATGCTGAAACCTGGCGTTGATTCATTTTTATCTTCTAAGTTTCTCTCTTCTAAAGGTGTGTCCGGGTCATATATTATATTGGATACCTCATTCATATTGATAACAGGCACCTCATACATATCCTCTCCAAACAGCTGGTCTATTATATCCTGAGGTGCTGACCTGTAATTGAGACTGGTTTCCACTTTAAGCGGATAAACAACATCATCGGTAAGGGTAAATCTGTGCTCTTCTCTTACTGTCTCCTTTGGTCCGATCCTGTTGTCTTCCAGTACCCTGTCTGCAAGCCAGAACTTATCAGTAGCATTGCCTTCACTGTCACCCAGCACATTATTGTATATTATCTTTGCAGATTCTATGTTTCCTTCTGTATCAAGAGTTCCGGCACTATATATCTCATTACCTTCTCCATCCATGACAAGAACTTCAAGCCACATTTGCCTTATTTCTGAAACACCGGTTGGTAGATTGTGTCCGGCACCAGAGTTTGTGATAGCTGCCTCGATAGTGACTTCTTCACCAGTACCTGCTATCTCAGGTACAGTTATATCCAGTGTCGCAGCGTTCTGAAGCCTTTCAATGGCCACATCTCCTACATTTTCAGCACCAAACATTGATGTAACAAATGCATTTCCACCGGTTATCTCATGTGTGGATATATGATCTCTTTTAGGGGCACCTGATCCTGCACGGCCAGGATTTGCTTTGAATTCTGTGATCCCTTCTGTCATATGGCAGTCCTGACATACTACATTATCTTCGGCGTACTGACTGTTTTTCCATGCTGGATATGTGTCATCTATGACAAGTCCGTTTACAGGATGTATAACTTCGTGGCACATTCCGCAATATTCTGATTGGGTGTAAAGCTCAAGATATTCTGATTCATGATAGGCTGACTTTGAGTCATTGAAAGGTCCCCATTTAGTATCTCCGGGACTGACTATGAAATGGGCGTTGCCTGTTCCATTGCTTCCTGATACCACATGGCAGAAATCACACTGAACTCCTAGCTTTGATATGTCACTCATTTCAGACCCATCTATAGGTGGGATCTCACCGGACACCACGCCTATGGGTGTGTGACAACGGGAGCAGAATTCATCTACCAATCCGTCAGTATCAGCGCTTGCAACCTTTACCTCTTCCAGATAGAAAGGGTCAAGATATGCATTGAAATGCATCGTTCCTTCCCATTCTCCGTAAATGATCGCATGACATTGTCTGCAGTTGCTTTCATAAGCGAAGTCATCAGCAGATAATTCTCCGAATTTTGTGGCCTCTTCTGCGGCTACAAATCCACTGTTAATGGATATTAAAACAACGGCTGCCACAAAAAACAAGCTGCATCTTACAACAGTCCCCCTCATTTCCAACCCCCTCAATAGTATAATATTGTATGATAAATCGGATGTTGAAAAGGAACCAGATTGGTTCCCCTTCATGATACTTTTATTTGAGCATCTTCAATGCATCTCTACATGCAGCAACTGCTGGAGCTCCGGATGTAATGAAAATGACATCCATTGTCTCCATTATCTCTTCTTTTGTTGCTCCGTTCTTCAGAGCGCTCTTCATCTGTGATGCAACACAACGTTCGCACTGCTTTGATGCAACGACTGCAAGAGCCATTAATATCTTTGTTTTAGCAGGTAGTGCCCCGTCGCTGAGTAGCTTGTTATCGCACATATTATACTTTTGCAGCAACTCAGGTTCTAATTCTCCAAGTACTTCCAGTATCTGAGGTGTGAACCCTAATTTATCTGACATGCTGTCAATGATCTCTCGGTGTCCGCCGCAGCTTTTCCCTTTATTTTCTCCGCACATATTTTTACCTCTGTTACCATATAATTTATGTAATTAGTCAAATCCGTCTTCGATCGTCTGGTCAAAACAGTAATGACACATTATCCTTGGCAAACCCTTTGGAAGCCTTTTTACATTTGGTGGCTGGCCTACTGAGACCGGAAGTTCAAGTTCTTTAATGTGACTGGTGCAAAGTCCTTTACCACAAACTATACAGACACATGTTGCTTCTGTGTCGTTTTCTTCTTCCATGCAATCATAACATTTCATCATGATATCACCTAATAATTCTCCGTCAGGGCTTCATGACAGGGCATACACAGCACTTTTTTCCAGTGCTGGACATCCTTGTAGTCACAGGCAATCCCCATACCACATTTCAGTTTTATACTGAATTCACCTTCCCATACAGGCGTCTCTTCTCTGACAAGGTGCTCTTTACAGACCCCTCTACCACAGATAATGCAAATAGCCACTGTGTCGCTATCCTTACCATCTTTTGAACATTCAAAGCATTTCATGATGATCACTCTACTCAAAATTTAATTTATTTGTAAACGATTCTCATATTCAATTCATATTCTTGCAGATAGGCAAATACTCCATCAGGTAATGACTCAGTAACTCCCTGTGCGTCACCTCCTACAAATATGAACAATATTTCATCTGTCATTTACTGGATATATCTGTAACGGTAAATACATATCTATATTTTACACAGTGTTGTCTTCTTTCAATTATTCTTTGTTCGTTTGCTCAGATTGAATTATTTGTGTATTCGTATTAATTTATCCTGTTTTTTGCTATCACCTTTATATACTATGAGGGTGCCCAATTATAATCTTAATTTAAATGTATATTCCTTTTTTCATAACTTCATCTTCTTTTTTGGCAGAAGCGATTCTTTTAAGAGAATCTTGTCTAATTAGAAAAGGAGTTATTAGAAAAGGAGTTTTTGGAGCTAATTAAACAAGCTCACTATGACATAACCAAACCAACAAAGTTTTAAATATGTATAGATACCTGAATAGCAACACTATTTAGAGGAGGATTCAAATGACTTTTGGAATAGAATTTGTACCAAGTGACCCAGTACTGAAAATAGCTCATTATGCAAAACTTGCTGAACAGCAGGGCTTTGACAACGTATGGATTACCGACCACTACAACAACCGTGATGTGTACTCAACATTAGCTGTTCTTGCAATGACCACTAACAGCATCAAACTCGGATCAGGTGTAACAAATCCCTACACAAGAAACGCAGCAGTTACAGCATCAAGCATTGCTTCAATCAATGAGATATCAGGCGGCCGTGCAATCCTCGGGCTTGGTCCTGGGGACAAGGCAACCTTTGATGCAATGGGCATTTCATGGGACAAACCACTCACCACAACAAAGGAAAGCATTGAGGCTATTCGTGGCTTTATCGCTGGAGATAAGGTTACCCAGGATGGCGACATGGTCAAGTTCAACGGTGCAAAGATGGCATTTAAGGCTGGAAATATACCTATATACATGGGTGCACAGGGTCCAAAGATGCTTGAGCTCGCAGGAGAGGTATCAGATGGTGTACTTATCAATGCATCACACCCAAAGGACTTCGAAGTGGCTGTAAAGCAGATCGCAGCAGGTGCAAAGAAAGCAGGCCGTGACCCCAAGGAAGTTGACGTTGCAGCATACGCATGTTTCTCTATTGACAAGGACGCTGCAAAGGCCAAAAGTGCAGCACAGGTAGTAGTTGCATTTATTGTTGCAGGTTCACCTGATATGGTACTTGAGCGCCATGGTATTGATGTAGCAGCAAAGGCTGATATCGGTGGGGCTATTGCCAAGGGTGACTTCGGTGCACTCATGGGCGGCATGGTCACAAGTGAGATGATGGATGCATTCTCTATCAGTGGAACACCTGATGATTGTAAGGCAAGGATCAACGAACTGCTTGACATCGGCGTAACACAGATCGTAGCAGGTTCCCCGATCGGACCTAACAAAGAGAAGGCCATCAAGCTCATCGGTAAAGAAATCATTGGATAAACAAAAAGAAGAGAATATTGGAGGCAATTAATGGCCCATCCAAAAATATTAGAGGTCATTGAAAACGACGTCTGTACTGCTTGTGGGGCATGTGTAGCAGCATGTCCTGCTGGTGCTATCATCATGAACAAGCATGCAGAAGTCCGTGACCCTGATAATTTAGAACTATATGTCCAGGGAGCAGCACCTGATGTATGTGAAGGATGTCTCACATGCGGCAGATTATGTCCTGTTATCGATGGATATGTAGATGATGAATTTGCAAATGTAAAAGAGTTCTTTGGAGCAAAGAGTAGCATTCCAGGTCAGCAGGACGGGGGTATAACCTCAATACTTGCAAAGGCTTTGCTTGAAACTGGTACGGTGGATTGTATTGTCGGTATCGCCAAGGATGATAAATGGGGTACTGAGCTTATAGTTATGACCAAGCCGGAGGATGTTGACAGGACAACAGGTACCAAGTATACCTATGATTCTGTTCTTTCAGCTCTTAAGGAACCTTTTGAGAAATATGATAAAATTGGTGTTATTGGTGTTCCCTGCCAGGCACATGGTGCACGTCTTATCGTCGAGAATTCAAATGACAAGATCGTTGTCATTCTTGGTCTGTTGTGTATGGAAAGTTTCTATCATGACGTTATGACCGAGAAGATCGTTCCAGAAGTAATGGGACTTAAAGCTGAAGACGTTGTCAAGATGGACTTTGGCAAGGGTAAATTCTGGAACTACACAAAAGATGGGGAAGCCCACAGTGTGAAGATTCCCGAGGTAGCTCATTATGCAAGAAACCCATGCCACAACTGTTGTGACTACACCTCTGTATCTGCTGATATTTCACTTGGTTCGGTCGGTACTCCGGATGGTTGGAACTGTGTGCTTATACGTACAGAAGAAGGCAAGAAGATCTTTGACCTTATCAGGGATAAAGTAGAGATCATGGAAGATCCGAAACCTGGAATGGACCTGATCAAGAAACTTGCTAAGATGAAACACGATAACAACTCAGGACACTACCTGGAAGTGTGTGAGAAGTTCACATTCGATGAATGTGGCATTCACTGATGGTTATCGCCCCATGTATACAAGAAGAGCGTTCTATATCGGGCGCTTTCAACCATTTCATCTCGGACATTATTCCATCATAAGTGATATTGCCCGGGATGTGGATGAGGTAGTAATTGGTATAGGCAGTGCACAGAAAAGCCACGAGCCTAAGAATCCATTTACTGCTGGTGAGCGCGTAATGATGATCAGGCAGGCTCTTGAAGATGCTAATGTGATGCACTACGCCATACCTATAGAAGACCTGCAAAGAAATGCTGTGTGGGTCTCCCATATCATTTCTATGACACCACCTTTTGATGTTGTTTATTCTAATAATCCTCTTGTTGTACGTCTTTTCAAGGAAGCAGGCATCATTGTCAGACAACCTCCAATGTATCAGAGGGAGGGTTATTCAGGCAGTGAGACCAGAAGACGAATGTTAAGTGATGAGGACTGGAGAGTTCTTGTTCCTGAAGCTGTTGCTAGTGTCATTGATGAGATAGATGGTGTGAACCGGCTTAAAAGCGTATGCAGATCAGATATGGATTAGTTTTTTCTTACCATTTTGGCATTGTTAATTAAACATATCTATCTCTTTATTCCTGTACTTCATTAAGAGAAGAACATAATATTTTAACATTTCAAGACTTTTGGAATAGCACTTTGTCTTTCTTCTTAACCTTGCCAGAAAGTGCCTGAATATACTATTATATCCTTCAACAGTATATGTTTCAGCTTTTGATCGAGTATGAAT
>JAVEPM010000138.1:0-5577 GCA_034008115.1 Methanolobus sp.
CTTCCCCCAAATTAATAGCTTCCCTAGGACAACTATCTAGATTCTTAGAAGCAATTGCAATCGTTTTTAATGCAGTTAGTACATCATTTGAATCAAAAGCATCTAAATCAGCATCTCCTGCCGTAATGAGATTATCAAACTTATCAGCCGTAAGTGCCTGTTCTCCTTTAATAAAAGAATCAGCAACATCATGAACATCTGCTTCAGTTACACTAATAGCTTTGTTATCATTCATATAATCTACAAGTCTAGCACAAAATATTTGCACATAATAAGGATTTGAAGATGTATACTCTAGAATTAAGTTTGTGGCATTACCCAAGAAGCGAGACCTATCCTTATTTGTATCCCAAATTGGTTTTTCAATCAAGTTTATTGCATCTGATTTTTTCAAGTATGACAAACGTTTATCCTCTGTAACTCCAAATTCATTTGGATATGCAGCTTTAAATTTTGGCATTATATCTTGACCAATTAAAACTGAAGTAAAAAAACCCTTTTCCAAGAAACTTTTCCATGTTTTCATAAACTGTTCGGAAAGAAATTCTTTTTGAATAGCAGTGTAAACATAAGTAAACTCATCAATTAGTAAAACAAGTTTTTTATTTGTCCATTTTGGATATTTTTTAAATTCTCTTTTTAACTGTTTTATTTCGTTGTTAAAAATAATTGTAGGTATTTCATTTAAACTATTGTATTCAGGAGCTGTATATTCAGGAATATTTTCATGATGTTCTGATAATATTGCAAGTGAATCTTCTAATTCGGTCAGTATGGTATAGTAAAATGTTTTTGGAGATAAATCCTGAATGATTTCACCCAAGCTAAATGAAATACAGAATGTATTTTCTTCATTGTTTAATCGCTCTCTCAAATGATGTAAAACAGATGATTTACCTGATCTTTTTTGTCCATAAATAATAACACATTTTGATTTAGAATTAACGATGGACTCTTTAATATTGTCAATAAAATCATCTCGACCAAAGAACATTGATGCATCTTCTACAGGCCCACTGTCCGCTGTTGTTGCAAAAATATTATTGATTTTAACAAAATCCAATGTAGAATAGAAACGCAAAGTTAAATCATCCTCAATGTCATGTAATTTGTCATTTCCTCTTACTTTATACGATGATTTAATCTTAATATTTGTAGCTCCTTCTTCAATTATTACATCTTTAATTTTTAACTTTAGTTTAAGTATTTGCTCATCACCACCTTTTAATGTTTGCTCTATAATATTGTTTTCATTGATGAACTCGATATTTTCATCGTTGACAATATTCAAAATAAAATATGATATTGGAGCCCTACCTTTTTTATTAGATATAGCAAATTGAACATTTACAAAACCAGTTTTTTCATCTTTAGAACCTTCACCATAAATTTGAATTTTTATAATTGGTTTGCTGGTCTCAATTACATTATTATAATTGTCCTCTATTAGTTTATTAATAAAATCGATTAATGGAATTATATTATTAAAGCTAAATCCTGTAGGTGAATCCTGAATTTCTTCTTTGAGCTGATTTAATTGACTTAAAGTGATATTATAATATCTTTCCTTTTCTTCAAATGACGGTTGTTTATTAAATTCAATAATTGTTTCTACAATATCATCCAAAATATTTAACCTGTGCTTATCAACTTGTTCAAGCCATTCTGGCAGATCTCCTCTCAAATTTAAAAACGATTCTGTGAATGATTCCGGAGTACTTGATTGTAGTAAAGCTGTATATTTTGCGTTAAAGTTATCCTTTTCTCGCTTTAATTTTTCTCTTGCGTTTTTCCATAGCTCTAGGAATGAGTTTTTATCAACACCAATCTTTGCATTTATCTTTAAGAATGAATTCAAGAAACTTATTGATTGATCTTTATATTTCTCTTTTTTAAAAACAGAAGTAAGAAAGTGAGTGGAGAATTTACTATTTACAGTTAAGAGTTCAAGGATACCGATCCAAAAATTTTGGTTCTGATCAAACTCAAGTAATTCATCCAAAATCAAATCCCAGTTCTCACGCACGTTACCTCTTAACTCATGTGTAGGTTTGAAATATGATTGAAGATACATAGGAATATATCTTCTTATTATATCATATACTGGATCTATTGTTGCAGCCTCAAGCAACAAGAACCTCATTGTATCTGGACTCCGACCTTCCTTTGCCCAACTTACGGCACTTGATGTACAATAACGTGCAATTGATATGTTTATGGCTTTATTATTCTCGGAATCTATTATCTGTTCTATTTTTGCCTGAGATAAATATGCCTCTGCTCGTTCCCTAGGACGCCCATCTTTTATTGTTTCAATATAACCTTTTAAATTATCAAGTGTTTTTTTATTGAAGTTTTGGTTTGATACTTCAGATGCTGGCACACCAGCAAAAACACAATTTTCAAGTGCATAATGAATAAACTTACTTACTCCTCCTGTCAAAGCTGATATTTCAGCTTCCTTAAAAATAGACTCAATTTCTTCCTCGGATCCCTGTGCTTTTGCAATTAACAAGGCTTCTTTTAATTTAAGTGTCACAGTATCTTCAGGGCGTACTTTAAGGACTTTATTAATTAGCTCTTCTGCACTATCATATTGACCAATACCTACATAACATAAAGCTAGTCTTTTAGATATTTTAATATCATCAATTTTTGATTTTGATTTTATCTTTCTTAAAAACTCGATTGCATTACTATAATCTTTTTTAGCTTCGTAGAAATATGCTATGAAGCTATTTGGATCAGATGATGTAATTTTTGATGCGTGTTTTGTCACTAAATCAATTGCTTCGTCATATTTGCCTTCACCACTCAATAAATATGCTAATTCCTTAATGGATTTTTCAGAATTGTGATCATTTCTATCAATTGAAAGAAGGAATTGATTCTTTGCTAATTCTGTATTCCCTTTTTTATATTCTATTCTGGGAGAATGATAAATTGGTGTTTCTTTATATTTTCCTTTAATCCTTCTTTTGTTTTGATATTCAATTTTTTTATTTAAATCAAGTGATTTAGAATAATCTGGGAAATGAGTAAGAATTAATTTTAATAATTCTAAAGCGTCATATACATTATCCTGATTAAAATAAAGCTCTGCCTTTTTATGAAAAGATTCAACTGATTGTGGAAGATATAAGCTTTTAGCAATTAACCTTCCATTATAATTATTTAATTGACAAATTACTTGAATGCCTTCAGTTCCAAATACGTTAAGCTTCTCTAGTAATATATCATCTTTTATTTCAGAAAATCTGAAATGATAATCAAGTCCATCATTACCCGTTAAAAAACCATACTGATGCCTAGCTCCATACCTTTTGATTTTTGCATTTGCAGGTAGCATCTGTTTAGAAATATCAATTTCTATTTTTTCTTTTAGTTTACTTAAATCGGAAAGGGAATTAAATTTTAAACCAATATCTGTGATTTTTTCTAAACTAGTTTCTTGTGTTGATTTTTTTTCATTTTTAATCGTGTCTTTTTCTTTAATAACTACATCATAAGCCGCTTGATCGATTCTATAATTCGGATTGTTTTCATCAACATCAATTTTTTCCTTTTTAAGAAGTTCAATAATTTTATTAATTGGTAAACCTAATGTTTTTGATACTTGTCTTAATCGATACGTACGACCTGTAGGAAATCTATTTTTCTTTGTGTCTATTTTATCCAATGAAATTTTACCTACAATTGAAACACCAATTTTATTTTCTTCAGATTTGCAATTTTCTTCTTTCTCCTCAATTTTCTCTACAATTGTAGTTTCTTTTATTTTGTTATCAACTTTTTCTTCTTCAATGAGGACTTCTTGTTTCTTTTCAGTAATTGATAATTCCTCATTTCTTGGTAAATTATTATCATGTTGAACAATTTCGTTTTCTTTAATAATTTCCCAACCTCCGATAAGAACTTCAAAAATTCTTATCGTATTTCCTTCTTCGTTTTCTATTAATATGTGGTTGCTTCCTATTTCCAGAACTTTACCTATAGGCTCTTTTCCTGTAGTCAGAATGAGTTTCACAATATTTCCAATATTTACTTCTTCTTTGAATAGATCAATCATAATTGCATTATTTTATAAACCAATCATTTACAACGTGTAATGTTTCTTTTGCTCTTGTAATAGCAGTATAAAGCCATTGATAAATGCCAGGCTTAGGAATACCATGTATTTTATTGTCAAGATACAAAAACACCTCATTCCATTCCCCTCCTTGACTTTTGTGACAAGTCAAAGCATAACCATAAACTGCTTTCAAGGCATTTAAATATGGGTCAGTTAACATTTTGTCTTTAAAGGCTTGGTCTTTTTGTTTGATTCCTTTTTCTTTCATTCGGTGATAGTAATCAATCATCAAATCTTTATGTTGTTTATTGTTTAGATTAGTGGAAATGGAATACAAAATATCTTCAACTAATAGAACATTGAAAATATGCTTTGAAACTAATTCTTGAACTTCTACCTGTAAGAATGTCAAGCCACAACGATATTCCTTTTTGCCTGTTTGAATTACCCTAACTAAATCACCATTTACAAGGTTTGTCAAATAATTATTTTGAGTAACCAAGAGAATATCACCTGATTCGATTAGATTTGATGATTTGCCCAATGATGCCCTAATTATTTTATTTAAATCCGAACAATGCCGGTTTGTTTGGCAAATTAAAGTTGAGTATTCAAATCCGTTTTCCTTAATTTTTTGAATATAAGAATTCACCAAACTTGCATGAGAACTATGTAGAGTAATATTTGAATGCCCTTTTAACGGGAAAGAAGCGAATTTAACAGGTGGATTTGTATTCTGTAAATTTCTTAATAAGAGCGATGCTGCAATAATTCCATTTGCAGTAGCTTGTCTGATAATTTCAGTTAGTTCAATTTGTTGAACCAAATGTTTGTATTTCTGCTCAATATATAATTTTGACAAAGCAGGTGAAATTTCCTGGCCAATTGGGGGTAATTGACATGGGTCACCAACGAAAATGAATTTCCCTTTTATATCATAGGATAATAAATCCTTTAATAACTCTCCACTACCGAACTTGGCAAACGAACTACCAGTGTCAGGGATGTCAGCAACCATTGATGCTTCATCAATAATGTATATTTTTTCAGATTCCGCATTGATAGTTTTTAAGTCGAAAACCAAACTGATTTGGCCTTTATCGTCAATAGCAAGTTGCTCTTGCTTTGAACTCATAGTTTCAAGGTCATCGTCCAAATCTTTAAAAACGTAAATATGGCTGTGAATTGTAGTAGCATCTGTATTTGTCTTGTCAGATAATACCTTGGCTGCCCTACCTGTTGATGCTAGCAAAGAATAAATATTTTCCTTCTCACCCAACCATTTGATAAAACCACTCATTAATGTAGTTTTCCCAGTCCCTGCATAACCTTTAAGAATAAATATTTTGTCCGAACTTTTTTCAACAAAATGCTGTAACTGGATAAACCGGACCAACATGTGCCACCCATACCGGAGTAACTTGTGCCAGGTGTACCGGAGCAAGTTATGCCACTTTTTTTATACCCAGATGTGATTTCTACCGTATAATCTTTGAACTAAATTT
>JAVEPM010000139.1:0-5572 GCA_034008115.1 Methanolobus sp.
TTCAAGTCTTTCATCTGTAATAAAGTTGTCTAAATTACAGGCATTAGCAACGGCATATAAACCGCATCCCCAAGGTTGTTTTTGTTTATGTTTCATCATTTTTAATTGAGTTTATCATTAATAATCCGCTACTACGCATAACAATGTGTATGAGTAATGGCACGTTAAAGTTTGTGGCATAATTCAAAGGTTCGGTGTATGTGCCACTACTCATACACTCGACCGTTAGGCACAATACATTTTACTCACCTTCCGTAAAACTTTCAACCCAATATTCAGTCTCACCACCTCTGTTTGGTTTGTGTAGGTTTTCAGCATCTTCTTTACTAAATCCATAAGTCTTTAATTCTTCCCAAGTAGGTTTATACCACCATAGTTTTTCAAATGCTCGTTCAGGTTGGTTGTAGTCATTATATACATACATTAATATCCATACAGTTTTCATAATCGTAAAAAATTTACAGATGCCTAACAATGTATATAGCAAAGTGGGGCATCGTTCCAAATTGCTACTTTAGTGTTTTAATTTAGTTTGTTATGGTTCGATAGGTCAGCACATTTAAACCCACCTTGCCATATACTCGTCCGTTAGGCACAATTACCCAACACACGCATCTTGATGTGGCAACTCTTCCCAAGTCAAGTGCATTATAGCACTGTCTTTTGACCAACCTTTCCCAAAATCAACAACGGTATCTGTACTAAAGTGTTGTCCTGTTGTTTTGTTCTTAACGGAAAAGAAAAGGTGTCTGTCTTCAAATCCTTCTTTCTTTGCTAATTCATACAATTCTTTAATGGTAAGTTTGCCGTTAATAACAAAATCTTCCATATCATTTTTAATTCTTTCCATAATATAACTGTGCCTAACAAAGTGTATAAGCAATAGCCGTTAGGCGTTTCAAACTATTGCAGTTGTTAATATTAAATTTTCTACATCTAATCAAGTTCTGTGTTCGGCTACTGCTCATACACTCAACCGTTATAAGTAATAAAACAAAAATTATGAATTATTTAATTCTTCACACAATCTATCCATAAAACCTTTATCACTTTTAGGGTTAGTTTCATCCCACCACCAAAAAAGTATTTTCTTTTGTACTTTATATAATTTTGTAACACCGTATAACCCAGTGTTTTCCACACAAGGTACTACTCTATACTTTTTTTTCTTTTCTTTCATAGGTATAATTTTTATTTTACATACTTATAACAACAAATATAAAACATTTATTTCAGTGTTCCAAATTTGCTGTTGTATTTATAATTATATTCTGTTTTTCGATTTAAGTTTAGTTTAATAAACGTTTTATATTTGCAACCGTTATACACAATACTACATTCGTGTTTCAATTATAGTTCTGTGTAAAAAACTTTTTAAAAATTTCCCTACGCTTTATTTTCTATCTAAAATATTTTTTTCGTATTCAAATAACCTTTTAGCAATTTCGTTAGCACTCATCTTATTTCTAACATTGTTGATAAATTTACTATGTAATTCTACAAGTTTATCTACTCGTTCATCAATACCACCAACTTTATTCCATATAGTATTTTGTAAATATCTTTTAAGTTCAAACTTAATTTCATCATCAAAAGCAAATTTGAGAGTATTTTCATTCACACTCTTTTCAATGTATAAGTCAGGTTCTTTTCTACGAATCCAGTCATTTACTGTTATTTCATTAATGATAAACCCATACCATTCAGGTAATTTAACATCCCATTTGTTTTCGATTTTATCAACTCTACCTTTTTCATCAAAGTATATTTTAATATACATCAATTCATTTTTCTTTGATTTGATTGTAATAGGTTGTTTTATCTTAACTTGTTCATTCAAAAACTCACGTATTGTGGTTTTAATGAAATTTTTTAATTTAGTATCTTTTTCCATATTAATAAATAGTTTATCTTATATATAAATATTCAGAATTAATTTTTCCTCCGCACATTTTTAAAAAGTTTTTATTCGTGTTTCAAATCAACATTCTACATTAATAAACCGTACTGTGTATAACAAGGTGTATAAGAAAGTTTGCTATAATGTTTGGTGGTAAATTGAAAGTTTCTACAAGCAAACCTTCTCATACACCCAACCGTTATAAAACATTTTTGTCCCACTCATCATATTTAAGATTGATAGTAATCTCATTCAATTCATCGTGTTGTTCTGAAACAATCTCTAAACCTTTGAATTTACCAACACCTTCAATCTCTATCCATTCATCACTTTTTTCGTTAAATGAGTTTTCATATTTAACTTGTGAAGTTCTATCAACCCACTCTTTCATCCATTTTTTAATACTATCTTCCATAATAAAATGATTTCATCACATCTAATCAACCTTGTCTGTTAATAAATATATCCATTTCTTTTAATAAAGTTTAGTGTAAATCACTACATATACACCAAACCGTTATGTGTAAGTGTTAAGTTCATCTTTCTAATCAACATTTCGATTAAAAATTTTAAAAGAAAAATCCAACTTCTTTAAATATCAATTGCTTTTAACAAATCATTATTATCATAACCAAAATTTCTACTATGTATATCTTTCATATTTAATGTTAAAACAATTTCTCTAACTCTATCTAATAAGACTTTACCCTTTATTGATGTTAATTTATTTCTTAATGAATTGTATTCTTTTTCATCTTTAAAAATAATGTAACCCCAATTATGTATATATCCTCTGTCTTTGTTTATTAATTCATCAAAATCCTTTTGTGCTGAAATATTATCTAATTTTTCAACAACTACTAAATTATTTTCATAATCTATTTTATAAATTTTCGGTGAAACATTTGGATATTTTTTAAATAGTTCTGCTTCTTCAATTACACCTTTACCTTTTTTTATTAATTTATCAGGATGATTTTTTACTGAAAAAACTTCTTTATAAGAACCTTTATTAAAAAAATATTCAGAATCGTAATTTTTATTAAAAAATTCTCGTATAGTAGTTTTAATATATTGTTTCAAATCTTTCATTTTTTTATTTATATATAAATATTAATAATTAAAATTTCACCCCTTCTTTTTCTTTTAAAATTTTTATACAGTTCTCCGAATGAGGTTCCTACCTTAATTAACCACACCTACACATAACAGAGTGTATAAGAAAGTTTGCTATCAGCAGTTGTGGTTAATTTAAAAGTTTCTACAAGCAAACCTTCTCATACACCCAACCGTTATGAAACATATTATCTATCAAACTTATCAAAGTCTATACCCAATGTATAAAAAATCATCTGTATATCTCTTTTTCTATCCATGGCATCAAATTCATCACCATATTGGTCATACTCATAATTTCGAATTCTCTCATATTCATCTTTTAAATCGTTAATACGTTTCATAACATCAGATATATTCAAGTTTTCTGTTGATTCGTTGAAACTTTTTATGTGTTTCATGCTCGTTTATTATTTTTTAGTATATATTAAAAATGAAAACCTAAATATATCTGTAGCCGTTATAAGCCATTTTAAAAATGACCATCAAACTCATTAAACTCTCCATCTGAAATTTCACAAGTGTTTAATACTACAAAATTGTAATACGTATTACTTCCTTTTTCTTCAGTTTTTTGAATGTCTTTTATAAATTTCATAGGACTTTTGTTAATAACGTTATTCCAAATTGATACAGACCCTTGTCTGTTAGTTGCTTGATAAGTGATAAAATAGTATTTCATATTGTTTTAATTTAATTAGTTAACAAAGTGTAAAAAACATTAAAACGATTTTTTACACTCAACCGTTATGTACAATTGTTTTTGGTTACTGTTCTTCATACCACATAGCGATATGGTTACTTCGCCAGTCTCTGAACATTTTCCACTCCAAAAACAACTGATACATAACAGCAAATATAAGAAATAGGGCGGTACAACTCTGTCTGTGACTTCATCATATTAGTTTAAGGTGTTTCGCCTTCATGGGTTGTACCCCAGCGTCATGCCCTACTTCTCATATTTGCGGTACGTTGTACGCAATAAAAATTACTTATTGAGTACTTCATTTATAGCATCGTTACTAAATTTAATTTTCTCTAAGGCGGTTTTTAGTTTGTGTAATTCTGCAAGTGCTTTGGTGTTACTTTCGTTCACAGCATTTATTGCGCAAGGTTCGCATTGCCTTGCAAGTTTATCACCCATAAACTCTTCTTTACAGCTCACACATTTGTTGCTGTAATAACCAGGAGCAAAACCGCCAATTGGATATTTTATTTTCATAAGTCGTAATTTTAAAAGCGTACAACACTGTATAAAGTTAATACGCTATGATAGTCAGTACTTTAATTCAATCGTTTGTGCAAAGCGTACTAACCTTATACTTTGCCGTTATAACCAATACTACATTATACGTTCTAATCAGCATTTTGTTTCAAAAACTTTTAAAAATTTTCCACCCCTAAATTAATAATTTTAGCAGATTTTCCATTGTAATATGGTTCAGGTACAATATATTCTGTATCGTGTTTTCCATAAACTTGATTTGTAATTACAATTAAATCCAAATCTCTCCATTCATCCACTAAATTTTCAGCATCTTCCTGTTCCATACCACCATATTCAGCTAAATCTTCAATCATATATGAAGTATCACCACGTAATAAAGCATCAAACGCTTCTTGTATTCCCAGACTATCAAATCTGCTTTTACTTAAATCAAAAATTGCTGGATTTTGTGAAATTATTTTCACCTTATATACATAATCACCCCAAGATGTTTGTGGTACATTACTAAAAAACATACCATCAATTCTTGTTGAAGAGTTTGGTTTTAATTCAATCTTATCGAAATCAAAGTTATCAATTTTTGTATTAGTTGAGTGGTATCCTATAAATTCTTTATTACTGCCCATTTGCTCGTTTAAGTATTCTTTTATCGTGGTAGCAATAAATTTTCGTAATTTCATATCTTTGTCCATATATTTTACTTTATATATAAATATTCAATTTTAAAATTTCCACCATACATTTTTAAAAGTTTTTGTTCAGTGTTTCAATCGAGCATTTGTGGTAATTTCCCGTACTAGTTATAACAAGGTGTATAAGAAAGTTTGCTATTAAGTTTAGTGGTAATTTGAAAGTTCATATAAGCAAACCTTCTCATACACCCAGCCGTTATAGGCAATCCTTAGCATACTTCCATTTGATAACCTTTTCCCCATCTTCAAATGTTTTACTACCAGCATAAGACCTCCAGTTTTTTTCATCGAAGTAAACTACCTCATACCAAGTTGATTTACCTAAGTCGTTAATATGTTCTATTTGCGCTAAAACTGGGTCCAATTGAGTAGGACTGCCTATAACATCAGATATATGTAATTTTTTATCTATGTTATCAGTTTTACTGTTCTTATTATCTTTATCCATATTATTTTAATTTTATTGTTTCAATTTAAGAAAAAACTACACATATCTGTAGCCGTTAGCGGTAATTATATCATCACATAATATTCGTAGTGACAACTTGGTGAAGGTTCGCATCCACTTACTTTTCCATTATCCTCAAATACTACTCCGTTCTGCTTAGTTATGTATCTGATGATACCGTTGTTCTT
>JAVEPM010000031.1:0-34869 GCA_034008115.1 Methanolobus sp.
CTGGCAAGGTTAAGAAGAAAGACAAAGTGCTATTCCAAAAGTCTTGAAATGTTAAAATATTCTGTTCTTCTCTTAATGAAGTACAGGAATAAAGAGATAGATATATTTAATTAACAATGCCATTTTTTCAGCATCTTCTTCTTTTTTCTCACCCAAACGAATTGAGATAAGGGCAGTAGCTCCCATACCTATTAACATAACACATGCCATAAGCATAGTAACTATAGGAAGACACACAGTAACCCCTGCAAGAGCAAGCTCTCCAATACCACGACCTACAAAAATACTATCTACTACATTATATAATGCAGTTACTAGCAAACCAATTATCGCAGGTACAGAAAATTTAAGTAATAGTTTTGGAATGCTTTTTGTTTCCATTTCATCACTTATTCTACTCATATTTACACTTCTTAAAGAGCTTTAATGTTGATTCATGCCAAAAGAGACCATATCATAGCTGGTTTGAAATTTTTGAATTGGAATTGAAAAAAAGAGGCAATTCTATCAAGATTTTATCGCAAAGAGGCATGTGCTTTGGAGGTAAGGTATATTAGTCATAATATATAAATGCAATGGTTTTGCACCAAAACCATGTCAAAAACTGTTGGATTATAGTCTTTTCTGAATTACTCATAAAATCTTAGCTTAGTAAAAAACGCTAAAGTCAATTTGAAAAGTTCCAAAACAATATCATAAGAAATATTGCATAAAAAAGGGCATACTTGTCCTGTAATTATTATTTTTGTTTTAGAAAGGTCAAAACAATAATCTAGATTCCTTTTATAGCATATCATTTTAAATGTGATTATGGCAAATTGATATGCTTTCCTTGTTAAGATGGTTTTCAAGGGAGTCCTCAAAAAGGATTCCTTTATACATTATACTTTTTTAGCCATGATTCGGCAGATTGTGCTAGGCTGAATAGTTACTTATTTTTTAGTTTTTCATTGGATTTTATATTTTCTACTCATCATTTATTTGTTAGTTTATCTATCTTTTTTACTTGACTTTATTGATTTATGGGCCAAAAACCACAATACAAATTTTATATTAATATGGTTATTTTTAGTAAAGTCTATATGGTATGTTGTTCCACTATATATTGTATAAAATATTTGGAGGGATTATATGGCATCTGTTGGTCAAAAATTATTAGATGTTCCATTTGGGGACATGATAAAAGAAATGGCTTTTGCTATTGCAGAGGGACAAACTGCTCTGGACATTAATTCGATTAATGTTGCGCAGGCCCTTGCAGAGACTGAGCTGGAAGTTGGGAGTGTAATTCTCTATATAGAGGAGACAGTCGATGAGGATGGGAACGTAACTGCTACTGATGTAGTTACAAACGATAAACCCATGTCTTTGCTGACGTACGGTCTTGAACCTCGTTTCTATGAATTCACCGAATCTGTCATTGAGGTCAAAATGACTATCTCAATGAAGAGGGAGTATTCAACAGAAAGGAAATACGGCAGAGAGTTCAAGTTCACTAACCAGTCGAAAATAAGTGGAAGCTACAAGTCAGGTGGTCTTGCAGGTCTTCTATTCGGTAAATCTAAGGTAAACTACGAGAATACAACTAATGTTGCATACACATCGACTTATGATGCAACATACAAGTCAAAGTATACCTTCAGTGAATCAGGTACCAGTCTTCTGCGTACAACACTCAAACCAGTGCCACCACCAGAGAGAGCTATCCCAACCGTCAGGGTCAAAGAGAATTCCTCAGAGTAAAGCAGGCATTTGTGGATCAATGCAGTGATGTCTGCATTGACAATTTATTTTAACAGAACATTGAAGGAGATTATACTTTGCCATTCAAGAGTAGCGAACGTATTGAAGAGGTTCTTGTCAGTCCGCTTTCAACCATATTAAGTGAAGTGGGTAAATCCATTGCACAGACACAAAGGGCACTTGACCGTAATTCTATTGACACACAGATAGAACTTTCAACTGATGAAGCGCTTCAGGAGTTTGATCTGGAAGCCACCTGGTATCATATACCTGAAGTTGATATCGAACTTAAAATGGCCCTGTCTATGAAGTATGAGGAAGAAAGGGATTCAAAAAATCGTATACGTGGGTATAAACGGGTCCTTAATGCAGCACCTTTGAATGCTTCTTACAAATCACTTAACTCATATGATGTAGAGGGTTCAAGCGTTCTTAAGACAAAAATTGTATCAATTCCTTCTTCTTCAAGAATAGCGGAAGAATAATGAGTGGAGGGGTGGAATGAGTGATATTACAGAACTAAGGCAAAATATTGAACGTTTAAATAAGTCAACCACTGCTGCATCAAAAAAACAGAGCTATGCTCTGCTCCAGAAGAACATTGTAGGTATAGAATCTGAATTTGAGACTGTTCAGAGGGAACTGGCGTCTAAAAAGGATGTAATGGAGCAGTTGAAAAGGGAAAACCTGGTCCTGAAACAGGATTATGCTATCCTTGACAACAGGGTTCAGGAAATACTTAAAGAGAAAGCTGAAAGTGATAAGAAACTGGAACAACTTTCACGCACAAGGCCTGAACTATCTTCTGCAAACCTTGTTAAAGCTTTTCGTGATTCCCTTGTGCAAATGGAGGAGTCTATAAATGTAGAGTCTGCAAGGGTGGATTATAATGTAAGTTCTATGAATATCAAACTCAGGACCAATATAGCTGTGAAGGGCGATGAACTGCGTTTCCAGCTTCCAAAAGCAGACGATGTGATTCCTGCAGATAACCTGAGTGAGGTCGAATTCACTATAAATTCATCATCAAAAGAACGCATATTTTCTGATTATATTGATGTGCCTGATGTTGTAGGTTTGGATATGGACCTGGCAGTATCTATAATAAAGGCCGCCGGTTTTGTACAGGGTGAGCTCATTGAAAAAGACAGCTCTCTTGAACAGGCAACAGTACTATCTCAGATACCCTCTGGCAGTTCGGTTGCAAAAGCGGGGGATGCTGTGGATCTGGTCATTTCAAAGATCACTTCAGTTGAGGTGCCAAATATCGTAGGTATGGATCTGGATTCTGCTAAAAAAGAATTGGATGCTGGCAAGCTTCGTTCCGGAAAGGTGACTGAACAAAGTGATGCTTTAAATGTCGGTAAGGTTCTCAGTCAGTCAGTAGTAGCCGGGGAACATGCAGACATCGGAACTGCAATTGATCTTGTAGTGGGCAGTTCTAAGGTCGAATTCACTGCGGTTTCTGATACACCTGCAAAACCTAATACAGCAGGGACTGTGAAGAATGTCAGAGCGGTGTTATCCGGCAAGCAGACCTCCAGAATATCGTCAGTCAGGAAGTCCACTTCCGGGAAATAAGTTGCATGCCTTTGGAAACACATATTATAAGGGTTGCCGATAATGCAACCCCTTCTCAGGTAGAAGGTATTCTAAAAGCCCTCGTTGGTGTGGGTGGGCGTGTTGAAGTTGTTGCAAACAAGAGCATTATTGCCACTTTCAATGCTGACTATGTAGGTGTGATAAAGGGAAAACCCGGTGTCCAGCTTGTTGGAGGGGTTAATTTCAGGGGCAGAACTGTCAGAAAAGTTGTGAAGCGCAGCTCTACATAATTGGATGCTTCATTTTATAATGAACTTATCAAAGACCGTGAAAAAACAGGATCACAGATTTATATCTGTGATATGTTGTTTTATTTGCACCTTCGTTTCTTTGTTGTTGAGGGCGAAATCGATGATCGCTTTCACGTATTCAACCTTGTCTCCGGTGTCGTATCTTTTACCTGTGAATTTATATGCGTATATCTTCTGTTCTTCTTTCAAAAGACGTATGGCATCTGTAAGTTGTATCTCGTTACCTACTCCTGCAGTCGTTTCTTTGATGCAGTCCAATATTTCCGGTGTGAATACGTACCTTCCGATGGCGCCTATATTGGATGGGGCATCTTCGGGTTTTGGTTTTTCCACGATGTCTTCAAGTACATATAGTGAGTCATCCATGACCTTACCTTTAATGATTCCATAACTTCCTGTCTTTTCAAAGGGGACTTCTTCCACTGCTATTGTTGAACGTCCGTATTTCTGGAAGTTATCGATCAATTGTTTTGTGCATGGTTTTTCGTTCACGATGATATCATCACCAAGCAATACGGCAAAAGGTTCATCGTTTATGTGTTTCTTTGCCGTGAGAATGGCATCACCAAGGCCCCTTGGTTCTTTTTGCCTGATGTAGTGGATATCTATCATTGAAGAAATATCCTGCACGATCTTCAAAAGTTTTTCTTTGTTCTTTTGCTGGAGATGGCTTTCGAGTTCCGGGGAATCGTCAAAGTAGTCCTCTATGGATCTTTTACTTCTTCCGGTTATGAATATGATGTCATCGATTCCCGAGGCCATGGCTTCCTCCACTACATAATGGATCACCGGTTTATCGATGATTGGCAGCATTTCCTTTGGCATGGATTTTGTTACCGGCAAGAACCTGGTTCCCAGCCCTGCTACAGGTATCACAGCTTTTTTAATTTCCATTTTTCCTCCCTTATTTTATTGTCAATTCAATTGTTTTTTGTCCGTTTCTCAAAGTTTTTTGGGGATTTTCTGTATATATTCATTTTTTACTTTCAATAATTTTCTAAATTTTCAATCTGGGTTTAATCTTATTGTGTATTTTGTGTATTTTGTGTATTATTAGATATTATTAGGTATTATTATATTGTAGTTTGTAGTTCTTGCGTAGTATATTATCATGGTAGTACATTAGCATAATACATTCCTATGCTTTTCTTTTGTATTTGGCGAATGCTGCTCAGGTGTAGTATATTGTTTAATTTCTGCCACTTACTTGCAAAGGGTTTATATACAATATATTCGTTTAAAGGCGCACGTTAGATTCCATTGAAATATGGGTGTTTGACTGAATTAAGATTACAGTGCGAAAAAGTCGGATTTAACATGAAGTATAATTGGGCCTCTTCGAGAATGCCCGCTTACACAAAATGTGATAAAATACTGAAGTGTTTAAATCTTTTCGAGATGACCACTCAGTAATGTCCTTGGGCATACTAGGGTCCGTTGATGACTGGAAGAATGTAAGGGTTGGCGTTGAATGCGTATCATCTGAGTACGTGGAGTCCGCTGATGTCATGTCTACTTCTTTTTCATTAGTGGTTCCTGCCTGACTTTCTCGCGTACTGGGTCTTGCAAAATTGTATTGACCCTTCAAGAAGAAAATGTTAAATTAGGAGAATAATAATGGCAAAAGGACATAGACCAAAACGAGGATCACTCGCTTTCAGTCCACGCGTAAGAGCAAAAGGCCACATACCAAGGTTTAACTCATGGCCACAAGCTGCTGGAGAACCAAAGCTTCAGGATTTTGCAGGTTATAAAGTGGGTATGACTCATGTGGTAATGGTAGATGACGTAAAGTACAGCCTCACCGAAGGTATGGAGATCTCAGTTCCTGTAACTGTTGTAGAAACTCCTGCTGTTCGTGTTGCTGCAGTCCGTGCCTACACAAGCTCTACGTATGGTGATAAAGCCCTTTCTGAAGCATGGGCAGCAGACCTCGATGAGGGTCTTGGAAAGACAATTGCATTGCCAAAGACATCCAATACAGAAGCTGCTCTTGCAAAGATCGAGGGCATGATAGATGAAGGCAATGTTACGGACATTAAAGTGATCACTTACACTTTACCAAAGAAGCTGACAGGTGTTCCTAAGAAGAAAGCTGACATAATGGAAACCGCAATTAGTGGATCTGATATAAAGGCAAAGTTCGAGTATGCAAAGTCCCTGCTCGGCTCAGAAATAAAGCTCAGTGATGTCTTTGATGAAGGTACATTTGTAGACGTGGCTGCTATCACAACTGGTAAAGGTACCCAGGGTCCTGTAAAGAGATGGGGTATCAACCTGATGAAGAACAAGCACTCACGTCAGGGAAGTCTCAGACAGGTCGGTACTCTTGGTCCATGGCATCCAGCAGTTGTCAGATGGACAGTACCACAGATGGGACAAATGGGTTACCATCAGAGGACTGAATACAACAAGCGTATCCTGAAGGTAGGTAGCGACGGCGAAGAGATCACTCCAAAAGGTGGTTTCATCAATTACGGTCTTGTCCGTGGTGATTATATCCTCATTAAAGGAAGTATTCCTGGACCTTCAAAGAGGCTTGTAAGGCTCAGAGATCCAATGAGATCAAAAGTACCTGCTATGAGTGAACCACAGATCGTTCACGTAAGTACACAGTCCAAGCAGGGGTGAACTGAATGGTTACAGCAAAAATTATAGATTTATCAGGAAATGCTAAGGGAGATATAGACCTTCCTGAAGTATTCGATGAAGCATACAGACCTGATCTTATCAAAAGAACAGTTCTTGCAGCTCAGGCAAACAGGTATCAGCCATATGGTCCAAGGATGTACTCGGGTATGGATACCTCCGCAAAATCATGGGGATCCGGCAGAGGCGCTGCGATGATTCCAAGGATTGTCAATGGTAGCCGTGCAGCAAGAGTTCCTCAGGCTTTAGGTGGTAGGAGAGCACATCCTCCAAAGCCTGAAACAGATAGAACTGAAAAGGTCAACAAGAAAGAAAGACGTATGGCCATACGCTCCGCAATCGCTGCTACGATCAACGCAGAACTCGTAAGGGGCCGTGGACACAGATTCGATGCACAGCTTCCACTGGTGGCTGCAGACGAACTGGAAAACGTCGAGAAGACAAAGGATGTTGTAAGCTTCTTGCAGAATGCAGGTGTTTACGAAGACGTGATCCGTGCAAAGGATGGAAGGAATATTCGTGCAGGAAAAGGTAAGATCCGTGGAAGGAGATACAAGAACAAGAAGAGTCTTCTTATTGTTACAACATGTGACAGTCCATTGATGAGATCTGCAAAAAATCTATCAGGTGTGGATGTCATATCTGTTGATGGATTGAATGCTGAACTCCTTGCACCAGGAACGCATGCAGGTAGATTAGTAGTCTGGACCGAGTCTGCAATGTCATCTCTTGGGGGAATGTTCGAATGAATGTCATCAATTATCCGTTTATCACTGAAAAAGCGATGCTGCTGCTGGAAGACAATAAACTTCAGTTCATTGTTGATAGCCGCGCAAACAAGAATCAGATCAAGGCCGATGTTATGAAGATGTACGGGTTCCCTGTTGCATCTGTCTGTACAATGAGCACAATGAAAGGTCTGAAGAAAGCTATCGTTACTTTTGAAGGCACAGAAGCTGCCAATGAGATAGCGACCAGACTTGGCTTGATGTGAGGTGAATATACATGACTAAGAGACTTATATCACAGAATAGAGGTCGTGGATCTCCTACTTACAGGGCTCCGTCACACAAGTATAAAGCTGCACTTAAACACCCACGTGTCGATGAAGAAGGCACAGTTTATGGTACAGTTATTGAAATTACACACGATCCGGCTCGTTCAGCACCTATTGTCAGGGTTTCCTTTGACAATGGTGAAGAACGCCTGATCATTGCACCTGAAGGTATCTCTTTAGGCGAACAGATAGCATGTGGAATATCAGCCGAGATAAAACCTGGTAACATCCTGCCTATTGCAGAGATCCCAGAAGGCATCCCGGTCTGCAACATTGAGTCCAAACCAAATGATGGTGGACAGTTCGCACGTGCATCTGGTACCTATGGAACAGTTGTATCCCACGATCGTGGTAAGACGGTTGTTCAGATGCCATCAGGCGAAATGAAGTGGTTAAATCCCAAATGTCGTGCAACAATTGGCATAGTTGCAGGTGGCGGTAGGGCTGACAGGCCTTTCCTTAAGGCAGGTACGAAATACCACAAGATGAAGAAAAGAGCTGCAAAATATCCTCGTGTATCAGGTGTTTCTATGAACGCTATTGACCACCCGTATGGTGGAGGTAACCGTAAGCACCCTGGTAAGCCAACCACAATTGGGAGGAATGCGCCTCCAGGACGTAAGGTAGGTCAGATTGCAGCACGCAGGACCGGAAAGCGTTAACCGGAGGTTATTACATGGCAAAGAAATTATCATCAAGATTACCAAAACGAAAAGGTGAATACACCTACCGTGGTAAAACAGTATCAGAACTCCAGGCTATTAGCAATGATGAGTTTATTGAGATGTTACCTGCACGTGAACGCCGTACTCTTAAGAGGGGCTACACAGATGGCAGGAAAAACCTTGTTCAACAGCTCAGAGATGGCAAGGATAATCTGAAGACCCATTACAGGGATATCATCATATTCCCTGAGATGGTCGGCAAAAATGTAGAAGTATATAATGGCAAATCATTTGTGGCATTTGAAATATTGCCTGAAATGATAGGACACAGATTCGGAGAATTCTCACCAACCCGTCCAAAGGTTTCCCACGGAAGCGCTGGTGTAGGAGCAACCCGTTCAAGTAAGTTCGTGCCACTTAAGTAAGGTGAGATCATGGCAAGAATTGGATATTCTATGGAACTGGACCCCAAAGTAAGCTCAAAATCTATGGGTTCTGAACTTCACATCTCCCCGAAAAAGTCGCGAGAACTTGGTAGGGCAATCAAAGGCATGCGTACCACTGCAGCCAAAAGATACCTTGAAGAAGTTGTAATAATGAAACAGGCAGTTCCTTTTAAAAGGCACGGCGATGGTTCAGGACACAGAAAAGGTCCTATGGCAAACGGTAGATACCCTGTAAAGGTCGCTGAGGCTTTCCTGAAGATCTTGGAAAATGCCAACAGCAATGCTGAATACAAGGGACTTGACCCGGAAAATATGTATATTGCACATGTTTCTGCAAAGCGTGGACGTGTTATTCACGGTATGAGACCGAGGGCACGCGGACGTGGCAGTCCTAGTAACACAGAAACTGTGAGTGTCGAGATTATTTTGAATGAGGTGCTTTAATGGCAATAGAAAAAAAGTTTGTTCAGGAAGGCTACGTAAAAGCTTCCATGAATGAATATTTTTTAAAACAGCTTAGCAGAGCAGGCTACGGTGGAATGGAGCTCAATCGTACTCCGATGGGTACTCAGATCACTGTATATTCTGAAAAACCAGGTATGGTCATTGGTAAAGCTGGTAAGGTCATCCGTAAACTTACACGTGACATTGACAGGATGTACGATATGGATAACCCTCAGATAGATGCTCAGGAAGTCAAAAGACCAGAGCTCAATGCCCAGATGATGGCTTCACGCCTTGCTTCTTCAATTGAAAGAGGCTGGTATTTCAGAAAAGCCGGTCATAATACTCTTAGAGCTATTATGAACGCCGGTGCACTGGGCTGTGAAATCGTAATTTCAGGTAAATTAACAGGTTCAAGGTCAAGGGTTGAAAAACTCGTTGATGGGTACATCAAACATGCTGGAAAACCTGCTGAAGAAATAGTAGATCAGGGTTTTGCAACAGCTGTTAAAAAGCTGGGAACTCTGGGTTGTAAAGTTAGGATCATCCCTCCAAATGCAGTATTGCCAGATGCTTTTGATATTAGAGAGGTCGTAGAGGCTGATGTGGTCGAAACTGTTGCACCGGAAGCTGCAAAGGCTGACATTGCAGAACTAGTAGATAAGGAATCAGAGGGTGAGCTTGCAGACGAGGAGGAAGTAGTAGAACCCGTTGACACAGGAGTCACTGAAGAAACTTCAGCTGAGAAAGTTGAAGAAGAATCCTGTGAAGATGAGGCATCTGAATCTGATGATTCAATCCCTGAAGAAAATCCCGAGGCAGAACGAAGGCTGGTTGATGATGTATGGCAGCATAAGCATGAAGGCTATGACTACTGGCATCCAGTCTCACGTGTTCATAAGGAGGATAAATAATGGCAATTCTCCGTTTGAATGAGATTAGGGATATGTCCCCGGAAGAAAGGATGGACGAACTCGACAAAATGAGGGATGAACTCATTCGCGAGCGTGCTCTTTCATCTGCTGGCGGAGCTCCTGACAATCCAGGCAGGATTAGTGAATTAAAGAGAACCGTTGCCAGAATAAAGACCATCCAGCGGGAAATGAAGGAGATCTGATTTGGAGATCAGTCCTTCTAAACTGGTATTCCATGAACTGATCGGATTGCAAGTGACAATAGTAGAAGCGACGAATCCGATCTTGAAAGATATAAGTGGCAAAGTGGTTGACGAAACAAAGAACATGTTAATTGTTCAAACAACAAAAGGAACTGAGAAAATGATTCAGAAAAACGGTACTACCTTTGTGTTTCAGATACCTGCCCAATTATCCGGTAAACATACCACGAGCTATGTTAAAGTGAATGGAAACCTTCTGCTCTCACAACCTGAGAACAGAACAAAGAATATAAGAAAAATACACATGAGGTAATAATCATGGTTAAAGATATTGGATTGGATGTCCCAGCTCCTACTGAGGAATGCGATGATGTAAATTGTCCATTCCATGGTTCTCTCCCAGTTCGTGGACAGGTCCTAGTAGGGACTGTTGTTAGCGATAAGATGGACAAGACAGTGGTCATCCAGCGTAAACATGAGATTCTCATTAAGAAATATCAGAGATATGAAAAGAGGCAATCTAAAGTTCATGCACACAATCCACCTTGCGTTGATGCAAAAGTAGGGGACGTTGTGACGGTGGCAGAATGTAGGCCTCTTAGCAAGACAAAGTCATATGTAGTCATTAAAGCGGAGGCACAGGAATGAGAGGCATTAGATCCACAGTTCCCCGTGCACTTAACGCTGGTTCTAAGATCGACTGCGTGGACAATACAGGTGCACGTGTAGTTGAAATTATATCCGTAAAGGGCTACAGAGGTGTTAAGAACAGACATCCTCGAGCAGGCGTTGGTAATATGTGCGTAGTTTCCGTGAAGAAAGGAACTCCGGAAATGCGTAAGCAGATCCTTCTTGCAGTAATTATACGCCAGAAGCAGGAACTGCACCGTCCAGACGGTCTGAGGGTTTCCTTTGAAGATAATGCAGTTGTCATTGTTGACGCTGATGGTATCCCAAAAGGGACTGATATCAAAGGTCCGGTTGCAAGAGAAGCAGCAGAAAGGTTCCCTAAGATCGGTACAACAGCATCTATTGTGGTGTGAGGTGTGAAATATGGTATCAAATCAACCAAGAAAACAGAGAAAAACAAGATATACTGCTCCTCTGCACATCAAACAGAAATTTATGGGTGCTCCTCTTTCAAAGGATCTCCGTGACAAATACAGTTGTCGTACGGCCAATATTATTGTTGGTGACACTGTAAAGTTAATGCGTGGAGATCACGCAGGAACTTCTGGAATAGTGGAAGCAGTTTCCCTTAAGCACGGAACGATCGTTGTAGAAGGTGTAACAGTTTCAAAAGCAGATGGAACCGAGGTTGCAAGACCTGTCTACCCTTCAAATGTAATGATCACAAGTCTTGAAATGAAGGATAAACACAGAAAAGATATTATTAATAACAGGTGATTTTGTGGGCAAACATCAGAAAAGAATCTCTGTCCCTAACAGCTGGCAGATTTCAAAGAAATCCAATAAATGGGTCACATCAACAAGACCGGGTCCACATAACAAGCAGCAGAGTATTCCTCTGAGTGTAGTCCTGAGGGATATGCTGGGTGTTGTAGACACCCGTGCAGAAGCAAAGCGCATTCTTTCAGAAGGCAGTGTATTAGTTGATGGTATTGTCAGAAAGGATCTTAGATTCCCTGTAGGTCTTTTAGATGTAATTTCAATTCCTCTTGAAGATGCAGCATACCGTATGTTACTGGATCGTAAGGGAAGACTTGAGGTTCATAAACTGGAAGATTCCAATGTAAATAAGCTTTGCAGGATCAACGGCAAGACTATCATAAAAGGTGGAGCTGTACAGCTTAATCTTAATGACGGTACAAACCTTTTAGGTTCCAATGAGTACAAGCCAAAGGATTCGATCATCCTCTCCCTGCCTGACAAGGAAATTGTCAAGCATATCAAATACGAGGTTGGTAATCTTGCTCTGATCGTTGGTGGTAGACATACTGGTGAGATAGGTACTATCAAAGAGATCAACACAGTAAGAAGTTCCAGGTATAATACCGTCTCAATATCCGGAGACTATGATTTCGAGACAATCGAAGATTTTGTCGTTATCATAGGCAAGAAGGAACCTGAGATCAAATTAGGTGGTGAGGTAGTTGAGTAATCCAATGAGAACGCCTATTGTGGAAAAGATTGTTGTTCATATGGGTGTCGGTGAAAGTGGCCAGCACCTTGTGGATGCTGAAAGTATCCTTGCTGAGATCACTGGGCAATCTGTTGTCAGAACCTATTCAAAAAGAACTCTTCCAGCATTTGGTATTAAGAAGGGTGAACCAATTGGTTGTAAAGTTACTCTCAGGGCCAACCGTGCAGAAAAATTTATTAAAAAAGCACTTGATATTGTAGAGAGCAAGCTTAGTTCATCCCAGTTTGATAAGTATGGGAATGTTGCCTTTGGTATTGAGGAACACACTGATTTCCCGGGCATGAGATATGATCCTAATATCGGCATCTTTGGTATGGATGTCAATATAATTGTTAACCGTCCTGGTTACAGGGTCAACAAAAGACGGATAGTTAAGAGAAAGATCCCTGCATCTCACAAGATAACAAAAGAGGATACAGTTGCTTTCTTCAAAGACAAATACTCCGTGGAGGTAATATAAAATGGTTCAAACCACTAAGAGCTTTGGAAGAGGGGCAAATGAATGTAAGAGATGCGGAAGAAAACAAGGTCTTGTAAGAAAATATGATATTTATCTTTGCAGACAATGTTTCCGTGAGATTGCCCACGATATGGGATTTGAAAAGTATACGTGAGGTGAAAGAGATGGTATTATTAGATCCGCTTGCTGACGCTTTATCTACGATAAAGAATGCAGAGGTAATTGGTAAAGAGTCCTGTATCATTAGACCCGCATCAAAACTCATCGGCACTGTCCTGAAAGTTATGCAGGACCGTGGCTATGTCGGTGAATTTGAATTCGTCGAAGACGGTAAGGCGGGAATTTACAAGGTAGAACTTATTGGTAGGATCAACAAGTGTGGTGCTATCAAACCACGTTATTCTGTGGGAGCTGCAGACTTTGAAAGATGGGAAAAGCAGTTTCTTCCCGCAAAGAACTTTGGAACATTGATATTGACAACCTCAAATGGTGTAATATCACAGTACGAAGCTCGTGAGAATAATGTTGGTGGACAGTTACTTGCATATGTGTACTGATGGATGTGATGTCACATGGCAAAAGAAATAAAGAAAGTAATCCCTATCCCTGACGGTGTGACTGTTACTTTCGTGGGCCAGCTCCTGACAACATCAGGGCCAAAAGGCAAAAGCGAAAGGACTTTCTGGTACCCGGGAATCAATATTGAGGTTGTAGGTTCTGAGGTCATTATAGACTCATCTATCACAAAGAAGAGCCAGAAGGCAATGGTCGGAACATTTGCGTCACATGTTGCAAATATGATCAAAGGTGTTGTCGATGGATTTGAATATCGCATGAAGGTAGTTTATGCTCACTTTCCTATGCAACTCAAGGTTGAAGGAAAACGGCTAATGATCAGCAATTTCCTTGGAGAGAAAAAATCACGTTCTGCAAATATTCTTGGCGAGTCCAAGGTAAAGACTACAGCAGACGAGATTACCATTACTGGTATCAACAAGGAAGATGTCGGCCAAACAGCAGCTAACATCGAACAGGCAACCCGAATCAAGAGATTCGATCCGCGTGTATTCCAGGATGGGATATATATAGTGGAGAAGATAGTGTAGGTGATTTGAATGGATGATAAAATTAAACGCCTGTTTAAGGTAAGGAAAATCCAGAAGCACAAAAAACCTGATTTCAAGAGGGCAGACAGTCACAAGTATATGCGTCTGGATTCTAACTGGAGGCGTCCAAGAGGTCTTCATGGTAAACAGCGCAGACACATCAGAGCAAAAGGCGCTCTTGCTCAGGTAGGCTATGGAAGCCCAGCTGCTGTAAAAGGTCTGCATCCATCAGGATATGCAGAAGTCCTTGTATTCACAGTTGGACAACTTGATGTTGTGGATGCAAGCAAGGAAGCTGTCAGGATATCTGCTAAGGTTGGCGGAAGAAAGAAGTCAATAATTGAGGCAAAGGCTGCAGAGCTTTCTATTAAGGTCCTCAACCCAACAAGGGGTGAGTAAGATGACAGATCTTTCAAACCAGAAAAGAATAGCTTCTCAGGTATTAGGTTGTGGCTTGCACAGGGTCTGGCTGGATCCCGAAGCCTCAGCAGAGATAGCAGTGGCTATTACAAGAGCTGATATACGTGAACTCATAGAAGCTGGCAGTGTTGAAGCTATACCCGCCAAAGGCGTAAGCCGTGGTCGTGCAAGAATAAGAGATGACAAGCGCAAGTATGGTCATCGAAAAGGACATGGTAGGAGGAAAGGCAGGAAAGGCGCACGTAATCCTCGCAAAGAGCAATGGATGAAAAAGATCCGTGCTCTGAGGAAGGAACTTAAACAAATGCGTGAAGATGGTTCATTGGATAGGTCTACTTACTGTAAAGTTTACCGTAAGGCAAAAGGTGGAGAATACCGCAGTGTAGCGCACCTTAAGACACAACTTGAGTCAGAGAAGCTAATAAAGCACGAGGAATAATCATGGCAACAGGACCTAGATATAAAGTCGCATTCAGACGACGAAGAGAAGGGCGTACTGATTACCACCAGAGACTCAAGTTAATTCTTTCAAAAGAGGATCGTGTGGTAGTACGCAAGAGTTCAAGGCACATGCAGATTCAGCTTGTAGCTCCTAAACCTGAAGGGGATGTTACTCTTTCATCTGCAATTTCAACAGAACTTAAAAAGTATGGATACGAGGCATCTACTGGAAACACAACAGCTGCGTACCTTACCGGTCTGTTATTCGGTTATAGGGCACAAAGCAAGGGATTTGATTACGGCGTTCTTGATATAGGACTCCAGGCATCATCTTCCGGATCACGCGTGTATGCAACCTTGAAAGGTATAGTAGATGCAGGATTCGAAATTCCTCACGACTCATCTGTTCTTCCATCAGATGAGAGAGTAAGGGGAGAACACGTAGCAGAGTACATTGAAGGCTCAAATCTACCTGAACTGTTCGATACAGTTAAGGAGAAGATCTCTGCTGAGTTCAACTAGGGGTGATTACATGGCATATCAATATGAAGAAGCATGGGTTCCACAGACAAGGCTTGGGAAACTCGTTCAGGAAGGACAGATCACTTCTATGGACGAGGCCATCGAGTCAGGTCTTCCTATAAGGGAACATAATATTATCGATATTTTATTACCTGATCTTGAAGATGAGGTTCTTGATATCAACATGGTCCAGAGAATGACTGACTCTGGACGTCGTGTAAAGTTCAGAGCAACTGTTATTGTTGGCAATGGAAACGGTTTTGTCGGTCTTGGACAGGCAAAGGACGTCCAGGTAGGACCTGCAATCAGAAAAGCGATCCGCAACGCTAAGATTAATATAATTAAGGTAAAGCGTGGATGCGGTTCATGGGAATGTGCATGCGGACTTGAACACACAGTGCCTTCAGAGGTACAGGGCAAGGTCGGCAGTGTTATTGTAGTACTAAAACCAGCTCCAAGAGGGCTTGGTCTTGCTGCAGGAGATACTGCAAGGAAAGTGCTTGAGAAGGCAGGTATCAAGGATGTCTGGACAAGGACCGAAGGTACTACAAGGACAACTCTGAACTTCGCAAAGGCAACATTTACAGCATTGCAGAATGCAGGTACTGTAAGAGTTTCTGCAAATGTGGAGACTCAGGAGGCTTAAAATGTACGCTTTGGTTAGAGTACGTGGGGACGTGAATGTAAGGGGTACAATAAAAGATACCCTCAAGATGCTGCGTCTTCATAGAGTGAACCACTGTGTCCTTCTTGATGACGATCCTCACAATGCAGGAATGATTCAGAAGGTAAAGGACTATGTGGCATATGGTGTAATTGATGCTGCTACTCTTGAAGAGATGCTCAGCAACCGCGGAAGACTTGAAGGTGATCTAAAACTTACCGAAGAGTATGTGGCGGAGAATACGGAATATGATTCCATCAAAGCATTGGCACAGGCTATTTGTGATGGTGATGCCACAGTGAAAGATGTTCCTAAGCTTAAGCCAGTTTTCAGGCTCCATCCACCAAGGAAGGGCCATGCTGGTATGAAGAGGACTGTTCAACAGGGTGGCGTTCTTGGTAACCATGGTGAAGACATTAATAAACTACTGAAGAAAATGAGGTAATACCATGTCTAAAAAGACCAACACAAAAAAATTTAGGGGGTCACGCACCTGTGGTGGGGGAACCGCTAAGAACAGACGTGGTGCCGGCAACCGTGGTGGAAGAGGCAGATGTGGTGAGAACAAACACCATGCTACTCGTGCACTTCAGCTCGGATATCAACGTGGGCATCAGAGAGGATTTACACGTCCATTGAAAACACTGAACGATGCTTCTATCGTGAATGTAGGGGAACTTGATGAACTTGCAGATCAGCTTGTTGAAGATGGTTTTGCCGAAGTTCAGGATGGCGCATATGTCATTGACCTTGCTGTTCTTGATATTGACAAGGTACTTGGTACCGGTAAGGTGTCAAAGAAGTTTTCCATCACTGCGGCTGAATTCTCTGCAAGTGCAAAGGAAAAGATCGAAAGTGCCGGTGGATCTTGCACTGAAATAGCTGAGTAATGCCATTTGGCATTACTATTTATTTTATATTCCGTGTAATTTAAGGGTGCATATTTATAAATGTTAAAATCTATTTAGGTGTACTTTATAATAATAATAATTGCATGGATTTTCCATTCAAAGGGTGGAATTAATGAGTCTTAAGGATAATTTGGAACCAATTTTTAATAAATTGCCAGCGGTTGCAAGCCCTGAGGGGCATGTTCATTTCAAGAACAAACTTATGTGGACTCTTGGAATTCTTATTCTCTATTTTGCGCTTGCAAATGTACCGTTATTTGGATTGTCAGCGGATTCGTTAGATCTTTTCGAATCCTATAGAGCATTTTTTGCCGGAGCTTCTGGTTCTCTGATGCTACTGGGTATAGGTCCTATTGTCACTGCATCCATTATCCTTCAGCTATTGGTTGGTGCTGATGTCATTAAGCTCGACATGTCCAATCCGTCTGACCAGGCGTTCTTCCAGGGTGCACAGAAGTTTATGGTCTTTGTGATGATAGTACTTCAGGCACTACCACAGATTGTTGGTGGCTACATTCAGCCGGATCAGGCTCTTGCAGCAACTTTAGGAGTAGATGTAGGGGTAATTACATTTATCATCTTTGTACAGATATGTATAGGCGGTATACTGGTACTTTTTATGGACGAAGTAGTTTCCAAGTGGGGTATTGGTTCAGGTGTCGGTCTTTTCATTGTGGCTGGTGTTTCTCAGCAGATCGTGACCGCTCTATTTAACTGGACATCTGATTCAAGCGGTTTACCGACGGGTTTCTTCCCCAAATGGTTATACATCCTGCAGAATGTGGAAGCAGATTTCCTCTTCTCAGGTGATGGTATAATGTTCATGTTGATAACCGGTGGTATACTTGCACTTATAAGTACTATACTCATCTTTCTGGTTGTTGTCTATGTGGAAAGTACTCGTGTTGAGATACCTCTGGCACACAGTGCAGTAAGAGGTGCAAGGGGTAAGTTTCCTGTTAAACTTATATACGCTTCAGTCCTTCCAATGATTCTTGTAAGGGCGTTGCAGGCTAATCTGCAAATGATAGGTCTTCTGTTAAGTGGTAGGGGAATAACTTTCCTTGGTGAATACAGTGGTTCAACACCTATCAACGGCATTATGTACTACCTGGCTCCGATCAACAGTCCATATGACTGGATACCTTCTCTTGTCAGGGAATCATTCACAAGTTATGGTGCTCCTGTGCCTGCTGCTTGGCAGATAGGATTACACGTGTTTGTTGATGCATTCTTCCTGATAGTAGGTGGTATCATATTTGCTTTGTTCTGGATAGAGACCACAGGTATGGGCGCAAAACCCACAGCAAGGAAGATATTTAATTCCGGTATGCAAATCCCAGGTTTCAGAAGAAATGTAGGAAGTATTGAAAAAGTCATGCTCAGATATATTCCTAAAGTAACTATCATCGGCGGTGCTTTTATAGGTCTTCTGACACTTATTGCAAGTCTGCTTGGTACTCTTGGAGGTGCAGGTGGTACTGGTCTTCTGCTTACGGTAAGTATAGTGTATCGTCTGTATGAGGATATAGCATCTGAACAGATGATGGAGATGCATCCAATGGTAAGGTCCTTCTTTGGACAGGAATGAGGTGTTAATTATGAATATTGTATTATTTGGCCCACCGGGTGCTGGCAAAGGCACCCAGGCAAAGGAATTATTGAAACGTTATGACATTCCCCATATTTCCACAGGAGACATCCTCAGGGCAAATGTCCGGGATGGAACTGAACTTGGGATCAAAGCAAAAGAATACATGGATAAAGGAAAACTTGTTCCTGATGATGTCCTCATAGGTCTCATCAGAAACAGGTTAACGGAATCTGACTGTGAAAAAGGTTACATTCTTGACGGTTACCCAAGGACAATTCCGCAGGCAGATGCACTTACAGTAATTCTCAATGAGATCAATAAACCTCTTGATACTGTTATCAATATAGAGGTAAATGATGAGGAGCTTGTAAAAAGGGTTAGTGGACGTCGCAGTTGCAGCTGTGGCGAAAGTTACCATATGATGTTCAATCCTCCAGAAGAGGAAGGTATTTGCGATGCATGTGGTGGTGAGCTCTATCAAAGAGAAGATGACAAGGAAGAGGTCATACGTCAGAGGCTTGCAGTTTATAATGAGAAGACCAAACCTTTGATCAAGTATTACGAAGATGCCGGACTTCTTGTTAATGTAGATGGGACAGGATCTGTAGATTCTGTTCTTGCTGAGATCTGTAAGATCATGGACCATTATAAATAAACCCAAGTCAAAAGAGGCTATCCCTTGGTTACAAAAACATTCAAGAAACAATTGGATAAATTTTTACTGGCATTTGGTATTTCCCTGATGCTAGGTATTGTGGTGCTTGGACAGGATTTCAGAGATTCTCTTGGAAAATCTGTAGGTTTTGTCATGGATCCGGTAGTGACACTTCTTGGAGAGAGTAACTTCCATATTGTCTTGTTCATTATGGCATCTTTTACTGCGCTTTACGCGTCACTCATTCAGAAATATACAATTGACTGGGATCTGATGCGCAATACGCAGGAAAAGATGAAGGTGTTCCAGAAGGAGTTCAGAGAAGCTCAACTTTCCAATAACACTGCTCTTATGAAGAAGATGGAGGAAGAGCGCTCAATGATGATGCAGGATCAGATGGAGATGTCAAAGCAACAGTTTAAGCCAATGGCATACATAAGTATAATCTCCCTGCCATTGTTCATGTGGGCTTACTATTACATCAGTAGTCATGATGCCGCTTCTTTTGTATTTCCTTTCTGGGGACAACAAATACTGACTGATACGATATTAGGTCCTTTCCAGTACTGGATATTCTGGTATTTCATTGCCTCGCTGGCTGTAAGTCAGTTGATAAGAAAGGCTCTGGATGTTGGAGGAGTATAAGTGTTACTGACTATTAGTGGCCTTCCGGGAAGTGGTACTAGTACTGTATCCTGTTTGCTTTCTGAAAAATATGGTCTTGAGATGGTCTCTGCAGGAGAGGTTTTTCGTTCTCTTGCAAAAGAGTATGACATGACCCTGGCAGAGTTTGGTGAACTGGCAGAATCAGATGACAGTATTGATCTTAAGATCGATGAACGTCAGAAGGAAATCGCTAATACTCGTGATAATATTATTCTTGACGGAAGACTTGCAGGCCACATGGCTGAAAATGCCATGAAGGTCTGGCTCAAGGCTCCAGTTGATGTTCGTGTAGAGAGGATCGTCACAAGGGAAAGTGGTTCTTTTGAAGACAAGCTCAGTGAAACGATCAAGCGTGAGGCGTCAGAGTCTGTCCGGTATAAAACAATCTACGATATCGATATTAACGATCTTTCGGTTTATGACATTGTGATCGATTCTAATACCTGGGATCAATTCCAGATAGCAGATATTATCTCTTGTGCCATTGACAACAATTCTTATTTCTGATATTTGGCAGGTTCTATGAATTCTGGTATCTTAGCTTCGGAACATAAACGTGAATTGGTGCTTAAGGCAGAAGCAAAAACCAGTCCATTATATGGTTGTTCTCCTTACGACCGACCGATCAGGGAACATATTGAGATGGGTGTTGTCAATCTTGACAAGCCAGTAGGTCCTACAAGCCATGAGCTTACAGCTTGGGTCAAGGATATCCTCGAGCTAAAAAAAGCCGGACATTCCGGTTCACTTGATCCTATTGTAACTGGTGTACTTCCGATTATGCTTGGTAAAGCTACCAAGACGGTTGCTGCTCTTCGTTTATCGGGCAAGGAGTATATCTGCCTGATGACTTTACATGAGGCAGTTCCTGAGAGGAAGGTTCTTAGAGTGTGTAAAGAATTCACAGGACCTCTCTTTCAGATGCCACCAATCATCTCTGCTGTTAAACGTGCGGTCCGTGTGAGGAATATCTATTATCTTGAGGTTCTTGATGTTAAAGAGAAATCAGTACTTATGAGGGTTGGCTGTGAGGCTGGTACTTATATGCGCAAGTTATGTCATGATATTGGCGTTGCATTGGGCTGTGGCGCTCATATGCAGGAACTTCGCAGGACAAAGACTGGTCCCTTCGGGGAAGATACGCTAGTATCTCTCCATGAATTGAAGGATGCTTATGTTTTCTTGCAGGAAGATGGTGATGAATCATTCTTACGTAAGGTTATCAGACCTATGGAAGAAGGCTTGGCACATCTTCCTAAACTTGTCATTCGTGACAGTGCAGTGGATGCTGTATGTCGAGGTGCGGCAATTGCAGCACCTGGTATATTAAGCCTTGACAAGAATATCAACAAAGGTGATGATATTTGTCTTTTCACCTTAAAAGGAGAGGCAGTGGCGTTATGTACTGCACTTATGGATACTGGGGAAATGCTTGAAAATGAGCATGGAATCGTGGCTACAACCGAAAGAGTAATAATGGATGCTGGCACTTATCCGCAAGGTTGGCGCAGCAAGCCAAAATAGTCACATATGCCGAGATAGTCTAGCGGTAGGGCGCAAGCCTGGAAAGCTTGTGGGGCATAGCCCCTCGGGAGTTCGAATCCCCCTCTCGGCGTTATTTCTTCAGTTATAAAGCTTATACTTTCACCAAGCTGCACATAAAGTTCGCTTCCCGGTAGGACGGGTTAAGTTTTTCCTGCTCAATCGATCTCAACCAGAATTACCCGGATAGAATCCCTTAAACCAATCAAACTATTGCCAACTACATCCCACACAATCTCATAATCGATTCCGAAATAACCATGAGCTAAGCGATTCAGCATACCGGCAATCACTCACAACGGAATGTCTGGATAACTTGTTTTAATCTCATCCGGCACATTTTTAGCGGCTTCATCAATGATTTCGATATTCTTCACAACTGCCTTCTGGGTTTTTCTATCGTTCAGGAATTCAGTGAAGCCCATTCCTGAAGTGAGCTCTTCAATCTCATCAATGTCAGTTTAAAACAACCTGTACTCATGCATGCGCATAAATCACTTCTGAAAAAATCCTGCTCTTCGATTCATTCCTTACGGCACGTTTCGAGATGATATCTACCTTTGACCCAAACTCGTCTTCATGAAAAATTCCAAGGGCTGCGAGATCAAAAAAATCCGCACCATTCTCAAACTCAACAAGAAAGTCAATATCGCTGCCGGTCTTGTATTCATTGCTCACCACCGATCCAAAAAAACCTATCTCCTTTGCCTTATAATTCTTTTTCAACTCTGGAAGCAACTCATCCATTCTTCCCAAAATAATATCTCTTTTGATCATATTGATTCCCTTATGAGATCTCTGATACACATTTTGGAGAGTGTTTTTATATTATTGCTTTGGTTGGCGTTGTCTGACTACTCCCATGGATTCATTCATGAAAGTAATCAGTATTTCAACGATTAGTTAAATAGATGTTAACAGATTCTAATAGTTTAGATTTTACTTTACTGTTTGTTTTAGTCCTTTCTTCATCATTAACCTTTTTTTAAGATAATCAATGATATCCCGGTACTACAGGGCCATCGCCCTGAAGGTTTTTGAATGTTCATCCCATGTGGAATTAGGTATTTTGGCATCTCCCTGAATGACAATTGTACCTTGATTAAAGGAAAATTTCATCAAAGTTTAAAAAGAACCCGATATTAATAAATATTGGGTATGTATAATGAAAGTAACGTTAATCGTTTAAATTGGAAATCGACGTTACAACATAAATATAGGAAGATTAATGAAAAAACATAAAGTGTGGCGCTTTACTCCACATAAAGCTCCTAAAGACAAAGTAACAGAAAATGTTAAAGCAGAAGTCGAGATGAAATCAAGAGAGCTTGTTGATTCATTTCTAAAACCAAAATGTATTAAGACAGTACCTACTCAAGGATGTTCTGTTTATACGGTGGATATTTACACAAAATGGTATCGCAACTACTTTTATTTCTGTTCAAAGGACAGTTACCGTCTTGAGGACAATAAACCAGCATTTTTAGAGACAAAGTTTGCTCGTCTGGAATATGCCGGGAATGGACATTTCAATCTCTCTTATATGAGACATACAGGAAAATGGCTGGAAATTTATACAGACATAACCCTTGAAGAATGTTTAGCTGCTGTTAAAGATGAACCTCATTTTCTACCATGAGATCCAAATCCTTTACACCAAGTTTTTCAGCTTGAGTTTCTCAATAACAAGCTCTTCAGTCTCTTCCACCTGTTCTTCACATCATTCCCATTAAAACTCTGTTTGAGCACGTTTACAATCGAAGAGAACTTTATCGGCAAAACGTAAACTGAAATACTTTTCCGGTATAGGACAATTTCTTATGCAAGATGCAAACCACAGAATCTCAAAGCAATAGTAAAGTTTGCACTTGAATACAAAGTCTCCGAAAGAAACAGGCAGAGGCACAGCAGTTGGGTTTATCATCAACTCCAAACGTTCATTGATTATAAGGCAAAAGAAGCAGGTATTCTCATTCATTATGTGGACCCCGCCTATACTTCACAAACTTACACTCGATGCAATCATATATCTAAATGAGAAATTGGTTAGCGTAAGCCATATAAAATTAAATACACATGTGAAAAATAAGGGCAATGTTTATGCAGAATTTTGAATGGATCAGGTACATGTGAGTGGTCTGTGCATTATTTTTAAAAATAAATTTGGACAAAAGGAAGAAAGGTGGATGTGTTCATTCGGAACTACACATAATCGGAACTACTGACTTCACAGGAAAGTATTTATGTAATTAGCCTGTAGGATGTGTTCACTTGTATTGCTATTTTCTGTTGCATGGATTGTGAAAATAAGGAAATAGTATATGCGGGTAAATTATTCTATTAATCTTTAGAATTGCCTAGCCCTTTACAGGGTGTGTCGAAACTTTGTTTCGAGGCTACAGGACGATATACGTCCCTAAGGAGGAAACAATAATGGCAGATAAAGAAATAAGACATTTAGTCCGTGTCATGAATACTGACCTTCAGGGTGGTCAACCCGTAATGTATGCGTTGACAGGTATTCGCGGTATTGGGCTTAGAACCTCAAAGATCATAGTTGAAAGTACAGGAGTTAATCCGAAAGAAACTATCGGTTATCTTCCTGACGAAGACGTTGCAAAGCTCGATGAAGCTATCGCTGATTTCGAAAAGAACATCCCAACCTGGATGCTTAACAGATGTGCAGACCCACTCTCAGGTGAAAACAAACATCATCTGGGCCAGGACATAATGATGACCTTTAGAGAAGACATAAACAACTTGAAGAAGGTTAGAGCATACCGTGGTCTGAGGCACGAAAGAGGTCTTAAGGTCAGAGGTCAGAGAACAAAATCCACAGGAAGACGTGGCTCAACCATTGGCGTAAGCAAGAAGAAATAAATAAGGTGATCTCACATGGTATATCCGGGTAAAAAAAGAAAGAATTACGACACTCCTCAACATCCTTGGCAGGCAGCCAGGATGGCTACTGAAGTAGAACTCCTTAAAAAATATGGTCTTCGTAACAAAAAGGAACTTTGGAAAGCAGTCAGTATTCTTAGAAGGTACAGAGGAGATGCTCGTAGGATTCTTGCAGAATCTGCAGAAACAGAACTTACAGGTCATCTTGAGGCTGAATCAGACCAGATTCTTGCCAAACTTAGGAGATATTCGATCCTTTCAGCTGATGCAAATGTTGATGATATTCTTGCACTCGAAACTGAAGCAATTCTGGAGCGCAGGTTGCAGACTCAGGTGTACAGGCTTGGTCTTGCAAGGACTTCCAGGCAGGCAAGGCAATTCATTACGCACGGTCACATTGCAATAAACGGCCAGAAAGTAACAGTTCCTGGCATGCTTATCTCTCATACTGATGAGATGAATATAGACTACTATGGTAATTCACCACTCACTGGTGAATCACATCCTGAAAGGCCAGCACAGATTGCTTCAGCAGTTGCAGGAAAGGAGGAGTAAGTTATGGCAGCAAATGGAATCTGGGGTGTAGCACACATAAAATGCTCATTCAATAACACTATCATTACCGTTACTGATATCACTGGTGCTGAAACTATCGCCAAATCATCTGGTGGGATGGTTGTAAAAGCAGCGCGCGATGAAAGCTCACCATACACTGCTATGCAGATGGCTTCCCAGCTTGCAGATATCCTTAGAGACAAGGGTATTGAAGGCGTTCACATCAAGGTGCGTGCACCGGGTGGAAACAAACAGAGAAGCCCAGGTCCGGGAGCACAGGCTGCTATTAGATCATTTGCCAGAGCAGGTATCAAGATCGGTAGAATACAAGATGTAACTCCTGTCCCTCACGACGGTACACGTCCAAAGGGCGGAAGAAAGGTTTAAAACAATAAATGGATATGAACTCATGACAATGGAAGTAGACATACTTGAGCTGTCTGAGAGGTCTGCAAAGTTTATATTGTCTAATACAAGTGCAGCTTTTGCTAACGGTATAAGGAGAGCATCGCTCTCTGATGTACCAACTCTTGCTATAGATGATGTAAACATTTACAACAATACTTCGGTCCTCTTTGATGAACAATTAGCTTTAAGGCTTGCCCTTATTCCTTTGACAACAGACATTGGGGAGTTCGTACCTGTTGAAGAGTGTAGCTGCGGTTCAGAATGCCCCGCATGCAAGGTATCTCTGACTCTCAGTGCTGAAGGTCCGAAAATGGTATATTCAAGTGACCTCGTGTCATCTGATGAAACTGTTCAGGCTGCTGATCTAAAAATTCCTATCATTGATCTGAAGGAAGGTCAGAAGGTAGTGCTTGAAGCAATTGCCCATATGGGCTATGGCTATGATCATGCAAAATGGCAGGCTGGTGTGGCATGTGGCTACAAGAATATGCCAATCGTTAAGTTCGAGAATTGTGATCAGTGTGGTGCTTGTGTGAAAGAATGTCCAAAAGACATTATCCATATTGGTCCAAACGGTGCAGAAATAACTGGTGACGATATACTGAAATGCATACTCTGTAAACTATGTGAATTGGCTTGTGGAATTGATGCCATTACTGTTTCTGAAGACGAAAATTCTTTCATTTTCAGTATGGAATCAGATGGTTCATACACAGTTCAACAGTTAATTATAAATGCAGGAACAACTATTAAAGAGAAAGCTGGCCAGCTGGGGCAGATTTTAGAGTCTCTCTGACTTGGTTTAGGAGATTTACTCTCCTTATCTTTATAGTATGTCCTTCATGATGCGGGGGTTGCCCAGCCAGGCCAAAGGCGCTAGGTTGAGGGCCTAGTCTCGTAGGAGTTCGTGTGTTCGAATCACACCTCCCGCACCAAAATTTTCAACATGTATCTCTTCAGTGAATGTTCTTCCACTTAAATTGACAATTCCATCAGCAAATCTTATGCGGGGGTTGCCCAGCCAGGCCAAAGGCGCTAGGTTGAGGGCCTAGTCTCGTAGGAGTTCGTGTGTTCGAATCACACCTCCCGCACCAGGCTTTTCAATTAATTGTCTAATGAGTAGTTATTTTTTAATGAGTTACTCAGCCCTATTTTATGTCTGCTTTTTACGGTTTTTGTTTTTTTGGACTTTGTAAGATCATCATTTTACCAGTAAATAAAAAAAAGACTACTGTATGTTTTCTTCTATGTTGAAATAAAGTTCAAGAGACGTTTTGAGATAGTTCCATTTCTTATGTTGGCAAGTTTTTCATAGTTTCTATTGTCGCATGCGGTATACTTTTTGTTAACAACTATATAATAAGCCTGCATGAACTATATGTGCATTAAGTGTATTTTGTATGATTCTGTCTTTCTATTATGGGTGGCTGGAACACGGCAAAAAGTACTAATCAGGCTAAAACTGATAACTCTGCCAACATATTTTTAAAATAATTGTGTGTTTCCATTTGAGTCTGAATGTTAAGGATTTTTATAAAGCTGAAGATTAATTGATTGATTGATTGATGGAGTGCAAATGATGGACATTTTATTTATAACTGCAAGGTGAAAAAATGGGAATAACAACGCAATTCAAAACACTTAGCCCCATTGCTGAAGATATCCTTACTAAAAGGTATTATCATGAAGGTGAGGATTGGAGTAGACTATGTGAAAGAGTCGCATTTGTAATATCAAATGGTAACAAAGAATTAGCAGATGAGTTCTTTGATGTAATGTACGAGCTTGATTTCTTGCCAAATTCTCCTACATTGGCAAATGCAGGTAAAGAAGGGGACAGACAACAGCTTTCTGCATGTTTTATATTACCTGTTGAAGATGATCTGGTTGAAATAATGGAAACGGTCAAAAGCACAGCCGTTGTCCATAAAAGCGGTGGTGGTACTGGTTTTGACTTCTCTTCAACCAGACCCAAAGGTTCTCCGGTATCATCAACAAATGGTGTTGCATCCGGTCCTCTTAGCTGGATGAAGATCATCAATGCAACTACTGAAGAAGTTAAACAGGGTGGTATGAGGCGTGGTGCAAATATGGGTACTCTTCGTGTGGACCATCCGGATATTCTTGACTTCATCCTTTGTAAAAAAAATGACAAAATGATGACAAACTTCAATTTGTCAGTTGCTGTATCTGATGTTTTCATGGACGCTGTTGAAAAGGGCGATGATTTTGAACTGGTAGATCCTCATAATAACAAAGTAGTCCTTATGGATGCCCGTGAGGTATTTGATATCATATGCAAGAATGCCTGGGAATCCGGTGAACCCGGAATGATATTCATTGATACGGTAAATTCCACTAATCCTGTTCCTCATCTTGGTGCGATCAAATCATCGAATCCATGTGGTGAGTTCTATTTCATTCCATTCGGCGTGTGTAATCTTGGTTCAATAAATCTGGTCAATATGCTAAAAAGCACAGAAGATGGAACTTATGTAATTGATTTTGACCGCCTCAAGAAGGTTACTGAAATTGCAGTAAAATTCCTGGATAAAGTTATTGATGTGAATCATTTCCCATTGGCTGAGATCCATGATATGGCACACAAGACCAGACCCATTGGATTAGGTGTCATGGGACTTGCAGACATGTTGTTGTACATGAAATTACCCTATGACAGTGATGCAGGTCGTGAAATGGTTGGAGAGATCATAAAGTTTATTGATGAAGTTGGATGGACTACATCAAACAGGCTTGGTCGTGAACTTGGTATATTCCCTGAATTCCAGCAAGAAAACCTTCCATCACAAAAGACACCAAGAAATTGCCAGATAACAACAATAGCACCTACAGGTACACTTGCAACATTTGCAGGAGTATCATTTGGAATTGAGCCCAATTTTAATTTCGTGTATAAGAGGAAGATAGTTGATAGCGAATTTATTCAAGTCCATCCGCTCTTTGAGAAGGTGGCGAAGGAAGAAGGTTTCTATTCTGAAGAAATGATGGAAATACTCAGGAGAACTCCATCTCTGAAGATGAGGGAACTGAAGGAAGTTCCGGACCATGTGAAGGAATACTTCATCACAGCTTTTGATGTTTCACCTGAAGACCATGTGAAGATGCAAGCCACAGTCCAGAACTATGTTGACAACGCTGTCTCAAAGACCATAAATCTCCAACATGACGCTACATCTAAGCAAATTGGAGAATTGTATATGATGGCCTGGAAACTCGGCTGTAAGGGTCTCACGGTCTATCGTAATGGCTCCAGGGATGATCAGGTGATCGTTGCTGCCCAAGAATCAGAAAGAGCTACTATAAAGCTCCTTGAAATATGTGGGGATACAGATGCTGAAGAAGCTGATATTGAAGAAGATATCGCTCCTACTCAGATCGATATATTGGATCCCAGGACATTTGCTTTTGCAATGGATGCTTTATCTCCTGAAGAGAAGAGCGAGCTTCTTCAGAGAGTGAATCTCTTCGGTTCGGATTACAATAAAGAAATTGACTTGTATCCAAAGGAAACTGTAAACGGTAAAAGGATCAAGTTTACGACTGGTTGTGGTGAATTATATTGTAAATCATTCCATAATCCAGTAGGCGATGCTGATGATGCGATCCTTTGGGAGCTGTTCATGACCACTGTCGGTGGTGGATGTAAAGCTCATTCTGCTGCACTTGCGATCACTGTATCACTTGCATTGCAGGGAAGGGCAAATATCAAGAGCCTTATACATCATTGGAGTAAGATCCAGTGTGATGCATGTAGGGGCCGTGATACTGATGGTAAGTCATGTCCTTCGATCGTGGCTAATTACATCCGATCATTGACGAAAGACTCGGCTACCGCTACAATAAAAAGAGTAGTCGAAACACCAGGAAGTGCTCGAGAAGCAATTAAAATGCAGACATCATTGAAGGGTGTTTGCCCGGAATGTGGTGAAGAGATAAGACGCATTGACGGTTGTAGAAGTTGTTCGTCGTGTGGCTGGACAAGGTGTGATTAACGTCACACCATTTACTATTTGTGAAGTAGATGTATAAAATGACTGTGAACAAAATATTTTTATCAACAATTTTAAATTAGCAGAAAGGGGAGTCAACATGAAAGTAGTCGCTATAAACGGAAGCCTACGTAAAGAAGGAAACACAGCAGCCATGCTGAAAGAACTCACATCCAAACTCGAAGCTGAAGGCATTGAAACCGAAACCATCAATATTGGCGGGAAGAAGGTCCATGGCTGTACAGCATGTATGAAATGCTTTGAGAATAAGAACAGTAAATGTGTTTTTGATGATGACGGCATCAATGATTGCATTGCAAAAATGAAGGAAGCTGATGGTATTGTGATCGGTTCACCTACTTACTTTGCAGATGTCAACACAGAGACCAAAGCACTCATAGACCGTGCAGGATTCGTGTCTATTGCAAACGATCAATTCTTTTCCAGAAAAGTCGGTGCCGCTGTGGTAGCAGTTCGCAGGGCAGGTGCAGTACGTGCCTATGATACCATCAATCACCTTTTCGGCATTACCAACATGTTCACCGTAGGTTCAACTTACTGGAACCTTGGTATCGGTCTGAACCCCGGCGATGTCAAAGATGATGCTGAGGGTATGCAGACCATGTATAATCTCGCCTCTAACATGGCATGGTTGTTGAAGAAGATTAATTCTGATAAATGATCTAATTCCTCATCAAATTCATATACCATTTTTCTACGATATGCCATTAAATCATAGATTTAATGGGAGTTCCAGATTTTCAATCTGGAACAAACACAATCATCACCTTTGTGTTTTATTGTGCTAAGCAATACTAGGGGATTAATACTTTTTAAATTATTATGCTAATATAAAGTGTAATATAGGTTTTCTACAGAGCCCTTTTCTCCCTTTGTATTTCCCAAAAAACAAATGCAATGGGTGTGATTCAAACGCACAAATTCCTACAAAAATGATTCCTGAATCCATTGGTTTTGACCTGAGCGAACAATCCTCCAAGCACATCATTATACAAATGCCAGCACTTCTGGGTAAAAAATGCTGAACACTTATTCTAATTGAAAAATAAGAAAGAAGGGGCTTTTAACCCCGAGATATCAAGCCCCTGGAGAGATTCGAACCCTCGGCCTGCTGATTACGAATCAGCCGCTATACCGCTAAGCCACAGAGGCAAATGTGAACGACACTATAATCGTATATGATGATTTAACGATTTCGCTTATTTATCTGCCTGGTTATATTACTTTCACTTCTATGCAGACGTTGGACTGATGGGGGGCATAGGAACGGACAACCCGTGATTCTATTAGTTCAGTCGCACGGCCTGCCCGGGATGCAGCCTCCTCGACAAGCTTCAGGGAGCTATCGAAAAGGTCGGCTTCGGGGGTGATATCGTAATAGTGGATAATGGCGTTTGAAGCGCACAGTTTCACGGCAGCGTCAAGGAATTCATTGGCATTATGGGGCAGGTTCATGATGACGTGGTCGGCCAGCCCGGCAAACTTTTTAGCTTCGAGGTTGGCATCGCCTTCTATTGCCTCCACGTTGCTGGTGGAGTTGAGTTCTACATTGCGACGCAGGAACTCCACAGCATCGGGATTCTTGTCTATGGCGATTACCCGGATCTCTGAACTTTTTTTTGCTATCATTATACTGTAAGGGCCAACACCTGCGAACATGTCAGCTACGGTCTGGCCTTTGCTTATCTGTGCAAGGATGCGTGAGCGCTCAGTTGCCAGACGGGGGGTGAAGTATGCCCGCTCAAGATCGATGTAGTATCTGCAACCGTATTCCTTGTGGACGGTTGATGTCCTCTTCTCTCCTGCAACTACCCTGAACCTGCGAGTCCTGAACTCTCCCTCAACAGGGCTCATGGCGACAAGTACCGTCTTAACATTTTTCTTCACCTTCATGATGGCATCAGCCACTTTTTCAGGCTCTGATACGTTATCTTCTATAAGTGCGATATCTCCGACTAGTTCAAAATGCGGTACCTCATCAAGAAGATCTTCAAACCTTAATTGTCCTTTCTGTTCCTCAAACTCGTGCTCGGAAAGTTCGAACTCTCCGGTCAGGTTCATTAAATGACTTTCCTGTGGATTCTCTGTCAGAGGTAGGTATAGGTGTTCCCCTTCTGAAATAATGCGTGCGGAATTATCCAGCAGGTCCATTTCCAGCAGTACTCTGCGTATTGGTTCGCCCTCTCTCTTCAAAACCTTGATGCAACTTTTTTTCATCTTACTGGAGCAGGAGACTCCTTCCCCGGCAGCCGTAGGCTGACAGGTGGGGGAGGAGTGTGGATTATTGTTTGTCAACATATTGTTACCTGGGTTAGTGTTGTTGTTCTATTGAGAAGTATTCCGAACTTCTTTGTCGGCTAAGTCAGAGGGATTACTCCCTCTTTCTCGCCTAAGAACGGTACGTGAAAGTTTCCTTTCATACCGCTCAAGCATCTCATAACCCTTTATGTAGGGCAACAGTTTTTAGGTTTTGGATTTTTAATAACTGCTTTCGTAATCCTGACTTGTAGCCTATTGATTTGTGTTTCCACTTTATTTCAGTCGATGTAATTCCAACTGGAATTCTCTGTAAGTTTCTCGTAGTCTGATTTAGCGTGTTCATTACTGTTATCTCTCCTTTCGGAAGTTGTACCTTTGTACTCATTCCATGTAGAGGAATTGCCAATAAGTGCTTCTGCTTTCTCAGTTAGCGTAATTGAATTACTTACATTCATAGGTCGTACCTTCATTCTTACGTTTCGATACCTAGAGTAAGTCTGCATCCTTTCGGATTGGGGCAAATTTAGAACTCCTATACTGTTCATTACAAACAATCTTTCGCTTTTTACTCTTTCCTTTACCCTCTATGTCATTGTTATTCTTTGCAGGACTTCTACCCCGTAGGGAATATATAGGGCTTACCAAGTTATATTGTATGAATAATGGTTAGTACCTTAGAAGCCATCTATAGACCGAGAAACTTTGTCAATTTCCATTATGTGAAAGAAGCCATAATGGTCTGTTTCTATACCCTTTTGGTTAGAGCGTATCAATCTAATTTCGCTCATTACGATTGACGATCCTTGTGATGGTTCAACATGTGTTTCTTCAGAGTACTTTTATCCTAGCAGATTATCCAAGTTAGATTTTCGAATTTCTCCACATTGTTCTATGGGCTTCACACCCCAACGTTGCCATCAGCGCATGCCATAGTAGGATTATCCCAAATGGAGGGGGTAGCGATTTCGCAATTCATATAATATCTTCTTGTCGCACTTTTTCCAATCGGCTACTTGTTTTTGATAATTTCTCTTTAACAAGTGGTCTGGTCAACCTGGATTATCTAATAAGGCAAGCCACCGGTTTTAACCGGTGGTAGTTGACTTAAAGCCTTTAATATCATAATACAGGTTCAATTCTTATATAAATCTTTAAATGAACGGATGCTTATTTAGTAGTGGAGAAACTGAGTAATGGAAATTTTGAGCATTAGTAAGCTTTCTGTTATATATGATGGACGATCCGTTCTGTCCGATTTCAATCTCTCTGTTGCAAGAGGTGATAAGATCCTCATAAAAGGAAGGTCGGGAATTGGTAAATCAACGTTGTTCCGAATTATTATGGGATTTAGTGTACAGGATTCTGGTACAATATCCATAGAGGGTGTTCCTGTAAATGCCGAGACAGTATGGGATCTGCGAAAAAGAATTGCTTATGTTTCCCAGGATACAGATATTGCCCATGGGAAAGTAAAAGATCTGGTTGATGAGATTTTTTCCTTCAAGGCAAACAAGGCCACTCTTGACAGGGATGAGCTTGGACAAATTTTGTCCTATTTATCTTTAACCCATGAGATCCTCAATAAGGAATATACCAGGCTTTCAGGAGGGGAAAAGCAAAGGATCGTAGTTCTTCTGGTTTTGTTATCGGGAAAGGACATCTTTCTGCTTGATGAGGTCACAGCAGAACTTGACAGTGCACTAAAGCAGAAAGTTGTGGATATCTTTCTCAAAAACCCAAAATGGACCGTAATTTCCATATCCCATGACAGGGAGTGGGAGAATGAACACGTAAAGGTCATTGACTTTTCGGAGGAAAACTAAGTGCAAACATACGAAGTAGGTCTGACCGGTCTGCTCTTCTCATTCCTGCTCCTTCTTGTTCCTGTCCTTATCAGTCATTATCTTGACTTGAAATTGATATCATCAACAGTTGAGAGCGTTATACGCATGGTCCTTCAACTGGTCTTTGCAGGCATTTTCCTGACCTTTCTTTTTGATTTGAACAACGCTCTTTTGAATATACTATGGGTACTTGTCATGGTCTTTGTAGCATCTCATACCGTATTGAAGAACGCAGAACTGAAAATCAGGCATCTGATCCCATCAATGGTAGCATCTCTTGCTCTTACGAACTATGCCCTGCTTCTATATTTCAATAGTTTCATCATAGATCTTAATGACCTCTTCGAGGCACGCTATTTCATACCAATAGCCGGCATGATGCTGGGTAATTCACTGAGGGCCAATGTAGTAGCAATGGATAATTTTTGCACAGAGATCCAGAGGAACGAGAACCGTTATCTTTTCCGTCTTTCAATGGGGGCTGAAAAAACAGAGGCACTTATTCCATATTTACGTAAGAGTATCAGGGTTGCATTGAAACCTACCATTGCAAATATGGCTACAATAGGCATTGTCTTTATCCCGGGTATGATGACAGGACAGATACTTGCCGGGGCAAGCCCCATGGTTGCAATAGAGTATCAGATTGCCATAATGTTAGCTATTTACGTGACAACCATGGTGAATGTACTTTTGGGTATTCTTGTGCTCATGCGCAGGGGTTTTGACGAGTACGGAATGTTCAACAAGGATATGCTCAGGAATGTCTGATATACTGGCAACTGCTTTAACTTTGGAGCGAGAGTCCCCTTCCTCGGAGCGAAGCGACAGGTAGGGGATGAAAGCATCTATACAGAACAAAGATTATAGCTAATACTTAAAGACCTTATTATCCTTATATATTATGGGTTTTTTCCGTATGCAGTTGACATTACCAGTTAAAATTGAACTTACTCCTGAACAAGAATTTGTTCTATGGGATCTTTCTGAAAAGTGCAGATTAATCTATAACTTTGGACTTAGTAAACGTCAGGATGCTTACAGGAACAAAATTAAGATTGGATATATTAAGCAGCAGAACGAATTACCCGGACTCAAACAAAGTTTTCCTGATTATAAATGGGTGTATTCCAAAGTACTACAGGGAACCTTGAAATGTCTTGATAACGATTACAAGTCTTTCTTCAACCTGAGAAAGAACAAGGATAAGAAAGCAAGACCTCCTGGGTTCAAAGGCAAGAAATATTTTACTACTATGCTATACAATCAATCTAGTTTTGAAATATCTGATTCTAATGGACATGTTTTCGTACGTAAATCAATGGACACTAGTGTCCCGGCAAATTAATTATATTACATAATACTTTGACATTTTTTCATCAGCAAGTTTCCGCGTAAACTTCCAGTTTATCTTATTCCGATGTTCATTCCTTTTCTTATTCCATGCATCTACTTCCTGAACCAAAGTCTCCATATCACCAATCCTCCTGCCCTCCAAGAAGTTGTTTTGGTTTTTCATCAAGACATATGATAGGTCTTAGTGGATCATATTCTTCATAGAGATCAAGAATATTGTACATTCTGTCTCTATATTCGGTATCGATTTCCTGAATACATCACATCCACCTCAGCCATGGTTTAGTTTTGCTTTTTTTAGAATAAGCCTGATGCTCTCTTTATTTATTGTTTCAAAACCTTCTTTTTTCTTCAGTTCTTCAGTAAGCAGTACAAGTGTCCACTTTTTTCTTCCGT
>JAVEPM010000008.1:0-60518 GCA_034008115.1 Methanolobus sp.
GCTGCTATCAATATCCGGAACTATGGAATGACATTAATACAACAAACCGCAGGAACTGCGGGGATAGCCTGTTGATACTTAGTAGAGAACTACTATTGAGCAGGAAGCTCTGACCCTTTAGGGTCTGGGTAGTTCACTGAGCATACATTTCGATATACTCAATTTCAGGTACATACTTGCAAATTTCATGGTCATAGTCCTTTTAAACCTGACATAAATACTGTTTAATTATGAGAGTGGATACTAAAAGCTGGGATGCAAAACAAATCTTATTAGTTGCTGCAACGATTCTGATAGCTCTGCTGCTTTCAAACCTCTCACTGGCAGGAGTTGTGAATGTCATAAAGGACGAATTGGATGAGCATGATCTCTTAAGTTCTCTGACAGACAAAAACACAGATGACGGTAAATCAATATCTGCACCATCATCACAAACCCACGAGTCTGGTTCTGATTCAAGCTCAAGTTCAAACTTGAATTATGATTCCGTTTCATCTGCTTCTCAAACACAGATTGCAAATACACAATCCATCGAAGGAGCTTATACAAGCTGTCAAAACCGATCTATACAGCGAAATGCAGAACTATGTCGGCTATTACAACAACGGCATTGATGAAGTCCCCGATCTGGTCAAAAAGATTGCAGGAAATGATGTGATCCTTCTTGAGATAAGACAGAATGATAGCACTGACCTGAAGATAAAAGCTGTTACAAAAGATGCTGTCATCACAGAGTTCCAGAAAGTTTCTTCAAGCAGCGAAATTGATCACACGGTCTGCGTTTTAGCCGATGAGACTACTATAAGGGCAATACTTCACAGTGATGACCCCACGGGACAGTTGTCATCTTCACTTAATAGTGGCGATCTTGATATTGAATGCAAGGGATTTTTGAAGAAGGCTGCGGTTGCAGGGTTGAAGGCGTTTGCTTGAATGGAGGAGTTTTTGTTTTTTAGTCACAGCCTTAATTTGTCCATGAATTTGAAAGTGCTTCAGCTTGCTTCAATACTAATTCAATGGCTTCCGGGGCCATATCAGGTGGATACTTATATTTCTGTAATGTACGGCGAACAAGTATGCGTAGTTTAGCTCTTACACTGTCGCGTACCTGCCAATCTACAGTTGTAGAGTTACGTAGTTTTTCGGTAATTTCCACGGCAATCTTTTTGAGAGTTTCATCACCCAACTCACGTACAGCACTTTCATTGTCTGCCAGTGCATCATAGAAGGCAATTTCATCAGGGTTCAGACCGAGTTCTTCGTCATGTTTCAGAGCTTGTCGATAGTCTTTTGCCATCTGGATGAGTTCTTCGATGACCTGGGCTGTTTCAATGGCACGATTGTTGTATCTGCGCAGGGTTTCCTGTAAACGCTCACTGTATTTCTTTTCCTGAACAACATTGTTGGTCGATCTTGACCTTATCTGGTCTTTCAAAAGTTTTTCTAATAGTTCAACTGCAAGGTTGCGATATTCCATGTGCCGGACATCTTCCAGAAATTCATCTGATAAGAGGCTGATATCTGGCTTTTCCAGACCTGCCAGTTCAAATACATCAACAACGCCTTCGGAAATGATGGAATTATCAAGTATCTGTTTAAGGATGGAGTTCTTTTCTTCCTGTGTTCGTTTTTTATCAACGGATGTGAATTTTGCAATTGCTGCTTTTACGGCTGAGAAAAATGCAATTTCGCCGTGTAGTGGTTCTACTTCATCTAAGGTACTGCATAGTGAATATGCTTTGCTCATGGCAAGTACTGTGTCAAGATAACGTTTTTTGCCGTCATCAAGTCCCAGGATATGGTTTGCTGCGGGTACAAGCAGTTTGTAGGCCTGGGTTTCAAAACCGCTGTAATCAAAGCCGTGGAACATGCCACGTACTATATCCATTTTCTCCAGTACTATGGCGTAGGCTTCTTCGGCATTTCTTGTGGGTTCGCCTCTGCCTTTTGCTTCGCTGTAGTTGTTGAGTGCCTGTTTCAATTCGTTCGCTATTCCGATATAATCGACTACCAGTCCACCGGGTTTGTTACCAAATACCCGATTCACTCTTGCAGTGGCTTGTATTAGATTATGATCTCTCATGGGCTTGTCTATGTACATGGTGTTGCAGCAGGGTACGTCAAAGCCAGTGAGCCACATATCACGTACTATAACCAGTTTGAGTGGGTCTTCACTGTTTTTGAAACGGTGTTCGATCTCCTTTTTGGTCTTCTTGTTGTAGATGTGTGGCTGGAGTTCCTTTTTATCGGATGCTGAACCGGTCATTACAACCTTGATTGCGCCTTTTTTCGGGTCGGGATCGTGCCACTGCGGGCGCAGTGCTGTTATTGCATCGTAGAGTTCCACGCAGATCCTGCGGCTCATGCCTACGATCATTGCTTTGCCTTCCATTGATTCATTACGTTTTTCAAAATGCTGGACAAGGTCGGCGGCTATCTGCTGAATACGTGGTTTGGAACCTACGAGTTTTTCCAGACGGCTCCAGTCACTTTTTGTCTTTTCACGACTGGAGATATCCTCTTCATCCTCAACTATTTCTTCGACCTTTGCGGATAGTTCTGCGATCTTTTCGTTGTTCAGGTCGAGTTTTGCAAGGCGTGATTCGTAGTAGATGGGAACGGTTGCACCGTCATCTACTGCATCCTGTATGTCGTAGATGGATATTTCTCTGCCAAATACGTCATAGGTGTCTTTATCGGTAGTGGATATTGGTGTGCCTGTAAAACCGATGAATGTGGCGTTTGGTATGGCATCACGCAGATATCTGGAGTATCCGAATACCGTTTTGCTGCCGATGACCTTGCCGTTATCATCTTTTATATCAACTAATCGACCTTTGCTTCCATACTGGCTGCGGTGGGCTTCATCTGAGATTACTACGATGTTGTGGCGGGAGTTTAAGACCGGATGGCTGGTCTCGTCTCCAATTGGTGCGAATTTCTGTATGGTGGTGAAGATTATTCCGCCGGATTCCCTTTCAGAGAGCATAAGACGCAGTTCTTCCCGGCTCTGGGCCTGCACTGGTGTCTGTTTGAAGAGGTCCTGATGGTTGGAGAAGGTGTTGAAGAGTTGTCCGTCCAGATCGGTGCGGTCGGTTACTACCAGTATGGTGGGATTGTTCATTTGTGGCTGCTGCAATAGTTTGCCTGCATAACAGCACATGAGGATGCTCTTGCCGGAACCCTGAGTATGCCAGACCACTCCGGCTTTTTTGCTGCCGGGAATTACTTCTTTGCCATAGCTTGCACGAGCCTCATGGCTTATGTGCTCATTGGGTGGCTGTGAAGCTATCAGTGTTACTCTTACGGCTTCACGGACTGCATGGAACTGATGGTATCCGGCAATCTTTTTTATTAAGTTTGCAGCGTCGCTCTCAAAGAGTATGAAATAGCGAAGATAATCAAGCAACAATTCCTGATCGAAAAATCCCCGCACAACTGTCTCCAGTTGCCATTCCATCTGCGGTTTATCGTTTTCATTTTTGATGGTACGCCAGGGTGCAAATCTTTCCTTATTGGCTGTCAGTGACCCGATACGTGCATTGAAACCATCGCTTATTATGAGTGCTTCGTTGAACGCAAAGAGGTCACTTATCTCGTCCTTGTAGGTCTGCAACTGGTCGTATGCATCCCAGATATCCACGTTCTCATCGCCCGGAGTCTTAAGCTCTAGTACAAAGACGGGCAGACCGTTGATAAAACATACAATATCCGGTCGCCGCAGTTGCTTTGTACCCTGAATTGTGAATTGATTGACAACAAAAAACCGATTGTTCCTCAAATTATCAAAATCAATTAAAAAAGCCCGGTCATGAACAACTCTGTCATCCCTGCGATACTCAACCGGAACTCCCTCCAGTAAATACCGATGAAAAACCCGATTGTTAAGATTAAGATCCAGCCCTGCTGGCTTTAATACAAGCCCCAGAGCCTGCTCAATTGCACCCTGCGGCAAGTTCTCATTGATCCGAAGCAAAGCTTCCCGCAAATAGCGCTTCAGAACAACTTCATAATGATCACTACGCTCAGGACTTGCCGAATCATAAGCAATATCAGGACCATAGATTACTTCCCAGTCCTTCTCCCTGAACCAGTCAAGACATAACTGTTCGAGTTGATCTTCGTTCATCATGAGCATCTCTTTCTTGCTTCTATGTATTTACTTCCAGCACTTATTTAATGCTTTTTAATTTATACTAATTAATTATATATCCGCATTGTTAATTTCTATATTTTCAACTGACAATTCACCAGACAGGAGTTTGGGGAGGAGGGTGTCACGAAGATTAGATAGTGTCCTCAATTCTTGGGAATTTGATATCTTATGAGAAAATATGGGATCAATAATATCATAAAATGATTTGAAAATATCTTTATTTGGAGTTAAAACTTCAAATGAATTAATGTCTGCTTTGCCCAAATGGATAACTGTTGTTCCTACATTTGCATTTTCAAAAAACTTAAGTTTTGGTTTTATTGCCTGGTATATAAAATATTTATGAATATGGTTTTTTGTAGGTTTGAACATACATACCCGTTGATTTAAGTAACCTATTTCTCCAAGCCATGTCCAAGGTGTAAATTCAGCATCCATTCCTACAAGAACATCACCTGGATAAACTAGAGTTCCCTTTGGATGATTTTCAGTTGTATAATTTGATGGTGAAAGTGTCTTTAAATCTCTGATTCTAATTAATGGATAACCATTTTTATTTTGATTAAATAATTTTGATTTAAATGGTGCTCCATAAATTACGTTTGCAATTTCATAAATGCTTTCTATTCCCCACCCCTCCGGCACTTCTCCCAGCTCAGAATCCCACATAGCCGCCGGAAATAACTCAGCAGTGTCTTTAAGCTGCGCATAATCATCCGGCTGCCCGGCTTGCATCTGATCCAGCTCATCATCGGATCTGCCGGAAATGGCACGCATGGCGGCTCTGTTTACGCTTTCGGTATCTTCGCCTGCTTCAATAGCTGCTATTTTGGCTTTTACTGGTTCAAAATCCACGAACCAGCTTTTGAAGATGGCTTGTGCCATGGATTCTAGGGTTTGGTTGATTTGAGTGTTGAGGAGGATTTTGTCATCTAGCAAAGACAATTTATCTGCAATCGATTTTTGAATTTCTAATTTTGGCTTAGGTACTTCTAATTGCTCAATCATACTTTTTGTTAAAGCATTTCTAGTTGCACCAGAACTAGCAATTATTAATAGCAAATTTTGTATTTTTGATGATGCTAAAAAATATCTCACAAAACGAGCATCTAACTCTATTGGATTAACTCTAATTATTGCTACATGTTGATTAACTCTTGAAGGTAAGTACTTTTCTTTCACCAAACAAACACGAGCAACTGAATCACCTGTGATATTCAACAGTATGTCGTTTTTTTCAACAATAACATTTTTCAATTTGTTTGCTGATTCCTCATTGATGTAAACAAGACCATCTGGTCTAAATCCTTCATTATACACGTTTTGACTTCTGATAAGGCAAATTTCACCTTCACTGTGATATACACTATTTCCACCTTTAGGTGTTGCACCACTCCCTATTTTAAGGCAATAATTCTTGAGTGTAATTACTGGCCAATTATTATTCATAATTAGTTCCTGCATAAATTGCCTGTATTAATGTTTGGATTTTGTCAAAAACTGTGCTCTCATTATCCAAAGAACGTCCTGTATATTTTTCATTCAAATAATCAGCGACCATCAATATCACCCTTGTTTGTGATTACATTTTTTTTGGATATGTAATAACCGTTCCTTCTGTTCCAATTATTGAAAATGACATAAGGTTCTGAATCTAATTTACTCCACTCAACTGTATAACTATCTTTTAATATATGCATTTTAAAATTAAAGAATAAAGGGTTATATTCAACAACCAGATCGAGCTTTATTTTCAAACTGCTTTTTGGTCTATTCAAAGTCGTTTTATCATCAAGTTGTACGGTTTCAAACTCATCTGGGAACTCATCTCTGATTTTCTGAGTATTAAGTAAAAAGATTGCCATTTCAGAGGGATTCAAATAATCTAACTCTTCAGTATTCTCTACGGATTTTGCAGGATAATTTTCCAAACTTATGTTGTAAGTCAATTTCAGTTTATTTGCTTCATTTTTTGAAGTATTAATTACACGAATATATTGATGCTCGAAGTTATATGGAGAGGTTGATTCAAGAACATCGGGTAGTTCTGTTTCCTCCTTGAGATTTGAAACAATATGTGTAGACAGAATTGGTTTTTGACTCTCTCGAAATTGACAAATCAAGATGAATATGAATATTGCATTTACAATAATTAATACAATATTGAGCATATTTTCAATGACATCAAAAAACTGCATAATTACTCTCCTGCTATTCTAACTGTAATTCTCATTGTACTCCAAGGTAATTGTCCAACAAGCTGTTGAACAACTCTGGCACAAGCTGTGCCAGAATTATCAGTATCAATATTATGAAACAAGAACCGAAGACATTTGATTTTTGTAATTTCAGATATCATTTCTCAACCACTTATTTTCTTCCCTAGTTATCTCCCTAGTTTTCCTAGTTTCTTCCCTAGTTTTCACCCTAGTTTTTCTAGTTTCTTCCCTAGTTTTCACCGACACTTTCTCCCTAGTTTCTCCGACATTTACTCCGACGTTTTCTCCGACATAGTGCTTTTTATTGATGGAAAAGTGATCTTGTAGAAGTCTAGCGATATCAGACTTCAAAACCCAGACCTGCCAGATTCTTTCTTATATCAGCTTCCAGCCTGTCGCTCTCTTCAAACTGAGTCTTCAGCTTACCTGTAAGTGTTGCCATCTTTTCAGCAAAAGGAATACCGTCGTCCTCTTCTGCCTCTGCACCAACATAACGCCCGGGAGTCAGGACGAAATCATGCTTTTTGATTATCTCAGGGTCTGCTGAGAAGCAGAAGCCAGGTACATTATCATCCTCGGTCCAGTCCTGCTGCCACTTGTGGAAAGTCTCTGCTATTTTCTGTATGTCCTCATCCTTAAAATCACGCAGCACACGGTCCCTCATATACCCAAGATTGCGGGCATCAATGAAGAGTATCTCTCCCTGTCTGCTCCTTTTTCCATCCTTTGCAGACTTGTCCTTTGTTAAGAACCAGATGCAAGCGGGTATCTGGGTATTGGTGAACAACTGACCCGGCAGTGCCACCATGCACTCCACGATATCATTTTCTACAAGAGCTTTGCGTATCATACCTTCGTTATTGGTATTACTGCTCATGGAACCATTAGCAAGAAGCAGTGCCATGCTTCCGCTTGGAGCAAGGTGGTGCAGCATGTGCTGCATCCACGCAAAGTTAGCATTGTTCTTAGGTGGAGTGCCATATTTCCAGCGTGGATCTCCCTCCAGTTTCTCATGCCACCACTCCTTCATATTAAAAGGAGGGTTTGCCATCACAAAATCAGCACGCAGGTCCGGGTGCTGGTCATCCAGGAAAGAATCTGCATTCTTCTTGCCGAAATTAAAATCAATACCACGAATAGCCATATTCATAGCAGCCAGTTTCCACGTAGTCGGATTTGACTCCTGACCATAGACCGAAATCTGCTTTTTCTGCTCAGCAGCATTGTAGTGCTTCACATTAGCGTGCTTCTCGATGAACTTATCACTGGAAACAAAGAAACCGCCACTGCCCATGGCAGGGTCATAAACACGACCCTTATAAGGTTCCAGCATCTCAACGATCAAAGTAACAATGGCCTTTGGTGTGTAATACTGTCCACCCTGCTTTCCTTCAGCAAGTGCGAACTGACCCAGAAAATACTCATAAACATGACCAAGAATATCCTTTGAGCGCAGGTTGAGCTTCTTACCCTTAAACTCAGGGTCATGAAAACGAGTATTACTGAAATTATTAATAAGCCCTATCAGTTTCTCGGAATCAAGCTGATACTGCCCAATCCTGTTCAAAATGCCTTTAAGCTTAGGATTAGCCTTTTCTATCTCATCCAGAGCATTATCTATCAGCCATGAAACCGACTTAAGTTTAACATCCTCACCCTGTTCATTCTTCCAGATAACAGTATTAAGTGGAAGCACACTTTTTTCCTTGAGAATCTCCCAACGTGCAGTCTTTGGCACCCAGAAAACATTCTTCTCAGCATAATAATCCCTTATCTCCAGCTCCTCAGCAATAGCCTGCTGATATTCCTCAGTACTGGAATAATCCTCACGGGGCAAATAATAGATATTCTCATCATCATCCTTTTTGAACAGCTCAATAAGCTCATGCTGGCGCTCTTCAAAAGCATCAGACACATACTTAAGGAATATCAAGCCCAGAACAACGTGTTTATAGTTCGCTGCATCCATATTTGAACGAAGCTTGTCTGCCGCTTTCCAGAGCTTTGTTTCAAATTCTTTAAAAAATTCCTGTTCAATATCAGTCATTATAATGCCTTCCGGTTTTTACATCTTGATCATAGCATGACTTTAGTTAAAATTAGTATCAGTTTAAGAAACTATTTAGTGTAATGAAATATAGATATTAATATAAAACGTTTGCTAAAACTTATTCAAATTCGCTCAGTAATTAAAGTTCAAAAAAATGTCTCTCAATTCGGCTATTCAGTGACCTTTACAAATGAAATAAAAGACAATTACGGTTCGCAGTTTGCTTTTGTGAACTTTGTTGATAGAATATATTCTACACTTCGATTTATTCAAATTTCATCAACAGATAAGACGAAGTATCTGGACATCAGATGCTCAGGCAGCAGGGTGGTGCTTGTATTCTCATCAGAAGATGAGGGCGTTTAGTAGTTACTTGCACAGGGAAATATCGATTTGCAGGATGAGACAAAAGGTGTTATCACATACAAATTTTATCAAATTGATCGTGAATGAACAAATCAGCTTGATGGAAGTGAAATAGGCTGAATAGTTACCTTATCATATATAACTACCATTTATTAACAATGCCAAAAAAATAACAATCGTTGCTGGTATATCAGTGGCGATATTGTTAATTGTGTTTGCTATTTTACAAATGCAATCAATAAGCATTATAATGAGGCCTAGTCCGAATAATAGTACTCTTGTATATGTATTAAGTTGCATTTTGCTGACTATTATAGCATTTGTTTGTGAAAAAGCGGATAATAAAAGATTTAAGATTCTGGCTAACATTTTGTGGATCATACTGTGGGCTTTATTAATGTCTGGATTAATAATAGCAATGATTAATTTAGACATGTTATTGGAAATATAAAGTCAGTACTTCAGTACTTTGCCAATTTTCCCTCCTTTAGATGAACTTAAGTTGTTGAAATTAGCGAAGTACTGAAATTATGCTCTTATTTGAGCATATACTTCACATCATAACTGCTTGCAGGATAGGCATACATGGGCTCCCTTACCTGATCAGCAGTAAGTCCTGCCTTTATAGCCAGAGTAAAAAGATTGATAGTATCTTCAGCATTTGGCCCTATGACGTGCGCTCCTACTATTTTTCCGGTATCTTTTTCGATAATTATTTTGGATGCAGAAAAACCAAGGTTAGTTTTCCTTGCAGAATAATACTGGCTCATGTCATTGAATAGAACTTTATGTTTGTCAGTAGCATTTTTTTCCATTATCCCCACTGCTGCAAGTGTAGGAATGGTAAATACTGCAGAGGCTATTTCTGAGTAGTCTGCTGTGTGTTTGTTTTCATCCAGTATATTGGATGCAACTACCTGTGCCTGATAACTTGCAGTAGGAGTAAGTGCAGGTCCGGGGATTATACAATCTCCTGCGGCATATACTGAAGGATTTGATACGCTTTGCAGATATTCATTGACATCAATGGCGCCATGTTTGATATCCACTCCGCCTTTTTCAGGTTCAAGGCCATCTATGGCAGCAACTCTTCCAAGCCCGTGGACTACCATATTGCATTCATGGACAATATTTTTCTGTTTTTTACTGTCATAAGTGTTTAATTCAAGAGAAGCGCCCTTCTTTTCTATTCTTCTAAGTTCCTGACCTGTAATGATTCTGATGCCTGCTTGTTCTGATGCTTTTATCAGCATGTTCACAAGGTCAGTGTCAAAGGTCTTGAGAATATTCTTTCCTCTATGGACTATCGTAACGTCTGCACCGGCTCTTGCAGCTATGTGCGCAAATTCAAATGAAATATAGCCGCCACCTACAAAGATGATCTTGTCTGGAAATTCTTTCATATCAAGGAATTCATCACTGCTTGTGAGAAACTCTGCTCCGGGTATATCAATGGGCTTTGGTCTTGCTCCGACAGTTACAAGGATGTACTTTGAAGATATGAGTTTGTCTCCGATAGCCACTGTGTTCCTGTCATGAAAACTCACTTTACCGTGATAGCTGTCTATCCCTGCATCGTTGAATGCTTTTTCTTTAGGACTTGTTAAAGAGTGAACGATTTCATCTTTAAAATCGATCAACTCAGACCATTGAAGATAACTATCACATTTTATACCTTTATTTTCCATCCTCTTAGCAGAAGCCACTATATCGGCAGCACCACTTAGTATCTTCTTTGGAATGCATCCATGAAATGCACAGATTCCACCATATTTATCCTTGTCTGCAATGGCAACTTTCATTCCTGCATTGTTGAGTTTGTATGCAAGTGAAGAACCTGCAACTCCGGTACCTATTACAAAAGCATCATAATCCATATCCATTGATATATTCCTCCTCAATAAACGGAAACATCGTTTCCCATGAAATTATAAGTAATAAATGATTGTATTTGTATCTTAATACCCACTAGCAACTACTAATATTAAATTGATTATTTCATATAAGTAGTGATTGATATTGCTCTTTTTTTGAATCTTGGCTACTTTGTCCCAAAAGGATGAAATAGTTGCCAAAAGATAAATAGTGCCAATTCCATCTACCTAGCAACGTGGTGTTTAGCAATGGCTGATAAAAAAAGAAGGCGAGGTTTTTTTGATGATATCTTTGAGGAAATGGACTTTAGCGATATAGAGTATATCATGGAGCATATAATGGATAAGATCAGTGGTAGCCTCGATGACTTTGAAATGCAACCCTTCTTCTATGGTTTTTCTGTATCCAGACATCCAGGTGAAGAAACTGAGATCAGAGAGTTTGGGAACATCTTTCCCGAAGATGATGAAGATGATGAACTGGAGTCTGAAAAACAACAATTCAGGGTAAATAAAAGAAAACCTTTGATAGATGTTTTTGAAATTGATGAGAAAATTCATGTTATGGCAGAGCTGCATGATGTGGAAAAGGAAGATGTTAAGTTGAATATTACAGAAACAATGCTTAAACTGGATGCGCAGACTGAAACAACATCTTATTCAGAAAATATTGAACTTCCTTCCAGTGTGGATCCTGATACTGCAAAGGCAACATATCTTAATGGTGTCCTCGAAGTTGTCATGGATATGAAAGAGTTTGGAATAGCTCGCTCAGTTAAGATTGATTAATTAGGTTCCTTTTACTTTTTTGTCATTATTTATTTTTGTCATTATTTTTAATACTCGTTTATTTACCATTAAAGTGTATTTTTGTTTAATGTAAATTTTCTGATAAGTTTGAAATTGAACTGACAAATTTAGAATGCCAACTTTTATTAAGAAATGGAATTATATTTGGAGTCTGTTATTTCTGTGTATTCCTGAATATCTTATTTCAAAATCAAATTACCACAAGTAATATATAGTTGTCAAAAAATTACTTTCTGGTATCAGAGGTATATCGAATGGTCAAAAAAACAATTCATGAAATAAACGGTAGAATAAGAGATGGAAGTGTCAATGTAGTCACTGCCGAAGAAATGGTTCATATCGTGGAGGAACTTGGGGCAGAAGCTGCTGCAAAGGAAGTTGACGTTGTAACTACCGGTACTTTTGGTGCTATGTGTTCATCGGGTGTTTGGTTGAATTTTGGTCATTCAGAACCTCCTATTAAGATGCAGAAGGTGTTTTTGAACGATGTGGAAGCTTACACTGGTGTTGCTGCTGTGGATGCTTTTATCGGAGCGGGACAGGTATCCGAGTCAGTGGGCATGGAATACGGTGGAGCTCATGTGATAGAGGATCTGATAAGGGGCAAATCTGTCCACCTTCATGCGACCTCACACGGAACCGATTGTTATCCTCGAAAAGTGCTTGATACAACTCTGTCTCTTGAAGACATGAATCAAGCCATTATGCTGAATCCTCGTAATGCATATCAGAAATACAATGCTGCAACAAATGGTACAAAGAGCACGATACACACTTATATGGGAACATTACTCCCTTCATTTGGAAATGTCACCTATTCCGGTTCAGGAGTCCTCTCACCTCTATCCAACGATCCTGATTATATAACCATAGGTTCCGGAACCAGGATATTTTTGGGAGGTGCCCAGGGGTATATAGTTGGTCAGGGAACCCAGCATTCTTCAGGAGGTGGATTTGGAAATCTTATGGTTCAGGGAGACCTCAAACATATGAATCCAGATTACATAAGAGCTGCAAACTTCACAGGTTATGGTACTTCCCTTTATGTTGGAATGGGTATTCCAATCCCCATCTTAAATGAACAGATCGCACAGGCTACAGCTGTAACTGATGCTGGTGTCACTACAAATATCTTAGATTATGGTATTCCCAGCAGGGACAGAGCTGCAGTGCGCGAAGCAACTTATGAAGAACTGTGCAGCGGACATATTGAGATTAACGGACGTGATGTTCCTACATCTTCTCTGTCAAGTTTCAAGAAATCAAGAACAATTGCATCTGAACTCAAGGAATGGATCTCAAAAGGTAATTTCTTTGTATCAATGCCTGTTGAAAGGCTTCCAAAGGATATATCTGCAAAACCTATGAAACAAACTGAAGGTATAGCACTTGTTTCTGATATTATGGCAGTCAGTGTTGTAACAATTAATAAAGGTGCAAGCGTTTACGATGCAGCAAAGATTATAATGGAAACTAATTTCAATCATCTTCCTGTTGTCAGTGCTGATGCTACTCTTGTTGGTATTGTCACTGCCTGGGATATTTCAAAAGCTGTTTCCCAGAACAAGTTCGATCTTGTGGAAGATATAATGACACGTAAGGTTATAACGGCCAGCGCTGATGAAAGGGTCGCGGTTGTTGCAAGAAGGATGGATCTGAATTCAGTTTCTGCAATGCCTGTGATAAATAAGGAAAAACATATCATTGGTATGATAACAAGTGATGATATCAGCAAACTGTATGCCAGGAGGTCATAAATTTGAAGATCAAGATCAATATTTCAAGTGATATAGTCACAAAGCCAATTATGGCAGAGTCGATACTTGAGACAGGAATCCTGCTGAACATCTCCCAGGCCCATTTTGACCGTTCTTGTGGTGAGGTTGTTGCTGATGTGGATGAGGACAAATTTGATCAAATGTCCAAATCATTAACTAGCAAAGGGGCTAAGGTCACAAAATTGAATATTCCCATCAAGTGGGAGGAAAACGAATGTGTGGAATGCGGTGCATGCATTTCTGTATGCCCGACCAAAGTATTCTCACTGGATGATACATTCAGTTTACTTGTGGACGAATCAAAATGTATCCGATGTGGAACCTGTGTTGATATGTGTCCTCACAATGCCCTGTCACTTGGAAACAACAGGTGATACATCTTTCTTTTTTAATATTTTAGCATGAAAGAATATTTCAGGTTGAAAGAAACTATTGTAACGATCCAGGCCGACATTTCCTCTCATATAGAGGTAGCTCGTGAAGCCATAAGGGTGCATCGCAGGGAATTGGAATCGTATATTTCTTCAGACCAGTTCTTCCGGAGTACTCTGGAAGCATATGACCTGGATGCTGATTTTCCCGAAATTGTGAAGAGAATGGTTGAAGCCGGAAACGCAATGAATATTGGTCCCATGAGTGCTGTTGCCGGTACTATCTCTGCCCTTGCAGTTGAAGCTATGGTAAATGCAGGTGCAAGTTTTGCAATGGTGGATAATGGCGGGGATATCGCAATCATCAACGATCGTCCGGTGTTAATAGGCATCTATGCGGGCAATTCTCCTTTAAAGAACCTGGGTTTTGTGATCGAGCCCCGGGATTCCATAACAGGTGTGTGCACTTCTTCAGGCAGTGTAGGTCCTTCCATAAGTTTTGGAATGGCTGATGCAGCCGTTGTTTTCTCCGATAATGTCTCGTTGGCAGATTCAGCAGCCACAGCCCTTGGAAATAATACAGAGCTTGGAAAAGAAGCTGTGGAGCTTTCGTTTGATGTGGTAAAAGATGTCACAGGAATAAAAGGTGCTATTGTTATTCAGGGGGAGTATATGGGATTCTGGGGCGACGTGCCTGAGATCCAAAGAGCTGATGTCAGATATGAGTGCATCACAAAAGGATAAAAATAAAAAAAAGATTATGTCGCCGCAGTGACATAAGGTATTTCTTCATAGGGCTGTATCACAACAAAACCTTCTCCCTTAAATGCCATTTGCAGGCTTTCACCGCTTGACCTACCCACAAAGGTCTTCAGGGAAATATCGGTTTTAATATCTGGCACCAGGTTTCCAGACCACGCAACAGTTGCATTTGGATCCGTAAATATTGCTTGCTCATTTGTCACCATGAGTGTCAGAGGATCATAGTGGGTTGTGATTGCAACAATGGGTAATTATAGTTGGTTGTAATATATTAGGTGGTTATATGAAAAAGGAAGAATTACTTAATGATGCAACTATGATGAAATTTAAGATACGTCTAAGACCTTCAAATTCATATTGGCGAAAGTGTATACATTCAATGGGATTTTTCACAGAATTTACAGGAAAGACACCAAAAGAATTGTATGATGAAGCTGATGAAGAAGAAGAAGCACGTGTCAGATTATCTAAACGTAAAATCGTTGATTTATTGGCGAATTATAAATATTATCTAAATTATGAATATAAAATAAAAGATGGTAAAACACTTGCACCAAAGTCAATTCATACGTATTATGGATGCGTTGAATCTTTCTATAAGTACCTTGGAATTGAACTTCCAAAATGTGTGATGAGGGAAGATTATCCAGTACCAACAGATGAAAACACACAACTTGCAAAAATAGATGATGTAAGGCGAGTGTTAGATAAATGTGATACTAGAGATAGAGCAATGTTGCTATGTGGTGTTTCAAGTTCATTAGGTGCAGCAGAATTATCAAAATTGAAATTACAGACCTTCTATGATGGACTTGATGAAGAAACACAAATAACTGCCATTAGAATTAGACGTGAAAAAACACGTAGTAAAAGTAGAGAATATGTTACTTTCTTTTCACCAGAAGCAACACGTGCTGTTCTTGCTTATTTAAAGTTAAGAGATACACCTACTAATTCCAACAAACAGGAATATATTAACACTAGCTTGAAGCAGAAAACAATGCCCAATAGTTATCTTTTCATTGCACAAAATATTCCAAAAGAATATCTTGAAAATGGTGATGAAGAATTAAGAAGATTTACATCAAGTGCTATTGGTCAAAGATTCAGAAAATTATCAAATCATGCTGCACTTGATACTAAAGACGGATATAACATTATCAGAAGCCACAACATGCGGAAGATTTTTGCGAATACGCTAAAGTTAAATGGGTGTAATAATACGCTTGTTGAATTTATGATGGGTCACAAGATACCACGAACTGAAAATGCATATTTCATTTCATCACAAGATATTGTTTCACAAGAATCAATTAATATAATGCGTAAAGAGTACTCAAAATTCACATCATATCTAATAGTACAGAAGGATTTAGCAATTGCAGAGAATCCAGAATTTATTAAGAAAGATGAAGAAGTGGAAAAACTGAAAGCAGAAAATAAATTACTCAAGGTCGAAAGGTCAGAGCATATTAAACAGAATGAAAGATTAGAAGCACTTGAAAAGCGTGACCAAATCAACAATGGAATGAATTTGTTAAGAGGAAAAAAATATGAATATGAAGATTTGAATGGAAATATTGTGAAGGCAAAATTCGATGAAGATAACGAAGTAATTAAAACCTTGAAATTATATCTTGATGACGGGGAAGAGGGTGTTAGGAGAAGGGATGTTGAACTATATGGTGAAGATTTAGTGAAAGAAATTGAAGCAGAGATGGAAGCAGAAGGAATCGAGGAAAAAATACGGAGAAAGTATAAGCAGAATATTCGATTAGAATAGGGTCATATTTGACCGTGACGGACTTTAAATGTCCAATGAATCGTTTGCACTGTTCACATGTGCTGGACCAGCAGACGGCACAATAAATAGAGCTGAATAGTGAGAATATTCTGGATGCTCTGAATCTTTTGTAATCTGACCCTGATACCCAGTTTTTAATTGCTAAGAAACTCGGTAACATTTTTAGTGAAAAATAGTTTAGTAGACGTTCCTAGAAGGGAGGCACCATGTCATTTAAAATTAATTTATATTTGATGGTCGCTGCCTCTTCGTCCCATTCAGCGAAGCGCTTTCACTCTCACTTCAACTGTCCCATTGCATAGCAATGGAACAGCCTCCGTTGCCCTAACACTAAGCAGTAAAAAAATTATCAGGTGCCACTATAACATGCAAAATAAATGTCCCTCATGCGGTTTTGATAAAGAATATCCAGAACATCCTTTATGCAAGTATTGTTACTATCGAGGAACTACAGGAGCTGCGAAATTATTATTGTTTCAAACTATGAGAGGTCATGGGAATAAATACATGACTGTCGACAAGCTCACCGAACTCGTCAATCAAAATCCAAATAGAAAACATAAGGTGACCAGAAGTGCGGTCTACAAAATCCTTCATCGTTATTCACGTAATTATGAACAAGCAAAGAGAAGGCGGCGAGGGTATCTTGTCTTAAAACGAGAAATACCTCGGAAAAAAGGACAATGTGGCAGACCACAAATCAAGTATAAGCTGAGTTCTAACCTCTTAGCGCGACTTGATACATATGAAAATCGATGGGAAATAGGTTTGCCAATCAACAAACGAGTTAAAAATGGAGAAAATTTTCGATTGACAATGGACTATAAAAATCGGGCAAGGGGTATTTGGATCAAGTTGAGAATGGAGGAATATGAACTCTATACCTATCTTTTGGTATAAGGGTCATTATATTCCTTTCATTTTGAATCATTCTGTTTTTCTACGATTTCTTCACAGGTCTCTATGACCGCCCTTTCCGTTGGACTGAAGAAAGGTAGCATCTCTGGGTCAATTCCTGCGAGTTGCCGGATCAAGGGGCGAGAGGATACTTTCATGAATCATACCTTCAAGCTATGTCAGTTTTTTGTACTCAAATGTTTAGTTTCCCGCGTTGAAATCGCATTCATTAGAGATTAGGCATTTGATTTTTTTGAATTTGAATGAACATGGTAAATTAGTATTGAATACTATTTATAAGGTTTTATATAAGTCATATTATAGCTTTAATCTAGAAATAAAGTGATAAAATAAGTTTTACTGCTGAAATAAGGTCTTGACGTGTGCAAGTTTTACTTTAAAGGTCTTAAGGTATGTGGATTATTCAAAAATGGCATACGTTTTGACTATTAAAATGGGACTTAATTAAAAACCAGTAAATCTCTAAGCCATAAGAGAATGATATTTTATGGCTTTAACGTATGCAACTTTATCGTCGCCAGTTATTTCCGATATGCTGCAAGTAATCGAACTCAAAAGTGAATACGCTAAAGGGATAAATTTTATCTTATCATTATATCATTGGTATAGTCGCCTGTAGTATTCTAGCTCAGCTAGCTTTTCATCCGGTGAAGACTCTCCACCGCTGTTAAGATTATCTTTGTTCTCTGTCACAGAATCACCTGATGCGATGATTTTGAATTGATGAATGTTACGTAACGCTACCTTTCCGTTCTCGACTGCTGCTATGTTCCAAGTTGCTTGCTCCCATGCAGGGTTCTGGACAAGTGTAAGGGACCTGGCCTAGACTCCGCTAGCCCAGTTATCGTCAATTGAATTTGCCAAAGAATAGGTACTCCAGGTGTTTTCCCAAGTCCCATCCTGGATCTTTCTTTCAGCTACGGAGTCAGTTACCGCTGCTCTTGCTTTGATCTCAGACCCTTCACGCCAAGCATCGACAACCCTGCCGATCTCAGTATTTGGATCCTCAGAAAAGTCACATTCGTGTGGAGCATCCCGTGGGCATATCCCAGAAGTGCATTGAAAAATTTCAATCCTTGTTTTAGTGGATCTTGCTTTTGAATAGGAAATGTTTGCAATTACATTGTATCAACATTCGTAACTATTCAGCCTGCTCAAATTGTCATGATATGCTTCATAGGAGTAATCCACCAATGCCTGTGGAAGAACTACGCACTCGATTAAATCAATAAACCCACCAAAACTGAAATGCAACATAAGGTATCTTTTGTTGTGTTATTAGTTTGATTCTACTCTTTTCTAAAATAAAAATATAATGACGTCTTAGCTACTTGAAAATCAGGTTATATTTATAGAAACGTTTATATACTCACTGTTCTATTTTTTAGATATGAAAGGAAAATATTCTAAAGAGTGGCTCCGGCCTGATGAGCTAAAACAGCTATTAAGTTTGCCTGGAATCGCAGAGAAATATGAGATCTGGATTTTGCTTATGTATACACCTGCTTTGAGGGTTACCGAAGCTATCAACATTCGACTCAGAGATCTAGATGTAAATAATCAATGCGTTGAAATCTGGGGTGGTAAAGGCTATGATGACACTGAACTCAGGAAGGCTCCTTGCGACCTCTCTACTATGAAGAAAATTACTCGCTATGCTGAACACAACGACCTAAAGCCAAGGGACTACATCATGTTCTCAAACAAATCCAAGCAGGTGCATAGGTCACAGGTTTATCGAGTAGTCAATCAGTTATGTGAACAGGCAGGCATTGATAAGATAATTGGAACTCACACATTTCGAAGATCAAGAGCTGAGCATTTGCTTGACAGGGGATTACCCATCACTTTTGTCAGCAAATACCTCCGACATAAGAACCTTTCAACGACTATGAAATACCTTGACGTTAGCGTTGCCGATATTCAGAGAGAGATGGAAAAAATACAGGATCCGATAGCGTCTATAATATAATTAAATAATTGAGGAATAAAAATGAACGACAAAAACATACCTGAAGAATCCAACGTGGATATGGCAAAGGCTGAGCTAAGAGACCTTATTCATTTCTGGGACAACCTTGCTCTATGGGAGAGAAATGAGTCTATTTCGACTGTAGAGGATTTTCTGGATAGAAACCCTAAATCTGATGACATATCAAACAAACAAATCCAAAAGCTGCATGAACAGCTTAAGGCACTAAGAGCATCAAATGTTATTGAAAAACAATCAAAAATCAACATGACGTTGGAACAATGCTTAGAACTGAGGAGGAGTATACGAAAAAAACCAAATTACAATAAATCGATGGATATTATCCACTCTCTTTCGCAGGACAAACTGCTACAACTTGGAGATTTTTTAGGTATGAATAAGGCAAAACTAAGTTTAATCAAACCTGCAGAACTATATCAATTATATGATGAGATTTTAACGAGTAAAACCATAACCGTCTTTTTTGCAGCAAGAAACTTTCTGGGAAAGAGGTACATGTGATGGCTATTCTTTCTGGGTAAATATCAAGTACTCTGCTTGCATTGTTTTTGGGCATATATAAAACAGCACTAACACCCTCAGATAAATCGTCCCGTTGGGTTCACTCGTTTGCGGCGGGGCATCCTTCGGATGCTTCCTCGCCACTACTCATACGCATACATATAGTAAGCAAAATACGATGTTGTTTTCACCATATATCCAAAGAAAGTACCTCATTTTTCCTTATTTGAAAATGGGTTTGTTAGATGCCCAAGTCCATGCAATTTGAAATCTACTAACCAACACGAAACCATTAATATATTTAGGCTTATATAGGTATTAAGTAAAAATGAATTTCACATCATAGTGCAATCTTAATTTAGCGGGGTAAGAAATTGTCGGCAAAGGAAAACGAAAGTGTACAACCTAATTATTATTTAGAGTTCGGTGAGATATGTGACAATCATAGAAATTTTCATGATGATTATAGTACATTCGATAATTTCAGTGATAAATTTAAAGAGGAGCCTATTTCAAAACGTCTCTTGAATCTTTTTCCAACACAACATAAAACATGCAATATCTAATAGCCCTTTGAAAACCACGTTAAGCCTTTCATATCTACTCGTTATTCTTCTAAATCCCATCTTCATCCAGGCAAAGAATCGTTCTATTGTTCCTCTTTTACGATATGAATCATACTCAAATCTAGTAGGTCTTCCTCTTTTTGGATTTTTCTGATTCCTGATATTAACAGGAATGTTACTTTTGATCGCCCTTTTTCTCAAGTATTTCCTTATTTGCCTATCGTCATAAGCAGAATCTGCAAGTACTTCTAATGGTCTTGTTCTTGGTCTTCCCGCTGTTTTGACCTTGATACTTTCCATGACCTCAACAAAGTGTTGTCTGTCATGTGTCTTTCCAGAAGCTATTTGGATGGTCAAAGGAAAACCTTCACAACTTACACAAACATGTATTTTTATTCCGTTCCTTTTTTTGTGGCCATTGTATGCGGAATCTTGTCCCCTTTTTTAGTTTCAATGAAGCTGCTATCAACACATACAATATCCATAGAAAACTTACCTTTCTGGTAAGCGGAATCCCGAAGGGATTCCATAATCCCATCCCATACTCCTTCTTCTGACCATCTCTTCAGCCTTCTCCATGCAGTTGCCTGAGAACCATAAATAGCTGGCATATCTCCCCATCTGCAACCAGTTATTAGAACAAAGAGAATGCCATTGATGACCTTACGGTCATCAGCTCTCTTCCTTCCAGTTATTGGTTGTGGTGGTAAATGTAGTCGAATAAATTTCCATTGTTCATCAGAAAGTTCCCTGAATTCCATTAATATCCCCATAATAAAATTCGAAGAAGTAGTATTTATAGTTTTGATATAGATTCAAAGACTAAAATCTATCTACTTCAATGGATTATTGCATCAAACACTAAAACTATTTTATTCACATGGGGAAAGGATAGAGATTACTGACATCGATTCAAGTGGATTTACAAGTGGTCATTGTAGCTACTATTATTCTTGGAGAACAGGAAAGAAACGGAGATCATTTTTAAAAACAAGCATCTCCGTAGATACTGGAAAATTCATCATTACTGGTTTTAAGATATCAGGTAAACCTGTGCATGATGCAAAGCATGCAATGAAATTGCTGAAACAATGCCATAAAACTCGCAGATCAAAGTACTATGTGATGGACAAAGGCTATGACTCCAAAGATATACATTCACTAGCAAGAGATAGCCTTCAAGCAATAGCTATGATTCCTCTAAGACAGAGAAAAAGAAAGAAGATCAAAGGGAAATATCGTAGAAAAATGGTATGTGAATTTGATGAGGAATTGTATCACAACAGAAACCTGGTAGAAACGATGTTCTCTGTTCTTAAAAGAAAATATGGGGAAGAAATCAGAGCAAAGGTGTATTGGAATCAAGCAAAAGAAGTCAAATTCAAAATTTTAGTACATAACCTTGACAGGTATGTCAAGGTTGTACTTATTATACAAATGAGGATTTCTACAGAGCCGATTTTTCTCCAATGTCTTATTAATATTATCAAGCCAAAGAAAAAGTATGAATTAGCTATCGATTTTACAACAAAAAAGAGGTGAAATTTGAGAAGTACTGACACTAGCTTTTTCAATTCAAGTTTCTCAATCACAAGCTCTGCAGTCTCTTCCACCGACCTCTTCCTGAGGCAATTCTGTGTTTTAGAATAGTAATCCGCAATAAAGTCCACTGCCTGGTTCTTGTTGCGATCCTGCTCCTCTATCACCCGTGGAGTACAGCAGTCGTATTCTTGCTCACGGTTGCATAGAGTTTTGGTCTCATTGATTACCTATGTCTTTTTTTTTACAAGTGCCGACACGTTCAGTTTCTGAGCCCCATGCCTTGATTTGCTAAGCTCTGACAATGTCCATGCAAATACATCTAATCTGTCCAAGCTATTCCCTTATCCTGGAACCCATTCACACATCTATTCCTCGAGGCCCAGGAAGATTTCATGATCCAAATGAGGACTCTACTCTCACCGAAAATAAATTCAATACATTAATATATTTTATAATAGGTCTATTGTTATACAGAATAAAACGACACAATGCAAACTATGCGATAAGGAGAGACCATATTGAAAACTACAGAACTTAACAATGATCAATTTAATGCAGTGTCTTATACTGACGGACCTCTTCTGATCCTTGCAGGACCTGGTTCCGGAAAGACCCTAACGATAACCGAAAAAGTGCTACAGTTAATCGAAAGTGGTTTTTCTCCTGAAAAGATACTTGCTCTCACGTTCTCTGAAAAAGCTGCAGATGAGATGCAAAACAGGATAGAGAAAAAAATAGGTACTGGAACCGGAATTACAATTTCTACTTTTCATTCATTTTGCAATGATTTAATCAGGGATTTCTCTCTTGATATGGGTATCAACCATGGGATTCGCCTGATCTCCAAAGAACATTCACATGTGTGGGGCATAAAGAACATCGATTCATTCAATTTTGAATATATCCCAATTCCAACAATGCCTTCGGACCTCATAAAAAGTCTGCTGGAAGGTACTTCACAATTCCATGATCAACTGATCTCTCCCGAAGAGCTCGGTGAATATGTTCAAGGCCAATTGCCATCCGAAGGAGAAATGGATGTAGATGAGATAGATAAGTTACAAAAACTCGCAGACCTTGCAAAATTCTACCATCACTATCAGGAATATAAATGGAATAACAATTTCATTGATTACGATGACATGATTACCCTGGCATGCAGATTGTTGGAAAGTAATGAGATTGCCAGAAAAAGGATACAACAGCTTTACGATTACATTCTTGTTGATGAGTTCCAGGACACAAACTATGCCCAATTGCACCTAGTACATCTCCTGGCAGGTGCTGGCAACCTGACGTGTGTGGCTGATGACGACCAGTGTATCTACAGATTCAGAGGTGCTTATCTTTCAAATATAAATCAACTGGCTGAGTTCTATCCATCCCTTGAAAAAATTGCCCTTGGGGTGAACTACAGGTCAACAGAGCCGATAGTTGATCTCTCACAAGAATTGATCAGGCAGAATCCTGACAGACAGGATAAACAACTTGCATCGAACAATGGTGGAGATATACCTGTTAAGCTTGTTAAGGCGCCAAACGATGTGAGTGAAGCAGAATGGATTGCTGATGAGATATGCAGGCTAATGGCTGAGCAATCTGTCGAAGCAAAGGACATCTACATACTTACCCGTAAAAGAGCAGATGGGAAAAAATTCAGTGACGCTCTGAAACGTCATATGGTCCCGGTAGAATATGTTGGCAGCCTGCAGATCAGCGATTTTCCATTGATACAGGAAGCTCTGGCTTACATGCGTTTTGTTGCAGACCCTTTTAACAATGGTATTGCCTTTGCAAAGATCCTTTCCAGGGAAGGGGTGACAGAGCATACCTTGCAGAAGATCAATATAATGGCAGGCAAGCTCCGAAAAATGGATGATATGCAGGGTGATGGAATCTATTCTGTACTGCTACATCATCTGGATGAACTTGAACTTGAACAGGCAGATCTTGTCAGGTCCATACTTGAGAGATTGCAGGAGATGATTGAATACAAGAAGAATCATCTTCCGTCGGATACCCTGAAGCACCTGCTGATGAACATAACAGACCTTTACCGCTCACAGGTGCATGATGATAGCAAGAATTCCCGCAGGAACATCGAGGTTTTGAATTCCCTGGTTAAGATAGTTGAAGACCTGGAATTGATAGACGGTGGTGCTGAGTTTGAACTGGTCATGGAGCACCTGGAACTTGTCTTTGACCTTGAGATAGAGGGTGGTGAGTCAACTGATGACAATACTGTAAAGGTCATGACCATCCACCAATCCAAGGGTAAAGAGGCAAAGGTGGTATTCGTCTGTGATATGGCCACCAGGCATCTGCCCCTGCAATACAAGAGTAAGAAGTTCACCGTGCCTTTTGAACTTATTAAAGGTGTGCAGCGGGATGTGGATGAAAAGGTATTGCATCTTGAAGAGGAGAGAAGACTTGCATATGTTGCCATGACCCGTGCAAAGGAGCATCTGTATCTTGTTTTCCCGGAGAGGTATGCTGGCAATGTGAGGGGTGTTAAACCCAGTCAGTTCCTGGAAGACATCGGATTTACCAGTAACCCGCTGGTAGAGTTAATTGAAGTCGAGCAGGCGGAACAACAACTGGACACGAATACGGATTCTCCATTAATGAAAAAGATGGCAGAGCAGGAAAGTCTCATTAACATGTACACAAAGCAGGGACAACTGAAGCATGCACTTGAATCCCTTGTACTGCTTGCTCAGTTGAAGGAGCTTGAGAAGAGTGGGAATCCTGATAATCTTGACTTGAATGAGCTCTTGAACATCGACACCAGGGATGTCATTGAACTGCAGGACCTAGTAGATAACAAAGTACCTCCTCTTGTGGATCCTGAAATGCGTTTCTCAGCTTCAAAGATCAAGACATATGAGGACTGTCCTCTTAAGTTCAAGTTCCAGTCGATATTGCATATCCCAACTCCACAGAAAACATTTTTCCAGGTGGGTACGGATGTTCATGCTGTACTTGAGGAAATGGCAAAACTTGGGATGCAAGATGAGGCATTTGATCTGGACCTTGCAAAGAACATGCTGGACAGTTCATGGGAATCTTCCAACTTTGACTCCGAAACCCAGGAGAAGCAGGAATACAACAAGATGCAGAAGATGCTTGAGTTCTGGTTCGATTTTGAGAAGGATAATCCCAATGAAACTGTTGAAGTCGAAGAATGGTTCGAACTCGACCTTGACGGAGCTCATTTCGGAGGTTTTATTGATAGGCTTGACAGAACTCCTGATGGAGAATACATAGTCATCGATTATAAGACTGGCAAGAGCAACCTGAGTAAGAACAAACTGAAAGATGATGTTCAGATGGCTCTGTATTGCCTGGCAGTGAAGGAGAAGTATGGAAAGCTACCAGTTCAGGCTGGTCATATGTATGTTCATCCTGAAATTGCTGAACTGCGGGTGGTGGATGTGAATGAAGAGAGCATTAGAGTTGTGGTTGAGAGAATCAAGGGGATTGTGGATAGGATATTGAAGGAAGACTTTGAGGTGACGGGGAAGCCGAATTGCCGGTTCTGTGATTATACGGGGATATGTGAGTATTATAAAGCATGAGTTTCAAAAGAAATTCAAAAACAATATATAATATGTATTTGTATAATATTTGTGTACAAATTATTTATTAAGTTTGTAATGTAGCCTAGGTATAACTAAGATGATGTTTCCTCATGAAAAAGATACGGTTAAAGACAAATTTACCACTATATATTCTTAATAAAAATAAATAGATACATTTACAAATAATTAAAGAGTTTATAGTATTGATTGGAGCAGGTATGGTATATACAACAATTCAAGACAAGTTAATGCAATCTTTGAAAGAGACAGATGATTTGTATTACAAACTTGTTCTGCTAGTTGGAAAAGCCGGTTCTGGTAAAACTGCTGTTCTTAACGATATTGCAAATGAATTTGATGTTCCAGTTATTAATGTTAATTTGAAGCTTTCAGAGCAACTACTTGAAATGACGCCAAAACAACGCTCTCTTAATATGTTTAAGATTTTAGACGATGTCATTGACAATAAACATTCAATTAAGGTTCTGGATAACCTTGAGATTCTTTTTGATACGGGATTACAGTTGGACCCGCTTAGAATCCTGCAGAAAATCTCCAGAAATTGTGTGGTTATCGCATCTTGGAATGGTTACTCAGAGGATGGAAGGCTGATCTATGCCGAACCAAGTCACCCAGAATATCAAAGTTATGATTTAAAAGACACATTAATCGTAAAAATGGAAAACGTCAACAAGTGATTCATAAAAAAACCTAAAGGCAGGGCAAACATGAAGTATGAAAATCTTATTCAATTCGACCCAATTGAGTCAGTAGTTCAATTGCGTGATGCTGACAAATCTACTGCAGCTCATCATCTTGTAAATACCTATGTAATTTCAGAAGAAATGGCAGAGAAACTTATCGATCTTGTCATTCCTCAATTGCAATTCGACCGGCCAATAGACAACAAGGGGATATTGGTTGTTGGTAACTACGGTACAGGTAAATCTCACTTAATGTCAGTTATTTCCAGCCTTGCCGAAAACGCTTCTTTGTTAGATTCACTAAATCATAAAGATGTTGCTGATTCTGCAAAACAGATTGCTGGGAAGTTTAAAGTTGTCCGTACAGAGATTGGCTCAACAACAATGTCGTTACGCGATATTTTGGTAGCCGAACTTGAGGAGAAGCTTGACAAACTGCAAGTCGATTATGTTTTCCCTGAAGCAGGTACAGTGGTCGGCCACAAGCGAGCTTTTGAAGAAATGATGACAGCTTTTCATCAGGTTTATCCAGATCATGGTTTGTTCCTAGTAGTAGACGAACTTTTAGACTACCTTCGAAGTCGAAAGGACCAAGAACTCATTCTTGATTTAAATTTCCTAAGGGAAGTGGGTGAAGTCTGTAAAGACCTGCGCTTCCGCTTTATGGCTGGTGTACAGGAAGCTATATTTGACAGCCCACGTTTTGCATTTGTAGCAGACAGTATTCGCAGAGTAAAGGATCGTTTTGAACAGGTTATTATTGCACGCAGTGATGTTAAGTTCGTAGTGGCCGAACGTTTGCTTAAAAAAACATCTGAGCAGCAAACACTGATACGTGAATATCTTACGCCTTTTGCTAAGTTCTATGGAGGGCTCAATGAAAGGATGGATGAATTTGTCCGTCTTTTCCCGGTACATCCTGATTATATTGACACATTCGAACGTGTTAAGGTAATCGAAAAACGTGAAGTGCTCAAAACGCTTTCCACGGAAATGAAGTCCATTATGAATAAAGAGGTTCCTGAGGAGTATCCGGGGCTTATATCTTTTGATAGCTATTGGAATACCTTGAAGCAAAATGCTTCATTCCGTTCAATTCCTGAGATAAGGGCAGTAATAGATTGCAGTCAGGTATTGGAATCACGAATACAACAGGCTTTTACAAGACCTGCTTATAGGCCAATGGCTTTGCGTCTGATACATGCTCTATCTGTGCATCGTCTTACAACAGGCGATATCTATGCAACTCTTGGTGCTACGGCTGAAGAATTGCGTGACAGTTTGTTACTTTTTGAACCAATGATAGCTGAATTGGGAAGCGATGATCCTGACAAAGATCTTCAAACCCATGTAGAAACTGTCCTCCGTGAGATCCATAAGACCGTAAGCGGGCAGTTCATTTCCTTCAATCAAGAAAACCAGCAGTTCTACATCGATCTGAAGAAGACAGATGATTTTGATGCTTTAATAGAAAAGAGAACTGAAAGTCTTGAGGATTCCCAACTTGACCGTTTTTACTATGAGGCACTTAAAAGAGTGATGGAATCTACGGATTCGACATATGTTACCGGTTATAAGATATGGCAACATGAACTTGAATGGCAGGCGCACAGAGCAGCACGGACTGGGTACCTGTTCTTTGGCTCTCCTGATGAGCGTTCTACTGCTGTACCTCAGCGGGATTTCTATCTTTATTTCATCCAGGTTTTCGATTTTAGCAGTAAATTAACGCGTTATATAAATGAAAAGAACCCTGATGAGGTATTCTTCCGGTTGAAAGGAGCAGATGATGATTTCCAGTTAGCGTTAAAAGGCTATGCTGCTGCTTTGGATCTTGCTTCCACATCCTCGGGTCATGCGAAAGCTACCTATGAATCAAAAGCAAACGAATTCCTCAAGAAACTCGTACAATGGCTGCAGAAACATATGGCTGATGATTTTGAGGTAACATATCAGGGACGTACCAAGTTAATGGCTGAGTGGGCAAAAGGAAAGTCTATCAAAGGTCTTCCCGGTTTAACCTCGCAGGAGAGTGTCAATTTCCGTGATCTGGTTAACACTATTGCAGGGTTATGTCTGGAACCACGTTTTACAGATCAGGCTCCAGAATACCCATTCTTTTCCGTGTTGATAACTGGAAGTAACCGACAGCAAGCTGCTCAGGATGCATTGAGGGCGCTTGCCGGTCAGAGCCGTACCAAGCAAGCTGTTGCTGTTCTGGATGCACTGGAACTGCTGGACGGTGAGAAGATTGATCCGCATAAATCAAGATATGCTAATTTCATTCTCGATACATTTAAGACAAAGGGCCATGGGCAGGTGGTAAATCGCAGTGAGATCATCTTTGATGACCTTGGGCTCGAATATATGAACCCGGGAGTTGCACGGCTGGAATCGGAATGGGTGGTAGTTGTTCTTGCAGCACTGGCATATTCTGGTGATATAGTATTAGCCATCCCAGGGAAAAAGTTTGATGCCACCGGACTTCAACAATTTGCTGCTACTTCTATGGATGAATTGACTAGATTCAAGCATATAGAGCAGCCAAAAGATTGGAATATGCCTGCACTTAAAGCACTTTTCGAGCTTTTGGGTATGGCACAAGGGATGGCACAACTTATTACTCAGGGCAAGGACGAGCCTGTACAAAACCTCCAGCAAGCAGTGGATAAGATTGTCAAGCGTATAGTTATAGCACAACAAACAATGCGTGAAGGTGTTTCATTCTGGGGAACGAACCTGCTAATTGGTACTGATCTGGCTAACCAGACGGAGGGAATAGAAAAAGCAAAAGCTTTCTTTGAATCGTTACAGGTTTATTCAACGCCTGGAAAGCTCAAGAATTTCCGCTATAGTGCACAAGAGGTTTCATCCCATGAAAAAGCTATTCTGGCACTGGACAATCTTGAATCTCTACGTGAGTTTGTAATGAATCAGGGTTCTATTGTGTCATGGTTAACAACAGCAGAGACGGTACCACCTGTTGATCATGAGTGGGTGGACCGCTTGAAGGCTGTACGCACAGATATTCGTACAAGTCTGCAGCAAGCAAACCTTTCTACACTCCCCAGTCAATCCCAGGGGATAAACACTAAGCTGCAACAGCTTAAGCGGGACTACATCAATGTTTATAGTACATTGCACACCAAGTCACGTCTGGGTGTCAACGATGACAAGCAAAAGGCGGCATTGATGAAAGATGTGCGTTATCAAACTTTGCTTAAACTAGCTGGAATAGACCTGATGCCAAGACAGCAGCTTACTGATTTCCAGAACCGGCTGGCAGGGCTTAAGAGCTGCTTTAATCTTACAGAGCAGGACATCATTTCTAATCCTATATGTCCGCATTGCCAATTCAAACCATCAGTAGAAGGTGAAGTCCAAGCATCATCTCTGTTGAATCAAATGGAAGTGCAATTAGACCAGATAATTGGTCAGTGGACTTCAACGCTTCTAAATAATCTGGAAGACCCTATCACGCAGGCAAATGTAAATGAGCTTCTCCATGAAGATGATAGAAAACAGGTGCAGGATTTCCTTTCAACAAGAGAGCTGCCTCATCCGTTAGATAATGATTTTGTAACGATTATCAGAACCGTTCTGGCTGGCCTGCAGAAAATCCCAGTGAAGAAATCCGAATTGGTTGAAAAGCTGGCAGAAATCGGACCCGCAAGTCCTACTGAGTTCAAAAGTCTGCTCAATGATTATGTGGATAGCCTGACAAAGGGCAAAGATCCGGCTAAGGTAAGGATAGTGCTGGAATGAGGATATGATAATGAATGATACCACTTTAAATGATGATTTCTCCAACAGCAGTAGTAAATCTTCCAAGAAAGTCATCTGCCTTGGCATGACCTTCGAAAGCGAAGAAGAACGCCGTAAATACTTCACTGAAAAGCTGCGTGAAAAACTGCAGGACCCGGAATTCCGCAAGATAGAAGGTTTCCCCATCGGCTCGGATGATGCCATCCTTGCATTGAGCGACCCGCCATACTACACAGCCTGTCCTAATCCCTGGATTGCGGATTTCATCGATGAGTGGGAATCCGAGAAAACCGAAAAAACAGCGGATTACAAGTATCACAAGGAACCCTTTGCAGCAGATGTGAGCGAAGGCAAGAACGATCCCATTTACAATGCCCACTCATACCATACCAAGGTCCCTCACAAAGCCATCATGCGTTACATTCTCCACTATACAGAACCTGGAGACATAGTATTCGACGGTTTCTGCGGAACAGGTATGACCGGTGTAGCTGCGCAGATGTGCGGTGACCGTAAGACCGTGGAATCCCTTGGATACCAGGTCAAACCAGACGGAACTATAATGCAGCAGCAAACCGATGAAAATGGTAAAATCACCTGGGCACCTTTCTCAAAGCTTGGTATACGCAGAGCTGTATTGAATGATCTTTCTCCGGCAGCTACCTTTATCGCTTACAACTACAACACTCCTGTGCATGTGAAGGAGTTTGAAAAAGAAGCAAAACGCATCCTGAAGGAAGTCGAAGAAGAATGCGGTTGGATGTATGAAACTAAACATTCCGATGGAAAGATTGGGAAGATTAATTACACTGTCTGGTCTGATGTGTTTGTTTGCCCAGATTGTGCAAACGAGGTTATATTCTGGGAAGCAGCGGTGGATAAGGAGGAAGGTAAGGTAAATAATGAGTTTCCATGTCCGCACTGCTCATCCAAGCTAACCAAACGCAACATGGAGAGGACATGGGTTACCAAATATGATTCTGCAATTAAGGAAACTGTTAGGCACGCAAAGCAAGTACCGGTGCTGATAAACTATTCAATAGATAAGAAAAAGTTTGAGAAAAATCCAGATGAGTTTGATTTGAAATTAATCGAGAAAATTGAGAATGGTGAAATTCCTTATTGGTTTCCAAAAGCTGAAATTCCAGATGGGTACAATACTCGACAACCAAAAGTATCTCACGGTATCACTAATGTACATCATTTCTATACAAGAAGAAATTTATGGGTACTCAGTAAGACGTTTAATTCATCAAAACAGAGAATTGAGTTAAAATTTTTATTTACGGGATTTTTAAATCGTGCTACAAAGTTAAATCAACTACATTTAAAGAATTACTTCTTTGGGGGCGGAGGTTGTAATGCTGGACATCGGAAAGGTACGCTTTATGCACCATCCATCAGTATGGAGACCCCGATAACTAAATTGTTGGAAGACAGACTTAAAACTCAGTCTCGTAGCTATAATACGTATCCGTTGTTTTCTAGAAATCTACTTTCAACAGCTTCAGCAGAAAATTTTAGCACCGCTTCACTTAATGAAAGTATTGATTACGTATTTATTGATCCTCCATTTGGATCAAATCTTAATTACTCTGAATTGAGTTTCCCGTGGGAAAGTTGGTTGAATCTATTCACTGACAATGTTCCCGAAGCAATTGAGAACAGCGTGCAAGGAAAAGGACCAGAAGAATATAGAAAATTGATGGAAAATGGATTTAAAACTATCCATGCAGCTTTAAAGCCTGGAAGATGGGTTACGATTGAGTTTTCTAATACTAACTCCTACGTTTGGAATATTGTTCAAACATCTCTTGAAAATTCAGGTTTTATTATCGGTAATGTTTCATCTCTTGATAAAAAACAAGGTGGTATGGCTACAATTAGGAGCCGAATAGCTGTACTTAAGGACCTTGTTATCTCTGCATACAAACCCAACGGTGGATTCGAAGACCGATTCCCAAAGGAGGCAACTACCGAAGAAGGTGTATGGGATTTTGTTCGCACTCACTTAGAATACTTACCAATCACTAAATACCAGGGTGCTTTGTTACAACTAATACCAGAACGTGATCCGCGTATTCTTTTCGACCAAATGGTAGCCTACTATGTCCGTAAAGGATATCCTGTACCAATCTCAAGCCCGGAGTTCCAGATAGGACTTGAGCAACGGTTCATTGAGCGTGATGGCATGTACTTCCTGTCAGAGCAATCTGCAGAGTATGACCGCAAAAAGCTGACATCCGGGCAACTTATTCAGACGAAACTTTTTGTTTCAGATGAAGCCTCTGCGATTCAATGGCTACGCCAGCTTCTCAAGGAAAAGCCACAAACATTCCAGGATATCAATCCGCAGTTCATGCAGGAGCTTGGCGGATGGAGCAAGAACGAGCAAGAACTGGATTTGAGGGAACTGCTGAACCAGAATTTCCTCAGTTACAATGGTATTGGCGACGTGCCGAGTCAGGTCCATAGTTATCTTTCTACCAACTGGCAGGAGATGCGTAATCTCCAAAAGGACAACCCTGTATTGGTGGCTAAGGCTGAGGACAGGTGGTATGTGCCGGATCCTAACAAAGCTGGAGATTTGGAGAAACTACGTGAGAAGTCGCTGCTGAAAGAGTTCGAGGAGTATAAGCAGGTGACAAAGAAACTCAAAGTGTTCAGGATGGAAGCTGTGAGAGCTGGGTTTAAGAAGGCTTGGCAAGAGAGGGATTATTCTACGATTATTAAGGTGGCTGATCTGATACCAAACAAGGTTCTGGAAGAGGATCCGAAGTTGTTGATGTGGTATGATCAGGCTGTGACTAGGGTTGGAGACATTTAAATGAGCAAACATCTTTCAGTTCGTCTGGTTTGGCATGACAGAGGATGGGATGGACACATTTGTGACCATCCAGACCAGAATGCCTATTGTATTGTCAATCAGCATATACGGGAAAATCTAGCTGATCCAGCGAAACTTGAAAGAGAAGTGGAAGCAGCCGGTAAGCCCTTGGCAGAATTAGATGGATGGCAACCACCTTGTTCTCGTGATCCTATTGCTTTTTCATCGATAGGTTTTGAGATTACCCATAATGATCCTCTTGAATTCAGAAAACTTCCATCCAAAAAGGAAATGATGCCTCCATACTCAGTTTGCCCATCACCCTATCGCTGGATGCGTGAGGAAAATTTCCGGCAAATTTGTGAAGATGAGCATCTTAGTATCCGAGGTCCAGACGATCCAAATAAAGAAGTTGGTTGGATATTTGAACCGGATCGACAACTGAATATGTTGGATAATTTTTGGAAACTATTGGAAAAGGACACCTCACTTGTCTTCTTCTATTGTAACCAGGGAAATCCACTCGATGAAAACCTTAATCGTATTTTAGTTGGTGTTGGTCGTATCTCCAACATAGGGCCACAACAATTCTATGATAAGAAACCTCCTCAGTACAATGATGATTACCCACTATGGTCTCGATGTATCACTCATGACTTTGAGAACCAGGGTTTTTTATTACCTTATCATGAATATTTGCGGGAGGGACATGATCCATCTAATATAATTTGCCGTATTCCAGATGGGGCAATGCTGGATTTCTCGTATGTGGGAGAACACGTCAGTGATGATACATCAATAGGTGCTCTTGAACGTTTGATACAATCCCTTCAAGCTGTTATAGATGAAAATAAAGTAGCTGGAGAATGGAACCGACATCTTACATGGTTGAATGATGTGCTTTCTGAGGTCTGGCGCAATCGTGGACCATTTCCTGGTGCAGGAAGTGTACTTCAGTTCCTTGGTGTGGATGTAGGCACTGCTTTTCACAAACAGGTATTGATGCCTCGTATTAAGAAAGGGGAAAATGCCTGGGAATATTTGCTGTCAATACTTGAAGGTCGACAAGAATGCGAAGAAAAAGAATATGCTAAACCAATGAAAGAGGCAGTTAGACGATGGGCTGCTTACCCTTCATCACGTCATAAGTTACTTGCATTGCTTGTAAGATTTGAACTCACTCCTGCCCAAGTGAGAAGAATTGTAAATGCTGATGAAAGGAAAAATGCAGGAATTAATGCAACAGATGATGAACTTGTTGAGAATCCTTATCTTATTTCAGAAATGGATCAGGGAGGAAAGGATAGAGATACAATATCATTGGAAGTTATTGATAGAGGAATGAAACCCGAAGGAGACGCAGCCATTTTCCTTCCGCCAGATGAGAGAATTCCACAAGATGATACACGTCGTGTAAGAGGATGTGCAGTTTCAATACTAAGAGAGGCAGCTGCTAATGGTGATACTCTGTTGCCTTTTGCTGAGGTTATTGAAAGAATCAGAAAGCTTTTCCCGGAAAGAAGAGCATGCATGCCTGATTCGGACCTGGTGCTTGGACAACAGAGTTTTTACCAGGAAGTCATTGATTTCCGTACAGATTCAAATCCTCCAACCATGGCACTTAAGATCCTGTCTGAGTTGGAACAGGAAGTTACTAGTAAACTTTTAAGGAGAGTCAAAAAGAAAAACAAAGCACCCGATTCAGACTGGTCATGGGAAACTCTTCTTAAAGAAGAATTTGGAGACGGCAAAGGTTCAAAGCTTCCACCTGAAGTAGAAGAACGTGCTCGAGTCGAGAAAGCCAAAGCATTAAGCAAAATATACGAATCACGTTTTAGCGTGCTTACAGGTAGAGCAGGCACTGGAAAGACAAGTGTCCTTAAAGTATTCCTCAAAGGTCTGGAAGAGCTTGAAGGAAAACGTCCTATATTGCTCCTGGCGCCCACCGGAAAGGCTCGTGTGCGATTAATGGAACGTACTAAAAGAGATGATAATACCGTAAGAGACACATATACGATTCATCAGTTACTGATGCGGAATAAGTGGATAAATCCAAGTAACTTTTCTCTTCGATATGATGGCGGAGAAGAAAAAGGAGCTCCTACAGTCATTATTGATGAAGCCTCAATGATCCCAATGGACTTATTGGGTGTTTTATTCCGTGCACTGGATTTAAACATGGTTTCCCGTTTGGTTCTTGTAGGCGATTCAAATCAGCTTCCTCCAATAGGTCCTGGTCGTCCATTTGTTGATATTGTTAGCTGGTTGAAAGCAGATGATGAGACCATCAAAAAATTGTATCCAGAAAAGTTCCAACTTTCACTAGAAGACAGAAATGCCTGCTTGGCACATTTAACAGAACGTGCCAGACATGAGGATCATAATAGTTTGGCTCTGCAACTAGCAGATGGATACCTTAGTGAAGATCCAATACCAGGTGATGATGATTTACTTTCTCGTGTGGCTAGACAGGAAGTAGATGGAGATTTAGAGGTCCATTATTGGAGAGATCATCTGCAGCTTGATGAACTATTGTCTTCCAGGATGGAGTACCTACTTGGTATAAAAGAAGGTAGTGGCGATTATCTACAATTCAATGAAAGTATAGGAATTGGAAATAACAAGAAAAATGAGAATCATAATCCATGTAAAGCTGAGCACTGGCAAATTCTTAGTCCGGTAAGGAATCATGAATTTGGTACTACAGAAATAAATCGTAAGATTCAGGCCCGTTATAGAGGTGGGATGATTAACTTTTCCAGACGGAAAGGTACCCGTCCTTTTGGAGAACAAGAAATAGTCTGGACTGACAAAGTTATTCAGTTGTTCAACTGTTCCCGAAAGGCATGGCCTCAGGGAATAGGACTTAACTATGTTGCCAATGGTGAGATTGGTCTGGTCACTTCAACGAATAAGAATTACAACAGTCTTGCTGTAATGTATTCAACTCAACCTGAAGTATCCTATCGTTATTATCGCAATGAAGTTGATGGAAGTCTGGAACTTGCCTATGCTTTAACAGTTCACAAAGCTCAAGGAAGCGACTTTGATTATGTATTCTTAATTCTTCCCAAAAAGGCATCCACCTTATCTAAAGAGCTACTCTACACTGGTTTAACACGTTTCCGCCAGAAAATGGTACTTCTGATCGAACAGGATACAGATGTTCTTGAAAGACTTCGCAGTCCTCAGGAATCTGCATCTCTATTACGAAATACAAACATGTTTGTAATGGCGGTAAGACCTGAATCAGATGAAAAATATTATGCGAATCATCTGATACATCGCACAGCCAAAAATATACTGGTTCGATCAAAATCTGAGGTAATTGTTGCTGATACACTAACAAGATTAGGAATAAGTTATGAGTACGAGAAAAAATTACTGAATAAAGAAGATAATCCAAATGATTATAGACTGCCAGATTTCACTGTCAGTTTTGAAGGAGATACTTTCTATTGGGAACATTTAGGCATGCTGAGTGTACCCAGCTATAGGAAGAGTTGGGAAAGAAAACAAAAATGGTACTCTGAAAATGGCTATGAAGACCAGCTCATCACTTCAGAGGATGGACTAGATGGCAGCATCAACGCAGCGATTATTGAAGAAATTGCTAGAAAAAAGATTCTGTTAGAATGATTTTGGGATAACAATGAGCGATAATCAAGAGTTAGGTTTTGATAAAGCACAGGTAATAAAAAAAGATGGTGGAGCTATCACCTGCCTTGGCATGGCCTTCGAAAGCGAAGAAGAAAGTCGCAAGTATTTCGCCGAAAAGCTGCGTGAAAAACTGCAGGACCCGGAATTCCGTAAGATTGAAGGTTTCCCCATCGGCTCGGATGAAGATATCCTGCATTTAAGTGACCCACCATACTACACAGCCTGTCCGAATCCCTGGATTACAGATTTCATCAATGAATGGGAAGCCGAGAAGCCTGAAAAACCGGCAGATTACAAGTACCACAAGGAACCCTTTGCATCAGACGTTAAAGAAGGCAAGAACGATCCTATTTACAACGCACATTCTTACCACACCAAGGTACCACATAAAGCTATCATGCGTTACATCCTCCATTATACCGAACCTGGAGACATTGTTTTTGATGGATTCTGCGGTACAGGTATGACCGGTGTGGCTGCACAAATGTGTGGTGACCGCAAGACCGTGGAATCCCTTGGTTACCAGGTCAAACCCGACGGCACTATCATGCAACAGGAAACCGACGATGACGGTAAAACCCGCTGGGTGCCTTTCTCAAAGTTGGGTATGCGCAGGGCTGTCTTGAATGACCTGTCTCCGGCAGCGACTTTCATCGCCTACAACTACAATACTCCTGTAGATTTGAAAGCATTTGAAAAAGAAGCAAAAAGCATCCTGAAAGAGGTAGAAGATGAATGTGGCTGGATGTATGAAACAAAACATACTGATGGAAGAATTGGAAGGATAAATTATACGGTCTGGTCGGATGTTTTTGCTTGTCCGGAATGTGCAAATGAAATTGTATTCTGGGAAGCGGCGGTTGATATGGAGGCAGGAAAAGTTCATGACGAATTTCCCTGTCAAAACTGCTCGGCCAAACTCACCAAACGTAATATGGAAAGAACGTGGGTCACTAAATACGATTCAGCTATCAAGGAGACTATTAAGCAAGCAAAGCAAGTACCAGTGCTGATTAATTATTCAGTTGAAAAAAAACGTTTTGAGAAAGCACCGAATGAATTGGATATGGAGTTGATTGGGAAGATAGAGACTAGTGATATTCCGTACTGGTTCCCAATTGATCGAATGATGGAAGGCAAAGAAACCCGTCGAAATGATCCCACCGGCATCACCCATGTTCATCACTTTTATCCGAAGCGGAATTTGTGGGTATTGGCAGCTGTTATGAAGCGTGCCATCGAAAGAGAAAATGCTCGACTTATTATTTGGTTAACTGCCAGTATGATTAGAACAACTAAAATGTACAAATTTACTTTAGATCGAAAAATGGGTACTGTCAGCGGGACTTTATACATACCTTCTCTTTGGACTGAAAATAGTGCGTTTAAATTATTAGACTATAAGGTTGGAGATATGAAAAAAGCTGGTAGTTCTTGTACTGAAAACCCAACTTTTTGTACTTCTCTTGAAAAAACAATTCTTCCGGAAAATCATATGGACTATATTTTTATCGATCCTCCATTCGGTTCAAATCTGATGTATTCTGAACTTAATTACCTATGGGAATCGTGGCTCAAAGTATGGACTAACAACAAGCCAGAAGCTATTGAAAATAGTATCCAAGGTAAAGGGTTAGAGGAATACCGTAAGCTTATGACGGCCTGCTTCAAAGAAGCCTACAGAGTATTAAAACCCGGGCGTTGGATGACCGTAGAGTTCTCCAACACAAAAGCTTCGGTATGGAACAGCATTCAGACAGCACTTGCAGAGGCAGGTTTCATAATCGCCAACATATCTGCTCTTGATAAAAAGCAAGGTAGTTTTAAAGCAGTAAATACACCAACCGCTGTAAAACAAGACCTCGTCATCTCCGCTTACAAGCCAAACGACGGCTTTGAGGAACGCTTCCAGAAAGAAGCTCAAACTGAAGCAGGAGTTTGGGATTTTGTCCGCACTCACTTGGAATACCTGCCAGTTACCAAATATCAAGGTTCTTTTTTACAACAAATTCCTGAACGAGATCCGCGCATTCTTTTCGACCAAATGGTAGCTTACTATGTCCGCAAAGGATATCCTGTGCCAATCTCGAGCCTGGAGTTCCAGATTAATCTTGGGCAGCGGTTCATTGAGCGTGATGGTATGTACTTCCTGTCAGAGCAGGCTGCAGAGTATGACCGTAAGAAATTGACATCCGGGCAGCTCATCCAGACAAAACTGTTCGTTTCTGATGAGGCATCTGCTATCCAGTGGTTGCGCCAGCTTCTCAAGGTAAAGCCGCAGACATTCCAAGATATAAATCCTCTATTCATGCAGGAGCTTGGCGGATGGAGCAAGAACGAGCAGCAACTGGACCTGAGAGAACTGCTGAACCAGAACTTCCTGAAATACGACGGGGTTGGGGATGTGTCAAGCCAGATTCACAGTTATCTTTCTACCAACTGGCCAGAGATGCGTAATCGTCAGAAGGATGATTTGGAATTGATTGCTAAGGCTAAGGATCGATGGTATGTGCCTGATCCTAACAAGGCAGGGGATTTGGAGAAACTGCGTGAGAGGTCGCTCTTGAAAGAGTTCGAGGGGTACAAGCAGGTTACAAAGAAACTCAAAGTATTCAGGATGGAAGCCGTACGTGCTGGGTTTAAGAAAGCCTGGCAAGATCGGGATTATTCCACGATAATTAAGGTGGCTGATTTGATACCCGGCAAGATTTTGGAAGAGGACCCGAAATTGTTGATGTGGTATGATCAGGCTGTGACAAGGGTTGGAGGGGAATGAGATGTTCTTGACAAGTGTCCAGATTGAAAATTTTCGTGGTATCACTTCATTAGAGATTGAGCTTAATCATGACATCACTGTATTGATAGGGGAAAACAATAGTGGTAAAACATCTGTACTAGAGGCATTACGCATAGGAATGGATTTAATAAAGTCTGATCGAGTTTTTAATTTTTCAGAATATGATTTTTACCGTGACAACGAAATAAAGAAGAAAGAACAGTTTTTACCTATAAATCTCACATTTACATTTGAGGAAACAGAGGATCATCCATGGGATGAGAAAACAATACAAGCATTAAATGAAGTAATTGTTGGTGAAGAGTATTCAAAGATTAAATTACGCATAAGTGGTTGGTTCGATAAAGAAGAAGGAGAACTAAAGCAAAGTTATTCTTTTTTGGATGATGCTGATAATGAAATGGTAGGTAAGCAACCTTTTCTTAAAGAAATGAGAAAACTTCGTCCTTTTTATTATCTTTCTGCACTAAGAGATGCAAAAGAAGAATTTCGTAGCCAAGCTACTTTTTGGTCAGCCTTTCTAAAAAGTAAAAGTATAAATGATGATACTAGAATCGAATTAGAATCTGAACTAGAAGAAGTTAATAAAAAAATAGTTGGTTCCCACTTGTCATTTCAGGATGTTGTAACCGAAGTAAAGCAACTTTCAACTTTTATCTCTGTTGGGGATGCTAATAACGTTAGCATAGATCCTAAACCAGCTGATTTTTATAAAACGATACGATATACAGATGTAAATATTCCGACTGTAACAAATACAAAAGTTCCCATCTATAAACATGGAGAAGGTACTCAAAGTCTTTGTGTGCTTCTTCTTTTTAGCGCATACTTAAAGACCCGAATAAAAGTCGATGTAAACCGTTTAGCTGAGCCAATAATTGCGATTGAAGAACCAGAAGCACACTTGCACCCCAATGCAATCCGTGCAATTTGGCCTATTTTAAGTAATTTGCCTGGGCAAAAGATTATTGCAACTCATTCAGGTGACATTCTGTCGGAGGTGCCTGTTGAAAATCTTAGAAGGATGAATAGAATGGCAAATGTATGCGAATGCAACATAATTCAAAAGGATTGCTTGACTCATGAGGAGTTGAGGAAATTTAATCACCAAGTTAGAAGAAATCGTGGAGAATTATTATTTGCTAAAAAATGGTTACTTGTTGAGGGTGAGACTGACGTTTCTGTAATGTCCGAATGTTCTCAAATATTAGAAATTGATGTACATCAATACGGTCTACGAATTGTCGAATATAGTCAAGCAGGTGGTCCTGGTTTATTTATCAAAGTGGCAGATTCCCTTGGTATTGATTGGCATTTGGTGGCAGATAATGATCAAGCCGGAGATAAGTATATTAGAAGTGCAAAGAATTTGTTGGATGGAAGAGACGAGTCTACATATGTTACAAAACTTTCTGAGTCAAACATGGATGTTCTTCTTTGTGTTGCCGGCTACGGAGATCCTTATTTAGATGGAATAAATACTACTACTACTACTACTTATCCAAGTGCTACTTGGGAACAAGTATTGGAAGAAATGAAAGAAACTTTTCCCGAGAAGCCAGGTCAAGCTTTGAATGTAGCCAGAAAACTAGAAGACAGATCCAATCCTGAAATTACAGCAGAAGAGGGAACTCCTGAATATTGGAATCAGGTATATGCTTGCCTCAAAAGACACTTTTCAAAGCCTGCTGCTTCACTTAATGCAATTATGTTGATTAAAGATATGGGAACAAATGGTGTCCCAGAAGAAATAAAGCAGATTCTTGAAAAAGTCAATGACATTTCTGGAGTTTCTCAATGATATCAATTCCTCAGCTAAATGAAAGTCAACGCCAAGCAGTTGAATGGGGAGATAAATCCCTTCTCGTACTTGCCGGACCGGGATCTGGTAAAACAGCTGTTTTGACTATGCGGATTGCTAATATTATACAAAACAGTTCTGATGAAAATTTTCGAATACTTGGTCTCACATTCACGACGAAAGCAGCCAAGGAAATGAAAGAACGTATAAATATGTTGCTTGGACATTTGGATAATAGAATCCAAGTAAGGACCTTTCATGCATTTTGTACTGATCTATTGCGCCAACATGGGAGTCATCTCAATCTTATGCCCGACTTTTCGATAATAACCGATGAAAAGGATCGAGTTGCTATCCTTAAGGAACTTGAAGTTGATACTCCCGAAGATATATTAAATAGAATAGATACTATGTTCACTCATGGAATTTCTGTTGAGGAACTACCAGACTATTTTTCTCCTGAAAATCAAAATGAATGTCATGAACTACAGTCTATATTTAACCAATACATCCAAGCACTTATGCAGGAAAATCAACTAGATTTTGGGTCTATGCTGTACTTCACGAGACGAATTCTTGAAACTAAACCACGCATTGCTCGACAAATAAGAACAGTATACAAGTATATCTGTGTAGATGAGTTCCAAGACACAAATTTAGCCCAATACACAATACTCAAGTTATTAGCTCCTCCAGACAATGCAAATCTTTTTGTTGTTGCAGATGAAGACCAAATTATTTTTCAATGGAATGGAGCTGATCCAAAGAGATTAGAAGCTCTTAAAAAAGATTACAATATAGAAGTCCTACAACTTCCATATAATTATCGTTGTCCAAAGGAAATTGTAGAAATAGCAAACCGACTCATTGAACACAATTCCTATAGAATACAAGCAAAATCACCTGGAATTCCTTTTAGTGATGAAAGAGGTACAGTTAAATTAGCATCATATGCAAATTTTGACCTTGAACTTTCAGGTCTTATTGATGAAATAAACAGCATTCCTCGACAAAACAGAGATAAATGTTTATTGATAGCAAGAAGCAATAAACTACTTACTGTTGCAAATAAGTTCTTAAATGAGCATAGCATAAACGCAGAGATTGTTAGTAAGAATCAAGATTTTTCAAGTCCCATTCTACTGACAATGTATTTTTGCCTTAAACTGGCTAACTCACCTACTTCCCGTAGTATGCTCAACAAGCTTTGTTCAGCCGCAACTGAAATTAATGGTTTAATACTATCAGCTAAAGACATCTCGGCAAAAGCACAAGTTGAAGGTAGTTCTTTACTTCGTGCTTTCTTTGATGCTGCCTCAGAGAGTGAAATACTGAATCCCATTTGTAAAGCTGGAACCACGTATCTTTGCGATACAATCCAGTTTCAAAAATTTGTTGATATATGCCTTGGCCATTTTGATTACGTGAATACTGACAATCAAAATAATGAGATTTTCCCCGATTACAAAAACGATAAAGAAAACTGGGTAAGAATTGCGCAGTACATTGAGGATACTTATAACGGAAATGCTGTACTTCACATATTTCTCCAAGAAATGGATTTAACACCTAAATCTAAGTCTATTGGAAAAGATTGTGTCCGATTGCAAACAGTTCATTCTGCAAAAGGAACGGAATTCGACCATGTTTTTGTAATAGGATTGGCTGAAGAGCAGTTCCCAACTTATTTTGCAATTAGAAGTGGAGACAAATCAATAGAAGAAGAGAGAAGAAACTGTTTTGTAGCAATTACTCGTGCATCAAAATCTTTGTATTTGAGTTATGCAAATGAGTACTTTGGCTGGAATAAGCAACCTTCTCGTTTTTTAAAGGAGATGGCGTTGCTAAATGATTAAAGAATGGCAGTACTCCACCCTCCATAACTCACCCTGCAAAATAATCGAAGAACAAAACCTGTGGGGAAACGTAGTTTACCGTATCTGGCTTCCTAATCAGGATACTGTGGTCAGGGTTCCGCAGTCAGCATTACGTCCATTGACTGCAGAGATCCAGCCGGAGATTGAAGCAAATCGCATTGCTTATGTTGCTGCAGCGGCAAAAGTAGCTGAGGTGCTGGAGGGTGGTTCACGTGATTCTGACGGGCCTGTACTTCTAGCTCCAATGGAGTCTAATGTCATTCCTCTTCCTCATCAAATACGTGTCCTTACAAGAGCTGTTTCAGGAGACAGGGTGAGGTACCTACTGGCTGATGAAGTTGGTCTTGGAAAGACAATTGAAGCAGGACTGATCATGCGGGAGCTCAAATTACGAGGGCTGGTTCGTCGGATTCTAGTGGTAGCACCAAAGGGACTGGCTACTCAATGGGTTAGTGAGATGCGGACACATTTCAATGAAGATTTCCAACTTGTTTTTGGTGAGGAACTTGTTACAATAAAAAAAATAATCGGTGGCAATCATACACGTTATTGGACACAGGGTACTAAGCTCCAGTTTTTAGATGAGCCTGATAAACAGCAACATACAAATCCATGGAGGATGTTCGATCAGGTGATCGTATCCCTTGATTCGGTCAAGCCAATGGATAAACGCAGGGGATGGAGCCAGGAACGTATTGATGATTATAATCGCTCTCGTTTTGAAGACCTGATCACCGCCGGTTGGGACCTTGTTGTGGTTGATGAATCACATAGGTTAGGAGGCAGCACTGATCAGGTTGCCAGGTATAAGCTTGGAAGAGGTCTGGCTGAGGCTGCACCGTACCTTCTATTACTTTCAGCAACACCACATCAGGGCAAAAGTGATGCATTTCACCGTTTGTTGAGTCTGCTAGATGACAAAACCTTCCCGGACATGGATAGCGTTTCTCGTGAACGTGTGGCACCTTATGTAATTCGTACCGAAAAACGCAAGGCTGTTGATAGTGACGGTAAACCATTATTCAAACCACGTATCACTAAAACAGCACCAATTGAATGGGAAGTAAGACACAAACAACAGCAGATGCTGTATGAAGCTGTAACAGAATACGTTCGTGAAGGTTACAACCAAGCTTTGCGGGAAAAGAAACAGCATATTGGTTTCCTGATGATACTCATGCAAAGGCTTGTAGTTTCAAGCACAAGAGCTATCCGCACTACTCTGGAACGCCGGCTTGAGGTTTTGAAAGAAACTGAACTTAGAACTTCCCAGCGTTTGGAAGAGATAACAAGCTCCAGTGATGACATAGATGAACTTTATGATATGGATGGACAGGAATTGCTCGATGAGCTTCTCAAATCCCGTATTTATGCCATGCAGAACGAAAGAAGCCAGGTGGAAGCACTTCTGGATGCTGCCTTCCAATGTGAGCAGGAAGGACCTGATGCCAAGGCAGAATCACTGATAGAATGGATATATCAGCTCCAGGCAGATGAGAATGAACCAGACCTTAAGTTATTGATATTCACCGAATTCGTTCCAACCCAGCAAATGCTTAAAGAATTCCTTGAAGCTCGAGGGATTTCCGTTGTAACTCTTAATGGTTCAATGGATATGGCTGAACGAAAAAAAGCTCAGGATGATTTCTGCAACAAAGTTCGTGTACTCATTTCCACCGATGCTGGTGGTGAAGGCCTGAACCTGCAATTCTGTCACGTTGTCATTAATTATGATATTCCCTGGAATCCAATGAGGCTTGAGCAGCGTATCGGTCGTGTGGACCGTATCGGTCAGACCAAGGTTGTAAGAGCGATCAATTTTCTTTTCCAGGACTCTATAGAATTCCGGGTCCGGGAAGTTCTGGAGCAGAAACTCTCGATCATACTTGATGAATTTGGAATTGACAAAACCGGTGATGTGCTTGATTCCGCTCAGGCTGGAGAGCTGTTTGAAGGTATTTTTGCCTCTGCAATTCTTGATCCTGAAAATATTGAAACTTCTGTTGATTATACTGTATCCAAGATTCGAGAAGAGATCCATGAGATTCGCGAATCATCTCCAATATATGGAATCTCGGAAGAACCTGACCTGCAAACAGCAGAGCGTCTACGCTCGCATCCATTGCCTCACTGGGTTGAACGCATGACAGTAGGTTATCTCAACTCTCATGGAGGCCAGGCAATCCGTAAAAAGTCTTCATGGGAGCTTAAGTGGCCCGATAGCAAAGTTCCCCTGAAATGTACCTTTAGTTTACATGAAGCTGAATTTAACAATGATGCTGTGTTGCTTAATCTCGAAGACAATAAAGTCAGAGGCTTAGCCCTCAATCTACCAATGATTGCTCTAGGACAGCCAATACCATGCGTTTCTCTAGAAGAATTATCATCCAACATATCCGGTTTATGGGGATTGTTTGAAATTCGCTTACTAGCAGGACTACACAATAACAGTCATAACATAAGAATTCCACAAATTAGAAGACGATATCTCAGTGTCTTTGTATCTGACGAAGGAAAGGTATTCCTTCCAACTGCCCGTCATATATGGGATATTATGCAGACAACGGAACTAAAGGTTTTGCATTCCCTTAATCATAAAGCATCTACAGAAGTCTATGAGATACTAACCAATGCTGCCGAATCAGAAGGAAAGGAACCATTTGATGTTCTTCAGCAGGAACATATTTCTGCGATTGAACATGAAAAAACACGTGGATTGCATGCATTTGAAGCAAGGCTAAAAGCTATAGAGCGAGTTGGTCTTCCCGAGGTTCGCCAATACCGCTTGGATAAATGTATTTCCGAAGAGGGCGAATGGAAAAAAGAACTTGAAACTGCAAGACTGACCGTGCCGGAGATAAAACCACTTTTGCTAATGCAAATACAAAGGAGAATGTCATGATTCCTGGTAGTTGGAGAGACACTATACTCAGCGAGTTCATACCCAATGTCAGCAAACTTACCATCGTAAGTGACCCGGATGATCTGCTTACCGAAGAAAAGCTCTCACTTGAACTCAAGAACCGTGGTTTTCATCTAATCGATTTCAATGATTCTGTTGAATTCCGATATGCTTATGAGTCAGGATACAGAAACTTATGGGATAAGGGAAAACAAACCGAACAGGCAGTTATACTTCAACTACATAACTCGGATTTAGATACTTTGCCTTATGATCTCCTCAAAGCCGGAAGAATAGTATCATTTAGTCTTGGCAGCATTTTCCCGAATCTCAGTTATTCAGTAATTGAAGAAGTAGATAGTAACCTCTTAGATGCATTATTTAATGCTCAGAACAAATATTCACCAAATGATTTGGGTGATAATGCTACCAATGAGTTTATACTTTTACATATTTTTGGAATTGCAGTAAATCTCATCAACAATGATGTTGAACTACTCCGTACACTGCTTAGAATTCATTATAATAAGATAAAAATACCATCAATCTGTTGTACCAGATTGATTCAGTTGTTAAAAGATAATAACCGTTTTCGTGATTGGCCACTCGACATTATTGTTTCCGATGAAGAGGCCTTTTTTGCATTTTTACAGGAACGTTGGCCTGTCTTCCTTGAAGGTTTAGCTCATGGAAACCTGATAATTAAAGAAACTTCAGATTACGGTCTAAAGTATGTAGGACCAAATCATTTGCCATTTGATCATGAGGACATTCGTGTTTATATTGATAATCTTTTTGTTGAAGGTAAACTTACAGCAGTTAGAAAACCTGACGTACATATCGACGATCATTCATGGATTAAAAGCGGTATATCTCAAACAATTGATATTGATGTCAATATTCACATAAAAGCCCTGCTTGAAATTATTGAAAATGAAATTCCTACGATTGAATCCCGTTACTTGGAATGGGTCGACTTCGCTATGAAGTGGGCAGAGTTGAGAGCTCTTATTCATACAACTGATCAAGTGGATGAACTTGAGCGATTCCAGCAAATAAGTAGTAATCTAAACACTAATTTTACTAATTGGCTGCGAAATAGTTATGCTGGCTTGATCAATCTTCCTCCTACAAATCCAGCAATGCTTCACCACGTTCCTCGTCGTATGGCAAGAGAGCTAGAAAATGAAGCAAATGTCAAGTTAGCTCTGGTTGTTGCAGATGGTCTTTCTCTTGACCAATGGGTCACTATAAAAAAAGTTCTGCATGAACAAGATCCTGACCTTATTATGAGAGAATCAGCAACTTTTGCCTGGATACCGACATTGACTTCCGTATCAAGACAGGCAGTTTTCTCTGGGAGACCACCTATTTACTATCCAAAGTCAATTAATACGACAAACAATGAAAGTAATCTATGGCGGCAGTTCTGGGAAGAAATAGGTTTGTCACGTCTAGAAATTGGTTATCAGCGTAGTTTGGGAGATGGTAATGTTAGAGAGATTCTTGATGAGGCCCACAATCTTAATCAAACCAAAGTTATTGGTTTGGTCGTGGACAAGGTGGACAAGATAATGCATGGAATGCAGCTAGGTGCTGCAGGAATGCATAATCAGATCAAACAATGGTGTCAGGGAGGATATCTTTGCTCTCTTATTGACCACCTTTTAGATAATAATTATCAGGTGTGGCTAACATCCGATCATGGTAATATCGAATGCAATGGAAAAGGACGTCCATCTGAAGGAGCTATAGCCGAAACCCGTGGTGAAAGAGTAAGGGTTTATCCAACGTCCGAACTCAGAGATTCTGTTGCTAAAACATTACCTTTTGCAATAAAATGGAATCCTATTGGTTTGCCTCCAGGCTATTTCCCACTGGTAACTAAAGGAAGCGATGCATTTGTCAAGGAAGGAGAAGTTATAGTTGGCCATGGTGGAATCTCCATGGAAGAAGTTATTGTACCTTTGGTGATATTCGAAAAGAGGAGTCGTTGATGAGCAAAAGACACAATGCTATTGGTATAAAGCAAATTATTCGCTATGAATGGATGGACAAAACGTCTAGCATGCTTCTTGCTGGAATGGATGAGATATCCATACGACAGGAACTCTATGAGTTTCTTATGTTTCACAAAGGCGATGGTTCGGAAGAGCAACGCAGCGAGAATACATGTAAGTTTGTTGTTGGTAATTTGATGAAAGTTTGGGTATCTCCTGACCCAGAACTTATAGATTTAAGAGATTCAGCATTAGTGCAGCTTCGAAAACATCCATCTCAAGCGTTTGCAATCCACTGGGCAATGATTTCTGCAGCTTATCCTTTTTGGTTTAATGTAGCTTTACAGATTGGAAGATTATTGAATCTTCAGGACCAAATTACTCATCATCAGATAATCAATAGGCTCAAAGAACAGTATGGTGACAGACAAACAGTTAGCAGATATGCCCAATATGTTATTCGTTCTCTTGTAACATGGGACGTTTTGAAAGATTCGGACTGCAAAGGATGCTATGAAAGAGCAAATCAATTTCATATGCTTGATAAAGACACATCCATTCTGCTTTTCGAGGCAACACTTCACACGATGCCAGAAGGAAAAGGGTCTTTGAAAATGATAACAAGCTCTCCTGCACTATTTCCATTCCAATTGCCATTAACAAATGTTGATTATATTTCGACGAAAACAAATCGTATTAATGTAATTCCTTATGGAATGGATGAGGATTTTTTGGAATTAAAAGAAAAGTAAGGCTCATCTTTATTAATAAGTCCGGTAACTATTCTCTAAATAGTTCCGGTCTGAGTTGATGCAATCTGCAACTAATTAAGCCAGATATGATTAGTTGCTCATCAATTGATTGTTGGTTTTTCTGAAGAACTGCTGACAATTCCAAGATTGTTGCTCCATCAGAAAATTTGCTTTTTAATAAGGATATTTCTTCTTTCTTCCAAGACTTAGCATTATTTTGCTGGTTATTGCTTAAAGTCTTAACATCATGAGTATAATATAATTCTTTATTTAGATTGAGTGTGCAATCTTCTCGATAACTACAAGCATCACATATTTTTAAATCAGCCACATTAATTTCTATAAGACCTAATCTTTTCAGTTTGCCTATTATACCATTTTTGTTCCTTTGAAGAGTATAAGATATTTCATTCATGTGCTCTCCCCTACGGAACATTTCTGTTAATTTAATGGCATCTTCTTCACTCCATGGAGTCAGATATTTTGGGAACAGTTTTCGGGTTTCTACAACATTTGTTGAATAAGCATCATCACTTTCAATGAGGCTTAAATCAATGAGTTTCTTATTGATTGCCGAAGGTTTCCGCTGAAGGATTGTAGATATGTACCATATAGCTTTTTTTTCTAAGAATATTAACCTTATGGTTGATATTTGTAGGTTACTTCTACAATTTCATTGAAAGGTAACAACTATCATTATGGATTATGCCATGTAGCAAAGTTCAATTAACAACATACAAAAATTGGAGTATAGCCTCGAATAATCATTGTTTTTGTAATGGAATCATCTAGGGCAATCCTCCATTCATGTAGAAAGAGTAGCAATCGAATTTTATCAAATATCCAGAGTTATCTGTCCATACATTTGCTGACGTTTAATAGCATTCAAGGTTTCGTCTTTTGCTTCCACTTTAATACCCACTCTTGATCGTCCCGATGCAGATGGTTCGGTGGTTAGCTTAAAGTGTAATGGGAAATATTTCAGTATATCTGTTCTGATACTGTGAGTTGGGCATATTAACTGAACACTGTTCTGTTCGAGAATTGATGCAATGACATCCCATAGATATGAATTGCTGGTTGATCCAAATGGATTGTCTATTATCATCATCTTGGATGTAGTTATATCTCTCCGATCAATGACAATATTCCTGATATATGACATTAGTACAACAAGGAATATGATAAATATTGCATTTGTTTGACTGTCGGATGCTTCAATCTGTTCCCATCTTACAAATTTCTGCATGTTGTTGGTGATTGTATCAAGTTTTCGCATTTTTAACTGAATATTCTTCATATCCATTACTCTATTCAATAGGAGTGCAGGGGTCAGGCTGTGTATCGCATTCGTTTTATCAATCTTGTTTTCTTCAATGTTACGTATCAGGTCTCGGATATAATGCTTCATTTCATTTTCCGCCTGTTCATCCGAATACTTACATTTATCAAAATTGATTTTAATCATGTCATATGTTTCATCCATGAATTGTATCCTGGACAGCATCGGGAATTTTCCGAGATAATCTCTATACATCTTTGCGATACCCAATGCCTGATTCACGACATGTTCTTCAACCTTCTTGAGCGCATCAATGTGCTTTTGCTGATCATCCATCCTTCTCAAAAGTATACTTGAATACGTTTCGAGTGCCTGTGCATTGAATCGTGCATCTTCAAGAGTATTTGCAACATTCAGTTTATCTCTGATAGGAGTCTTGAAATATTCACTTGTGTTAATATCGGCAATGTTGCTCATTACTTTATTCTTAACACGCCCAAACTTGTTTTCGTTGTCACTGACATTCTTTCGTTTACTCTTTAATATCGATGTGAATTCGCTATGATCTTTGAGTTCATCGCATGTATCTACGATAGTCGGAGAAATATCAAATTGGTTACATAATCCTTCGTAACTCTGATAGTTGAATTCAAGTTCTCTGAGTTCTTCGGCGGTTGTTTTATGATTGTCTTCAATTCTCGTAATTCTTTCATTTAGACGAGAATGTTCCGTTTGCATGGTTTTAATATCAGCACGGAATTGGTTTTCATCCATAAGATCGGGATTTGGTGCGTATACCTCGGATGCACGTGCATTATATTTGCGTACCATTGAATTGAATTTGTCTTTAATAAGTACCTGTTTTTCACGCATACTTGATAGGTTATTTTCAGTTTTCTTCAGCGTTCCTTCTATATCTTTGATCTGTATTTTCAGGCCCTGTATGTATTCGTGTTCGAATGGTTGACTGCGTCCACTTTCTTCGATCTCACTGGTTGTTATTCCATCAAGGGATATTTGTTTATCCAATTTATCCATTAATTCTTTGTTCTTCTTAATCTTTTCATGTAATTGGGTAATATCGCCAGCTACGTCTTTAACCGTCTTCTTTGCAGATTCATATTCTGCTCGTAATATGGCTGTGTTCTTTTCTTCCAGTATTTCAATGCCCATTGTTTTGAATTGGTTGAATTCATTTTTTATATCAGATTCAAGTTCATTCTTCTGTTTGAATAGTGATTGAATGAGTTCTTCTTTTTCAGTAATTTGTATTGATATCTGGGTGTTTTTGCGTTCAGCATTGGATAATGATTCTGAAAGATTAGTTATTGATACGGTATTATCATCGATACTTGTCTGCAGTTTATTGATACGTATAAGAAGTTGTGTCAATTTGGTCAGTGTTTCGAGTTTCTCGTGGAATATATCTATTTTCTGATTTACACCAGACAGTTCCATCTTGGTTTGTTCGAGAATCTGATCATTGCTCTCGATTAATGTAGATATTTCTGATAGTTCAGTGGAATATTTATCCAATTCTACCTGATGTTGTTCATATTGTCCGCGTAGTTCAGCTTCATATCCATCTGGATACAGGTCAATGAAACTCTTTAATGTGTCTCGATTATGTGTTTCAATCGTGAGTAAACTGTCCAGTTCCACGAGTTTTTGTTCAATCTTTTGAATTTCCGTTTTGATGCGTTCGATCGTATTGTCCTTGTCCAGTATCTTGATATAATGTTCGGTGTTCCTAGATGGTATAAACACATCACCAAGAGATACTTTTTCATCCTTTTGTAGGCTTGATAATCCAATCAGGAGTATAGATGAGTCCATTATTGTATTGGTTAACTTACCTATTGGATTTGCAATAATATTATTGAAATTATCATCCGTTAGGATAATTGTTTTTGGTAACCATGGTGCTTGTTTCAATAATTTTTCCTGCTCATCGGTAGATAATTCCTTCAGATACTCTACTCCACTCTTGGCAAATCCGTATTTATCATTGAACCATACGAGTGCATTTTCAAACTCTTCTGGTAATACAAAACCATATGTTTCAACCGTATGTAGGTCACGTTGTAATTTCCTAAGTTCAAGTTCATTCGATGATTTGTTTCCATGCATCAATCCAATTTCAGTCTCAAGTTCGATGAAACATGTATTAATATCAATACTTTTACGTATGTTAACAATTTCCATTGCATCGGATTGGTGTGATTCGAATTTTGAAATATTGTCGGTTGTTCGTTTGACTTTATCCTTTGCGGTTTCTACCTTCTCTAAGAATCTACCTTGTTCCACTTTATCTTTCTCAATGGAGGTTCGGAGTGTATCTATTGCATCATTCAGTGTGGTTTGCTTATTTTTCAGATCATCGAGATGGGAATTTGTAGCAGTGAGCTCATCCTCTGGTATCATTAGACCCTTATTAAGTTGAGGATATTTTTGACATTTATTGAACATATCTTTTTCATCCAATCGTGCCTTTTCAATATCAATGTTCAATTCACTTAGTGTAGTAGTAGTGTGCTTTATATCACGCTTAATTCCACCAATCTCTTGCGCAAGAGCTGTAGATGAATCATTGAGTTCTTTTCTTATCGAACGCTCGTTTTCATGTAGTGTATCTATGTCGATAAATTCTTTTGATAATACCGAATATAGTGTTTTTCCGTATGTATTATACATACCAACAACGGTTTCATTGTCTTTGCTTATGTTCTCGATGCGACTCTGGCATTCAAGTATATCGGTTTTGTATTCCTGAATATCAATGAACTTGTTTGTAGCGATTGCCAATTTCGCTTTGTGATCCATGTCCTTTAATGTAGTTTCAACGCTATCTTTTTCCGTTTCCAGACGGGATACGTTGGCCACACCTTTGTTGAATATGGCATTTTGTTGCATCGTGTTCAGTTTGTCAATATTTATCTCGACTGTTTCTCGTTGAGAGTTTGCATCATTCAGTTCAATTTCGATGCCCTGAATATGTTCCTTCTTTTCATTAACTGCTGAACCATATGCATTGTATTGTATCGAAGTCTGGCGTTTGGCATCTTCGAATTCCGTATGTGCGGTAATGAGTGTGTTATTCGCATCGACAAGTTTCAGTATTTCATTATGGTATGTACGCGTCTCATGCATATTTGCTATCTCATCATTGAGACGTTTGATATCTTCCTGAGATTGTATCAATGTATTTGCAAGAAGCTCACTGTTCGTTTCGTTGTTTTCATATCCGTCAATAATTCGTTTATCATTCAGACATTCGATTGTGGTATTGAGTAATAGTTTTTCAATCACTGTCCTCGATGTGCCATATGCATCTTTGAAGTATGCTTTTAGATTATTTTCACCCACATTTATAGGCCCCATCAATCTACCTTCAGCCGCAAGGATACAGTATTTTTTGATATGTTGTATATATTCGCTCTGCGCACCCATTTTACCAATCCAGATGTCATATTCATCACTTTTGTTGTACAACATCTTTCTTGTTTCACTAAGTGACATGGTAACAAATGTATTTCCATCCATATGACAGAGCGGTATCCTGAAAATATCCATATCATTGTTACTATCATAGAGGTGTGTGTAATTGAAGTATTCCACACCATCAACCGTATCATTTTCATCTGAGCTTGTTTTCCTTCGAGCACAGAATCCAGTTAACAAGGTCTTATGTGAAGATAATCCACTATCCAGTTCCCATTCAAGAAGAACATGTGTCGTTCTGTTCTTTTCCCCACCTTTGAACATCGATTTAAACGGTTTATCTTTACTAATCGTATAGTTGGGGATAATACATTGTAATAATAACATTGCCAATACAGATTTACCACCACCATTCATGAGTGTGTATGTTGCACTAAGTCCGTAGAATGGCATGTTGAAGTCTTGATACATCTGTGTACCATCATTATACTGAGCATTGATTATTCTGATATTCTTAATTCTCGGCACTTGCATCATCCCCATTACGTGCCAGGTCCTCAATGAATTCCAGTATATCTGTTTGAACCTCGGTATTGCTATATGCTTCTGATACCATTGCTTTAAAACGTGGCAATGGATAGATTGCATCAGCATGGATGGTTATAAGTTGGTGCTTTGTCATGAATTTCAATGTTTCATATATCAATCCTACCCGAGTACCAATTCCACCTTCTTTTGCCTTGCCTGTATCCATGTCAATATCGGCTTTGTAAAGACTTTCCCATAGATCTTTAACTTCTCTGAAATTGAATTTATATTCCTTGCTTATTCCATCGATGTCTTCGAGGTCTGCCAACGATTTAATCTTCGCATCGACCATATCCGTAATATATGTGATTGGTCGATTACGTTGAGGAGTATCGTACATTGATTCCGCATAGAACTCTCCTATCAGGACATGCATAATAAAGAATGCAGTATACATGTGTGCGTTCTTGCCACCACGGAACATATCATTCTTTATCTCTTCGTTCGTCATTCCAAACACTTTATTGTTAATACCTGGGCTCAAGAATATGGAATCTCCTCGTTCACATACATATAACCTGAACTTTTCGGCGCAGATATCAAGTACTTCCCGTATCTCGCTATCTCTTTCATATCGCATGAAATGATCAGGGTGAATATTTTTTTCAACACTGCCATCCTTTAGTATGGTATATATCATTTCAAGTGCAATTTCAATGTGTTCTTTCTCATATTGCATTGTATCACTCCATCCAAAAGGTCAGGTCAGATATTTGGATATTATTTTCATTTTCAATAACGTTTAATCGTTTATCTGGGTCAGATTGGATACATAATCTGGAATATGGTAATTCCAATCTCTGATATGCCCATACCAAAGTATTGCCCATCAAACTGCGGTTGCTCTCTTCCATATGATTTATTCTATCAAGATCGAATCTGGTAATGTGTGCTTCCGCTATGCTACGGCTGCTCATTTTTTCATCTTCTTCGAATTCATGGTTGTTCAGAGATAATAGGAATGGTATCAGGTCTATGTTCCTGATAACTTCATGATCATATGTAGTATCTATCATTTCAATGAATGTTTTCAATGTTGTCTGGTCGGGGTTGATATTGATACAATTCAGTAGTGCATATGCATATATTTTAAAATTTTTGACCAATACTGCATCATATTCATTGCCTGTTATAGCAATTCCACTCCATTCTTCTTCTTGTCTGGTTTCGGTGATATTTTCCTTTATTTGACGAATGTCCTGTTGTTCAAATGCTTTGAAAATGCCGAATGATTTCGGTATATTGGGTATTAACATTGGATGCATGCTGATGATATGTGCATCGTTTGGACGATTGTTCTTGACATTGTTCTCAAGCACTTCTTTAAAATGCCATTTTTTATCGAATAGTGAATTGCATTGGATCTGATAGATCTTTTCACATTCTTGAGGAATATTGGCATATTCATTAAGTAGACTTGAATGCAGGTTATAACCTCGTTCAAGTTCAGTTGCGATCTGTTTGATGACAATGAAGTCTTTTTCTTCGATATCGATATTGGAATTAGATATATCATATTGTACATCGGTAAATTCTGTTAGAGCGATTCTGGCATGCTCGAACAGGTCTTTCTCCTGTTGCAATTGATCGAATATACTCTTTGTAAATTTTTCAAAATCATCCGATGTGTTGTCGATATTGTATGTAATTTTGTCGAGTAGGTGTTGCTTCATTTCCTTTTTGTGAATAACACCCAGGTTAAGACCAATTATCGTATTCAGTGCTGTTACAAACGCTTTGTTCTTTATCTGCTGTTTGAACATGATCAGACCAACCGATATCTTTGATTCTTCGGGAATTTCCTTGGTACTGAGCATAAAGTTGAGTCCAGCATTGCTTATGTCATAACCATTACTTCTCACATTGTATTCAATCAGATAGACATACTCTTCTTCTATGTCATTCTTGAAAGGATTTGTATATTTAAAACAATACGATTCACCGTATCGATCGGTTTCAAGTTGTTTTAATACTTCAGTAGTAGCTTCTTTTGGATCAATATCAAGGTCTGTATGAATGTGTTCTAATACCAATCCAACATGTTCTTCAATCTCATTGAGCATGACAGACCTGCCCACGAGTTTTCCCTTTCTTATTAATAGCGATAAAACTTCAATTGCGAGGTATGCTATATCGTAATCAAGTTTATTCATCAGACCATATGAATATATCCTGAAAAATGGGTGATAGTTACTTAAATATTTGAATCGTTCATTGGTATCCTGATATTGTTTAATGTATTCCAAGTCCATTTAACTTCACCATATCTGTCTTGTTGATGACTTCTTGTGGAAGATATCGTTTTGAATACAGAATGTCCTTAATCACATTACCTGTTTCATCGTCGAACGCATTAACGAATTGTGATATTGCTTCATCATTCAATATCTGTGGTTTTCGTAAATTTCGTGCATCGGTTGGATCAACCTTGTTTACCATGTAACTGTACAATGATACTGCAGGAATGATATTATAATCAGGAAATATGGTTTTCAGGCGATGGAACATGGAAATTCCTTCTGGGTCAATGTCACCGAAATAATAATAGTTGTCATCGTGTTTACCACATATGTTTTGTATGAACTCAAACTTTCGTGTGATTGCATTCCCTTCTCCATAGATGAGTAGATGTACATCGGGTAGCTGACCTTCCTTGACTGCATCCATGAAAGTATTGAACGTGTCCTGATTTTCCACTATGAGAACATTCCTTTTTTCGGTCTGATCGTGGTATCCGTTAGTTGCCAGATAGAAGAATGGTTCAAATGTTCGTTTTGCTTTAAGGTCTTTCAGAGTAAGACCACCGAGCTTTTTCAAAATTTCCAATCCGTCAATAGATGCATCCTCAGGAGACAGGATGGCTTTTTCATCCCTGAACAGCAGATACGATCTCTCATTTGCAGTGAGTATCTCTGGACTATCGGCATATAGGAGATCATTGATCCTATGTATGATGCTTTCCAGTTCGTAAAATTCGGATGCGTGTTTTACGTAGTAGCTCATATTGAGCTTTGGGTGAAGACCATTCAATACACTAGATGGAAGTATATCATCTCCTAATCTAAAATATTTGAGATTGATGGAGTATTTACCCTTAGCTCCACCGTAATCAGGAATTGAGTGTGAATTGCCGATCGGTTTTATTACTCCGTCATCAACAAGCTGTTGCATTGTTGTTGCAAAAGGTCTGGCAAGCGAATGGTCAGAATAAAGGTTTGCTCCAAGATTCTTCAGTTCAGAAACAATATATTTTGTTTCGATTGTTTTTTTCTTCCTGTTCTTGTGCTGCTCAATTATATTTCGAATCAGCTTTTCCACAATTTAACCTCATTTACTTCTTTCATTTAATTAGTACTGCTAAAATAGCGACTATAAATGGTAATGAGAAAATAATAGGTATAAACCTTTCAACTTTTGTTAATTGTCTATACTTTTTTCCATCATTTCCATTTCCTAAATATTCCCATTCATCCTTATAGCAAGCAAAAGGCAATTTTTCTTCAATATCATGAATCACACTAAACTTAGCAGCATTCAATTTCCCATATGATTGTAGATTTATCCACCAGACAATACATAGTAATACTCCAAATATAGAACAAATAATTATTATTTGCAGTTGATACTCTTCAGAAATCGAACAGCTAATAATGAAGGACATTATTGCAATCAATCCTGTTAAAGCTGCTATATAAAATTGATTTGCTTTTCCTCTTCTTTCACTAATACGATCAGCCATTTCAATGAAAATATTATATTGCTCAGTAATAATGGCAAGATTTTCAGTAGAGATTTTTTCTTGCATATTTAACCTCTTCTTGCCATTTCCATATCAATCTCGTTCTGAAGTTCATTGAGATTCCAAGATACTACTCTATCCCCATGTTCTCTCATTTGGGCTGGTATTGTATGATTTTTGTCATTATAAATTCGCATTCCTATTACCGGTTTACCTAGTTCATGAGCTTTCTTTATTTCCCACAAAACGGCCTCACGTTTATGCGTGTCTTCACCAATTGCCACAACTAATACTGACGATTGCTTGATTCTTTCAGTACATTGTGTTTTCCATTTCTCGTCAAATGGCTCTTTTACTGAATAATCAGTGAACTCAAGTTGGTCGGAATTTTTTGATTGATATCGCAATAGGTTCACTTGATGTTTATCTTCCATATGAAAACTAATGAAAACACGTGGTTTTGGCTTATAATCAAGAGATTGTTGTGGAGCCTTTTCTGATAATCCATATCTTTTGGGAGCATATTGTGTACGATTACCAAACATTCCACCGCCCATTAGATAACACATCCTTGATTAATCATGTAAGAAGCCGCAGTATCCGACCATTTATATGTACTTGTGCCTTCTGAAGGCGTATATTCCCATTTATCAAGTGTTGCTTGATTTAAACCAACACTCTTCACAGTATTGCATATGTCTTGAAGATTTGACATTATTAATTTTCTGTCAAATTCAGTACTTTTGGGCAATTGTTTTTGCCTTCCATTAACATATTTTACTTTACCCCGTGGAAAATGAGAAAACGTGATGTATCCATCCGCACTGGAGAATATCTTAATTGAACTTCGTGAACATGGACCATAAGCTAATAAAAAAGGAACATGTTTACGAGCAGTTTGAAACAATCTTTTCCCAATAGAAATGGTTCTTTTATCGTGCTGTCGTAAAAAATCACTTGTATGAAAACAAAACTGATTAATTCCCATTTTCTTCAAGCAATAAATGTGAGATACAATATGTTCAGGTTTTGTACCCTTTATAAGTCCAATAAGTGGAACATCTGTTCTACTTTGAACATATTTTGTGTCTTCCACAATTCTATCAAGTTCAAATAGTACATTTTGCTCCCCATATTTATCATTTATATATGTTTCACCATCGTTTGTAATAAAATAATCAGAACCCGTTGAAGAGATAACTTCCACGTAATCCTCAGGCTCTAGTCCATAAATCATTTTATCTGGTATAATAGAAGAAAGAATAAATTTGACATCATTGCTTGTTTCGTTTAAATCAAAGTATTCATGAAATCCACCAGCTTCGACTATATCGTAATAATAACTTGTACGGTTTTTGCCACTGGTCGTAACAAGATCCTGCATAGAAACTACAACTAAAGAATGTTCGGTAATCTCCCAGGGGTTATATGAATCAGTTTCACCTATTTTCATTCGAGGAATTACAGAATTATAAGTAAAACCATCATTAGCTAACTGATATTCACCATCCAAAAGATTAAAAATAGTCATGCTACTCACCCCCGATATTCAACATGTCTGGATGTTCTGTGTGAACTGGAATAACCATTTCAGCTCCAATTTCTTTGATCATAGCACGAATCTCATTTCCAGATGCATGACCAGAAGCATGAGCAGAAAATTCCTCAATTCCAAAATGCTCAAGCCAATGCTTTTTTCGCTCATCATCAAGTAACATTTCATCGCTAAAAGGTTCACATGATGATTTAATCCATATTGCTTTTTTAGGTTGGATATCTACTAATTGTCCAACTTCCCACATACTCATAGAAACTACATATTTATCAGGATTTTTGATTAAATCCTTGAATGTTATGTAGTCATATTCACTAATGATATCATTTTCCCACTTGTAATCCTTCGTGATAAGTTCAGGACTAATATCTTCTTTGGCAATTAAACCCCAACTTTTTGGAGGAACTAGTATTTCTACATCATCAAGAGTAAACGGACAATTTTTCCCCAAAGCTTCTATTAGGTACGCAAGTTTTGGAGGAACTGCAAAAATCCTATCGTTCGCTTTAGATGCCTCTAAAATACTGTTGACTCTATCAATATCTCTAATTGGATGTTCAACAAAGACTAATCCTTCTGCATCAGCAATGATTTTGCTTATTTCCTGCTCTACTTCCTTTTCACTATTTTTTTCATTACTATCAATTCGTGTTCCTTCACAAATTAGCCATTTAGGAGAAGCAGCTTTAGCTTTTTTCACAAATTTCTCACTTAGATTTCCATTTGAACCATGGAAACGAATATCCCCTGTATAAACAATGTTTCCTTGATTTGTGTAAATTATATATCCACATGCACCAGGAAGTGAATGATCAACAGGTATCATCTCCACATCAAGACTACCCACATTAATCCTATTATAAGGTTCCATTATCTCAAAATTTCTGTCATGAAGGTACTCAGTTTTCTTCTTTGCAATCTGTCTATTTACCCTTGATTGTCCCCCTTTTGTATTCTCATAATATCTGAAAGACTCGCATGCGTTAGTTAGATCAATGAAACTACCTGTGCTTGTTTTTTGGACACAGTCCATGATTATTTTTGTCGCTTCACTACAGTAAATAGGAATATCCCAACGAAGAAAATGTACGTGTTGAACGTGATCTGCGTGAGCATGAGACAAAAATACCGCATCAATTGAGCATTCTTCTGAAGGTAATCCCATATGTTCTAGATAATCAGTTCGATAAATTCCGTTCATCTCAGGCAATAATCCAAACTCAAAAAAATCCCCTAAAGCAGCACATTTTCGGGGATTAAGATATTCAGAAAAGAAGGATGAATTATGGTTGAAACTCATCCCAAAATCTAAAAAGACTCTGGTGTCTTCATGCTCAACTAGTATTTTATTGCCGCCAATTTCATTTTTTCCGCCAAGTATAGTTATTTTTACCATAGTGTACTCCATTAATTCATAGTGCTAACTCATCCCCATATAATAATCTCACATTCCGCAGGTCGACAATAAAAGTTCATCATTTTGCTTGGTAATGATTTTGATTATATGCTCTGGAAAATATGTTCTGCTTGTTCAATA
>JAVEPM010000006.1:0-65227 GCA_034008115.1 Methanolobus sp.
AATGCAACCAAAACAAGCTTTTCCTGAATATATAAAAATAAGATTGATATTAATTATGTTTGAAAAACGCTATCATGCAAAATTGTTCAAAATGGAATTATACCTGCGGAATGTGAGATAATAGAATGAATTATACTTAAAACTTTTGTTTGTTCATTAGTTTGAATTTGATTGATTAGTAAATGTTTGACAAAAAGATATAACTATAACAAATAGAATACATGTTGAATATGCAAGATGCTAAAAAAACAGTCCATATCGCACCTGTAGGCTTTCATTCTGAAAAAATAATAGCAAGCATACGTCAGTATCCAGTACACAAAATCATAATACTACGGCATCACGATGATGAAAAGAAAGAGAAAGTAGAAACTGCCATAACTGAGATAGAAGAATCATTTATAGGAATTATGGTTGAAAGACAGACTGTGGAAAGAGACAACCTAATGAAAGCTGCTCTTGATATAATTGAACTTATTAAAAAAGAAGTCATTGCTAATAATAAAGTTATGTTAAATATTTCTGGTGGACTTCGTAACCAAGGGATAGCTTGTTATTTTGCTGCTTTAGTTTCCGAAACCGACATTTATACCGATATTCCTGAATCTTCTGTTGAGGAGGGATATATTCTTAAAAATATTCTTACTATTCCACATTTTCCGATTAAGCAATTTAGAAGAGAATCAATGGAAGTACTTGAAGCTCTTAATGAGATAGCAAATTCACAAGATGAATTGATTCTAAGAATGAAAAACAAATTGAATCCTGAAAATCTAAGCCGTGAAAGATCACGATTAAATCATCATATTAAGCAACTTAAAACATATGGCCTTGTAGATACTAAAAAATCAGGAAAAAATATAATAATTCAAAGAACTGAATTAGGAGAATTATACGTAAAAGGGGAGAATATAATTAATTTAAAAACAAATCCTGATAACTCTGAATAATATACATAAAAAGCATGTCTTTTTGTGATATGTTATTCATACCATTTTTTTATCATGATTCTCTAAAATATCATAGTAATTAGTTGATTGGCAATCAATAGCTTGGTATTTTACTGGAAACAGGAGCAAAAAAAGTCAATTCTTTTTTAATACTTTCACACTGCTTAAGTAATATTTAATATGTAGCAAATAAATCTAATACTCAATGGTGTTAATATGTCAAAAAATCACAGACTTTTTATAAGTCATTCCTGGAATTATAGTGATGCGTATGAGAAATTGGTGTATCTTCTTAACAACCGTCAAAACTTCTCATACACTAATTATTCTGTACCAAAGAGTGATCCAGTACATACTAATGGAACTGATCGAGAGTTGCATGAAGCAATTGCTAATAAAGTATCTCAATGTCATGTTGTAATTATTTTAGCTGGCGTATATTCTTCACATAGTAAATGGATACAGAAAGAGATTGATATTGCAAAAAATGGTTTCTCAACTCCTAAAAAGATCATTGCAATAGAACCGTGGGGCTCTCAAAAAACATCTATAATTGTGAAAGAGAATGCAGATAAAATCGTAAAATGGAATTCTGAATCCATAGTCTCAGCAATAAAAGAATTATCATAGAGCTGATTAAAATGAAAAAAGCATTAATTGTCGGAATAAATAATTATCCAGCAGTTCCACTTTATGGTTGCATTAATGATGCTTCCGCCATCGCTACGATTCTTGAAACTCATGGAGATGGCTCTCCGAATTTTGACGTAAGGATTGAAACAGATGTTAAAACAAAATCAGAATTAAAAACAATGATTTCTGAACTTTTTTCTGGAAACAGTGACACTGTTTTATTGTACTTTTCAGGGCACGGTTTCTTAAATGAAATTGGAGGTTACTTAGTTACGCCTGACTATGCGAAATATGATGAAGGCATTTCAATGGATGAAATATTGGTTCTAGCCAATCAATCAAAATCTAAAGATAAAATTATTATTCTCGATTGTTGCCATTCAGGTGCTTTTGGAACGCCAGTTATTGGTGGAGGAACAGCACAGTTGAAAGAAGGTGTGACTATTTTAACTGCATGTCTTGATGGTGAACCATCGATAGAATTCAAAGGTCATGGAGTATTTACTACTCTTCTTATAAATGCACTTCAGGGTGGAGCAGCAGATATAAGGGGACATGTTTCGCCAGGAGGGGTATATGCTTATATAGATCAAGCACTAGGTGCTTGGGAGCAAAGACCAGTATTTAAAACAAATGTTACCAGATTTACTTCATTACGTACTGTAACCCCGCAAGTATCACTGGAGATACTTCGAAAAATAGTGGAATATTTTCCAAATCCTCAAGATGAATTTAAACTAGATCCATCCTATGAAGATACAAATATGAAAGATGTTGAACACATCGTTATAGAGCCATATGCAATCCCAGATAATATTGCTGTCTTCAAGAATCTGCAAAAATTACAAAGTGTAGGATTAGTAGTCCCAGTTGATGCCGAGTATATGTACTTTGCTGCAATGGAATCTAAATCTTGTAGATTAACATCTTTAGGTTATCACTACTGGCGGCTTGTTAAAAATAGAAGAATTTAATCATTTGACCTTTTAATATGTGGATGATTTCTACATGTAAAATAGATAAAGATATGAAGCGTATCTTATATTACTGAAATATCATTTTGTTTAAAAGCAGAATTGTAAATGATTATGAGCATATTAAATCAAAACGTGAAGAAACATGTGGGAATATAAACAAGTAATAGTAATACCTGAAGATGTAGAGATGTCCCCTGGAAAACTTGGAGTTCAAATTGCACATGCATCTATAACTCCAATCCTCAAAAATCTGGACCTTCTTGATGATATTAAGGAATGGTTCGATGATGGCAAGCAACAAAAAAAAGTTGTTTTGAAGATCAAGAACCGGAAAAAATTGTTAAACTTCAGAGACAAAGCAATTGACGATGGATATATCTGTGAAGTTATACGCGATGCTGGGAGGACAGAAGTAGAACCTGGGACAATTACAGCATTGGGTTTTTTCCCCATGAAGAGTGAAGAAATCGATAAATTAACAAAGAAATTGAGTTTATTCTCATGAAAATTCCACTCAAAAGTGGTCAGTTCTGTTTGCGGTAATTGTTATGGGTAGTGCTGCCTGCGACGGATGGTTGTGTTGTTTTAGTTATGCAGAAATGACAACGGTTTTATGTCTCATTGTTTTTTTTTTAAATTATTCTATAGACCTTTTGTATGCCTTTGAACCTTTATTCCTACAATCGAAAAACGGGAAAATGGTTTGCTTATTATCCAAATGCGAGATTGGAAGGATTGTCGTTGCCTAGCACAAAAATCAGAAATCAAAACAAGAGCACTGGTAATCGACTACGTATCTGAGTGAAAATGGAGAAAGAGCAAGGAGAAACAACCAAGAATGATAGTTACAGGATATGAAGGATACTAACGGCAATTAGTACAAATCAAAAAAGTATTCAGACGCTGAGGGGGCAGCCCTGCAACGAGGGTCCAAAGCCTCACCTTTTCACAATACTACAGTAATGCCTCATGATACATATATTTAATCAAAGTTTGTGTGATCATGATTCTTAAATTGGCTTCTGTTAACTAGGAAATGTTGATGTTGAAGGCTGACAACATGATTAAAAGCCTACAATAAAAAATAGGTTTGTATTTATATATGAGTTGTGGAACTAGTAGTAAGTAGATATAAAAATCTTCTTTAGATTTAGTAACCTTAGAAAGTATAAATCCCATATACTTTGTTTTTATCAAATAATAACAATTCAAAGCAAAAAATAAATCTTTTATAGTTTAACGAAGATACTTCATAAGAAAATTATAATGTATCTCTGAAAGTAAGATGCATCATCATTTTAATAACATATTGCTCTGTAATATGCACTCAGGTTACAGCATGAGAGATAATAACGTATTCCTGATTCCTATTTTCGCTTGTGATATAGTTGAAACCGTAGATAATCCTTTAATGAGAGCCTGGTGATCAAATGGCACTAAAAAAATCCGAACTCTACTCATCCCTCTGGTCCAGCTGTGACGAACTCCGTGGTGGAATGGACGCCAGCCAGTACAAAGACTATGTACTCGTTCTTCTTTTCATCAAATACGTCAGTGACAAATACGCTGATATGCCCTATGCTCCCATCAGTATCCCATCTGGTGCAAGCTTTAAGGATATGGTAGCACTCAAAGGCAAACCGGATATTGGCGACCAGATCAACAAGAAGATAATCGCCCCTCTGATTAACGCAAACAAGCTGTCCAACATGCCGGATTTCAACGATACCAATAAACTTGGAAGCGGCAAGGAACAGGTGGACAGGCTTACCAATCTCATAGCCATATTTGAGAATCATGCTCTTGATTTCTCCAAAAACCGTGCGGAAGGAGATGATATTCTTGGAGATGCGTACGAGTATCTCATGAGGCACTTTGCAACTGAGAGTGGTAAAAGCAAAGGCCAGTTCTATACACCAGCCGAGGTCAGCCGTATCATAGCACAGATACTTGGCATCCGTCTGGCAGAAACAACAAGCTCAACCACTGCTTATGACCCAACATGTGGCTCTGGTTCACTGCTTTTGAAGGTTGCAGACGAGGCAAGAACAAAGATTACCCTCTACGGTCAGGAAAAAGACTCTGCAACATCCGGTTTAGCCCGCATGAATATGATCTTGCACAACAACCCTGAGGCTCTCATTGCTCAGGGTAATACGCTGACTACCCCTGAATTTAAGGATGGAGAGACGCTCAAGACCTTTGATTATGTTGTGGCTAATCCACCTTTCAGTGATAAACGCTGGAGTACCGGACTTGAACCATTAAAAGATAAATATGAGCGTTTCAAGCCTTTTGGTGTTCCGCCAGCCAAGCAGGGAGATTATGCTTACCTGCTGCATATTGTCCGTTCTCTCAAGAGCACTGGTAAAGGGGCCTGTATCCTGCCTCATGGTGTGCTTTTCCGTGGTAATGCGGAAGCTGATATTCGCCGGAATCTTGTACAGAAGGGCTATATCAAGGGTATTATCGGTCTTCCTGCAAACCTTTTCTATGGTACTGGCATTCCTGCCTGCATTATTGTTATTGATAAGGAGAATGCTCATGCGCGTAAGGGTATCTTCATGATAGATGCAAGTGCAGGTTTCATGAAGGATGGACCCAAGAACCGCCTTCGTTCCCAGGATATTCACAAGATCGTTGACGTTTTCACAAAGCAGACTGAGGTTTTGAAATATTCACGGATGGTAAGCCTTGATGAGATTGAGAAGAACGAGTTCAACCTGAACCTTCCACGCTATATTGACACACAGGAGGCTGAGGATCTCCAGGATATTGAAGGACACTTGCATGGAGGAATTCCATGTGCTGATATTGATGCTCTCAAACGTTACTGGGAGGTCTGTCCGCAGCTTCAGGAGGCTTTGCTCAGGGAGATGCGATCTGGTTATCTGGAGCTTACTGTGGATAAATCAGCTATCAAATTCACGATCTATGAGCACCCGGAGTTTGCTGCTTTTATTGATGGAATGAATGAACACTTTACGCAGTGGAGAGAGGGAACATCTGCCAGACTGAAGCAGCTGGAAGTCGAAAGTCACCCCAAGGAGATTATAGCCGAACTCTCCGAGGATCTGCTTGCACACTACTCAGGTAAGCCGCTTATTAATCACTATGATGTGTACCAGCACCTGATGGATTACTGGTCTGAGACCATGCAGGATGACTGCTATATGATCTCTGTTGATGGCTGGAAGGCTGAAACATATCGCATTATCGAAAAGGACAAGAAAGGCAAGGAGAAGGACAAAGGCTGGACATGTGACCTTGTTCCAAAGGAACTTATCGTGGCTCGATACTTTGCCAGAGAGCAGGAGCTTATTGACGAGATTACAGCCGAGCTGGATAGTGTCACTGCCAGCAGGACTGAACTTGAGGAAGAGCAGGGTGGTGATGAGGGTGCTTTCTCTGAACTTGAAAAGGTTAACAAGGCCAACGTTACTGCCCGGCTGAAGGAGATCAAAGGTGACAGGGAGGCAAAGGACGAAGCTGCTGTTCTTAAAGAATGGCTGAAACTTGCCAATGATGAAGCTAACCTGAAGAAGAAAGTCAAGGATGCAGAAACTTCTCTGGATTCAAAGACTTATGCTTACTATCCAAAACTGACCGAGGATGATGTCAGGTCGCTAGTTGTGGATGATAAATGGCTCTCTACACTTGATGCCGCTATTCATGGAGAGATGGACCGTATTAGTCAGTCTCTTACTCAGCGTGTGAAGGAGCTGGCAGAGAGGTATGAAACTCCGTTGCCACAGATGACCGAACGTGTGGCTGAGCTGGAGGCTAAGGTGAATGAGCATCTGGAGAGGATGGGGTTCAGGTTATGAGTATGGATAATGATTACGGTTTTAAGCAACTGGTAGACCTCTGTACGCAGACCCATCAGGAGATGCAGAGGCGTGCAGGACGCTCTGTGGATATACATCTGGTGATACGCAACTGGCTTTTTGGATGGTATATAGTCGAGTATGAGCAGAATGGATCTGACAGGGCAGAGTATGGTGCTGGTCTGGTCAAGCAGTTGTCCGGTGAACTTGGAGAACAACTTGGACGGGGTTTTTCTGCCAGGACTCTGGAACAGTGTCGTAAGTTCTACCTGATGCAGAGAAAGATTTCGCAGACAATGTCTGCGCAATTCGGGATCGATAAAACAGAACTCCCGCTGGAAGGTAATCTGGCAATACCGCAGACGGTTTCTGCGATTTCTGAAGCTAGTCTTTTAAAAGCAGATGTATGGCAGAATGTTGTGACGGAGTTACTTGGTCGTTTTACTCTTGGCTGGTCGCATTATGTGACTTTGATGACGGTTGAAAATGCTGATGAACGCCGGTTCTATGAGATTGAGGCCAGGCAGAACCACTGGAGTGTGCGTGAGCTGGAACGGCAGATATCAAGTTCGCTTTATGAACGACTGGCTCTTAGTCGAAACAAGGAAGAGATACGCAGGCTTGCTGAAGAGGGACTTGTGGTGGAGAAGGCGGCAGACCTTATCAAAAATCCACTGGTGCTGGAATTCCTCGGACTTGAGGAAAGGCCCTGCTGGTCTGAGAACGAGCTGGAGTCTGCTATCATCGACAGGCTGGAAACGTTCCTGCTGGAGCTTGGGAAGGGGTTCCTTTTCGAGGGTCGCCAGAAACGTTTCACTTTTGATAACGACCATTTCTACATTGACCTTGTATTCTACAACAGGCTTCTGCGCTGCTATGTGCTTATCGACCTGAAACGTGACAAGCTCACCCATCAGGATCTTGGCCAGATGCAGATGTATGTGAATTACTTTGATCGCCATGTAAAGACCGATGATGAACTCCCAACCATCGGTATTGTCCTCTGCCGCCGCAAGAATGACGCACTTGTGGAGCTTACCCTGCCAGAGAAAGCCAACATCTTCGCCCCGAAATACCAGCTTTATCTCCCGTCAAAGGCAGAATTGAAGGCACAACTGGAGAAGATAGAGGACGAATTGGAGGCAAGTACGCATGAGTTCTGAGTGTGCTGTTGAGAGTGTTCCGGCTGGGTATAAGCACACTGAAGTGGGAGTGATACCGGAAGATTGGGACGTCAAGTCAATAGGAGATATTGTTTCGATATCAGTAGGTAGGGATTTAAAAGAAGATAATTTGGCATTGTTAATTAAACATATCTATCTCTTTATTCCTGTATTTCATTAAGAGAAGAACAGAGTATTTTAACATTTCAAGACTCTTGGTATAACACTTTGTCTTTCTTCTCAATCTTGCCAGAAAGTGTCTGAATATACTATTATATCCTTCAATGGTATATGTTTCAGCTTTTGATTGAGTATGAATCTTTTCTGGAAGGAACTCTGCATATGCCTTCCAGTGATCGGTCATCACTTCTCCAATCTCTTTGTTCTTTAACTTTTTCCAGAGCTTTTGTCCGGTTTGCGTTCCCCTGCTACCAAAAGAGCAGTCGATGAACCTTTTTCCATTTCTATCAACAGCAATCCAGATCCAACAATATTTTTTTTGTTTCCGATATAAGTGTGCATCTCATCCAGTTCAACTATCGATATCTTATTTTCGCTCTTTAATTCCTCTAACTCTTGACCAAATTTCTTAATCCAGTTATACACAGAAACGTGACTAACTCCTAAATAACGTCCGATTGAACGAAATCCTAGTCCTTCAAGATAAAGTTGTAAAGCCTGCCTTTTGACGGACTCAGGAAATGCAGTTGATTTTAGCTCTACTGAATAGTTATATCCGCAATCATGACATTGGTAGCGTTGGCGTCCAGCAGTCATACCATTCTTTTTATGACTGGAACTCTTACATCTTGGGCAGTTCATAAAGAACATAGGTTCTTATTATATATAACTATGATTTATTAACAATGCCGATAATTTTTCTACTTATCAAGATGATACTTATCAATATCCTGTTTTTTCAAATACAGTTTCAAATGAAGGACTTTATGGATTCTACAATGTTCCTGAATATAATGGAGAGAGTTTAACAATTATAGGGAGAGGTGTTGGGTTAGGTACAGCATTTGCACGAAAAGGTGGTTTTGGTGCAATTGGGAGATTATTGGTATTGTTTCCTAAAAAAAATATAAATGCCAATTTCTTAACTGAATATATAAACAACAGAGTTAAAGTTTTCACAGAAAGTGCAGGAATTCCACAATTGACAGGTATTTCTATTACAAAATATAATATTCCACTACCATCCACCCTCGCAGAACAAGAAGCCATCGCTCAAGCACTAACCGATACCGATGCCCTCATCGAATCACTGGAGCAACTCATCGCCAAGAAAAGCCAAATCAAGCAGGGTGCCATGCAGGAGTTGCTGACCGGGAAGAGGCGGCTGCAGGGGTTTGAAGTAAGCAAAGGGTACAAGCAGTCAGAGATTGGGTTTATTCCACAAGACTGGAGTACTGATTTCATTGAAAATCTTGCTCATATTACCACAGGTGGAAAGAATACTCAAGACCATGTTGATGATGGACAATATCCTTTTTTTGTGCGATCACAAACTGTTGAACGCATCAATAGTTACTCCTTTGAGGGAGAAGCTGTTCTTACAGCTGGAGATGGGGTTGGAACAGGAAAAATATATCACTATATAATCGGCAGGTTTGATGTTCACCAACGCGTTTACCGTATTTCAGATTTCAATCAAATTTTAAATGGTTACTTCTTCTATCTCTATTTCAGTAATCACTTCTATAATCGGATTATGCAGATGACGGCAAAGTCATCAGTTGATTCTGTACGTTATGAAATGATTGGAAAAATGATAATCCCTCTTCCATCTATAGAAGAACAAAGTGCCATCGCAACTATCCTCTCAGATATGGACACGGAGATTGCTGTGCTGGAGGAAAAACTCGAAAAGAGCCGCAGTCTCAAACAGGGAATGATGCAGGAGCTGCTTACCGGGAGGATTCGATTGGAATGAGCACCGAATGCATATGGAGCTGTGACAGTGAATAAGGAACAACAACTTGAGAATGTACTTTGCATTGGTCTGGACATTGCATGGTTTGGTGGTTCTGCAAATGATAAAGATTCACAATATGACTGTCTTAGCTATGTACTCATCTCACCAGACAAAGAACCTGTCTTTGATCTTTTAAGAATTCCTCTTGTAGATCGTGACCTCGATTCAACATGTTTACTGGCAGCTTTTGATGAGCTGTTAGAAAGTCATCGTGGCCAAAATAGGATCCTCTTTGCTCTCGATGCACCAATTCAGGCGGTTGATCGTGGATTGCCTTTGCGGAATTCTGTACCATCAAAAGGTAGTGTTCAGCGGCGAGCATGTGAGAACCATCTTGACAATAAACGCAAGGAACTTGAGAAAAGTACAAGAGGAAACGATGGATGGCGACCTAATATCCAACCAGGTGCACCACTTGCTCCAAGAGTAAACTCATTATTGAATGGACTACAAGAAAGAGGCTTCTCTCTGTGGACTGATGGAGATAAGAACGCTGAGAAGCTTGTCGTTGAATGTTTCCCTTCAGAAGCAATCTGGGCAATTAAACAAATGGGTCATTATCCTGATTCTGCAACAGCAACATGCGTAAAAGCCTACAAAAAACAGAAAGGTATCCTGCTTTCCAATGAACAGGTTACACGTCTTGTACGTGATGTTCTGGATTCTTTTGTCTCAGCTTCCGGCAATCCCTATCTCTGGCCTATTCTGGTAGATCAAACAATTAACTGGATGCTGAATGAAAGAACATGGCATAAAAATGGAGGTTATAAAGGCGGTAAACTCCTCGATGATGTAGTAGATACGATGATTTGTCTTGCTACTTCACTTAGTTATGCGTATGACCAGGCACATGTCTGGCAAGATCCTGAGCAGCCCGATGATGGCCATATCATAGGTCCTGGATTTTCAAATAATGGAGTGTGGGCTCCTGCATCGATTGGTGATGGAGGGGATATTTAGTATGAATGGGATAGGGAAAAGCGAGCGAGCCACTCAGGATCGCATAATATCCCTCTTCCGGGATGAACTCAGTTATCGCTACCTTGGTGACTGGACAGACAGGGAAAACAACAGCAACATTGAGGAAGATATACTAGGTAAATGGCTGGAAAACAATGGTTATACTAAAAAACAGATTGGTATGGCATTGTACCAACTGCGTAAGGAAGCAGACAACCATAGCCGGAAACTCTATGATAACAACAAAGCTGTCTACAACCTGCTGCGTTATGGTGTTCCTGTAAAGGCAGAGGTTGGGGAATTAACAGAAAGCGTTCAACTCATAAACTGGCAGGAACCTGAAAAGAACGACTTTGCCATTGCAGAGGAAGTTACACTCAAGGGTAATCGTGAACGAAGGCCGGATATAGTGCTCTATGTGAACGGTATTGCAGTTGGAGTACTGGAACTGAAGAACAGCCGGGTAAGCATTGGTGAGGGCATAAGGCAGAGCATTACCAACCAGAAACCAGAGTTCAATGAATGGTTCTTCAGCACAGTGCAGTTCATTTTTGCAGGCAACGACTCCGAAGGTTTGAGATACGGAGCCATCGGCACGCCAGAGAAGTATTTCCTCACATGGAAAGAGGATGAGGAAGATGACAGCCGCTTCAAGCTCGATAAATATCTCATCAGGATGTGTCGCAAGGACCGGCTCATCGAGCTGATGTACGACTTCGTGCTCTTTGATGGTGGTATCAAGAAACTGCCACGTGTACACCAGTATTTTGGTATCAAGGCAGCTCAGAAGCATGTAACTCACATTCCGCAGGTCGACAATAAAAGTTCATCATTTTGCTTGGTAATGATTTTGATTATATGCTCTGGAAAATATGTTCTGCTTGTTCAATAAGAATGCAACCAAAACAAGCTTTTCCTGAATATATAAAAATAAGATTGATATTAATTATGTTTGAAAAACGCTATCATGCAAAATTGTTCAAAATGGAATTATACCTGCGGAATGTGAGATGTAAGGAAGCATAAAGGCGGAATAATCTGGCATACACAGGGCAGTGGTAAAAGTATCGTCATGGTACTGCTGGCCAAATGGATACTGGAGAACAATCCTAACTCCAGGGTTGTGATCGTCACCGACCGTGATGAACTGGACAAGCAGATCAAGGGAGTGTTCATGGATGCCGGGGAAAAGATAAAACGCACTACCAGCGGCCAGAATCTTTTGAACTTGTTAAGCCATGCAGAACCACGTCTGATATGTTCCCTTGTACACAAATTTGGTCGCAAGGGTGTTGATGATTTCGATACGTTCATCAAGGAATTAAAAGCCCAGCCAAGTAAAACCGTTGGTGAGGTTTTTGTCTTCGTGGATGAATGCCACCGCACACAAAGCGGTAAGCTGAACAAGACCATGAAGGCGATTATGCCAAATGCGGTCTTTATCGGCTTTACAGGAACTCCACTGCTCAAAAAGGACAAAGAGACAAGCCTGGAAGTCTTCGGTGGTTATATCCACACTTACAAATTCAGTGAAGCCGTGGAAGACAATGTAATACTTGACCTTGTCTACGAAGCACGCGATATAGATCAGACGCTGGGCTCCGAAGAAAAAGTAGATGCATGGTTTGAAGCAAAGACAAAAGGACTCAATGACTGGCAGAAAGACGAACTGAAAAAGCACTGGGGAACCATGCAAAAGGTTCTCAGTTCAAGTTCCCGAATGGACCGGATGGTAAGAGATATAATTTTTGATTTCGGTGTCAAACCACGTCTGTCCAGTGAACGAGGCAATGCCATTCTTGTGGCATCAAGTATCTACGAAGCCTGCAAATATTTCTCCCTGTTCCAGAAAACAGTTTTCAAAGGCAGATGTGCAGTAGTAACATCCTATAATCCACAGGCCAGGGACATTTCAAAAGAGGATACAGGAGCAAATACCGAAACCGAGAAGGAGTTCATTTACAACACCTACAATGAGCTTCTCAAAGACATTGCTTCCCTCCCCGGTATGACAAAGACCGAGACCTATGAGGAACAGGCAAAGACCCTCTTCACCAAAGAACCTGCAAACATGAAGCTACTCATTGTGGTAGACAAGCTCCTCACAGGCTTTGATGCTCCTCCCTGTACTTATCTTTATATTGACAAATCAATGCGTGACCACGGTCTTTTCCAGGCTATCTGCCGTACAAACCGCCTGGACGGTGATGACAAGGATTTCGGTTACATAGTGGACTACAAAGACCTTTTCAAGAACCTTATCAATGAGAAAGGAACCGGAGCACTCCAGGTCTATTCATCCGAACTTGATCATAGTGCCGGTGGTGCCAAACCTGAGATCCTCATGCAGGACCGCCTTAAAAAAGGCAGAGAACGTCTTGAGAATGCATTAGAAACACTTCACCTGCTATGCGAACCCGTTGAACCACCAAAAGGTGAGCTGGAACATATCCACTACTTCTGTGGCAACACGGAGATCCCAACTGACCTGCAGGAACGTGAAACACAACGAGTGACTCTATACAAATCCACAGCATCACTGGTTCGTGCCTATGCCAATATTTCTGATGAACTGGAAGCCGCCGGATACAGTGAAGCAGGTATAACCCGCATAAAGCAGCAGAGAGATCATTATCTCAAAGTCCGCGAAATCATACGCATGGCCAGTGGTGAAACTCTTGACCTAAAAGCATATGAAGCGGATATGCGCCACCTCATCGACACCTACATAGAAGCAGCAGAGCCCAGAAAGGTATCCTCTTTTGACAATATGTCACTCTTAGAAATTATCATAAAGAGCGGTATTAACGATGCTATTGATACTCATCTTGCTGGTTTGAAAGGTAACAAGAATGCTATTGCAGAAACAATAGAGAACAATGTCCGCAGCAGGATAATCAAAGAACACCTTAACGATCCTGCTTACTATGAGAAGATGTCAGCTCTTCTGGATGAGATCATAGCAGCCAGGAAAGCCAAAGCCATCGAATACGAAGAGTATCTGAAGCAAATTGCTGATCTGGTAACAAAGATCGAAGCCGGACATGAGGATAACACACCACAGGAACTCAAGACAAGTCCTGCACTTCGGGCCATATACAACAATCTGAAACCATCCGAAATCAACTCAGGTACACTGGCAGAAGCTTACTCAGAATACACATCTTCTAATGACCCTGTTCTTGCTGTGGCATTGAAGATCGATGAAGCAGTAAAAAAGGTACGTTCAGATGACTGGAGAGGCATTGAACCGCGCGAAAGAACCATAAAGCAAGCCTTGTATGATATCCTGAAAGATGAAAAAGAGGTGGAACGCCTTTTCCTCATCATTAAGGCGCAGAAGGAATATTGATGGGTATACAAATAGAGCTAGGTGAGATCAAAGCAGATGTGGTTTTCAAGGACATCAAGAATATTCACCTGAGCGTTTACCCTCCATCTGGTATGGTTAAGATATCTGCTCCATTAAGGATGGATATTGATAAGATCCGTATTTTTGCTATTTCTAAACTCACCTGGATAAAGCAGCAGCAAAAGAAATTACAGGAACAAGAACGTGAAACCCCAAGAGAATACCTCGATAGAGAGAGTCATTATGTATGGGGCAGGCGTTACCTGCTGAAAATAAAAGAAGCCGATAAAGCACCTTCAGTTGAACTGAAACACAAGACTATGATTCTAAGCGTTCGTCCGGGAGCAGATGACAAAAAGAAACAGGAAGTCCTTGATGCCTGGTATCGTGAACAGCTCAAAAAAGCTACTTATCCCCTAATTGAAAAATGGGAACCATTAATGGGTGTAAAGGTAGAACGGTTATTTGTGAGACGCATGAAAACTAAATGGGGAAGCTGCAACCATAGAGCTGGAAACATTATGCTTAATACTGAGCTTGCCAAGAAACCTCATGAATGCCTCGAATACATAGTGGTGCATGAAATGGCTCATCTGCTGGAGCATAAGCATAATGCACACTTTATCTCTTTACTGGATAAATTCATGCCTAAATGGCAGTTCTATAGGGATAAGTTGAATCAATTGCCTGTTAGTCATGAGAACTGGAATTATTAATAAATCATGAGCTTACTTGATTGCAGTTCTTCTAGTTTGATTGTGATAAAAAATATATAAACCAAAAAAAGAATAACAGTTAATTCTCAGAGATTCAACTGCTTTCAATTAACTAATACAAGTTACTTCATTCATTGAGTCTATTGCTTGCTGGAACTTTACAAGTTCATTTCTCATGTTTTCTAAATCACATCTTTCAGACTTGTAGTATTCTTTTGCGGCTTTCTCTGTTTCATATTTATCCACCAGATCTTGGAACTCTTGACTGCTCTTTACATCAATATCTTTAGAGATGGTAACAGCATGGACATATTTGGAATATATTCCCTTTAGTTTTACAGGATTACCTTCAAAATAATGAGATTTAGAACCCTCAAGCTTGTGTCCCATCATGTATTCTATCAAATCTCCGTCCATGCCTTCATTCTTTAATTGTATATTGAAGAATTTCCTCATATTGTGAGATCTCAAAATATTGAACACACCCTTCTCTGTTGAAATGCCCAAATCTTTGTTTATTCTACCATAAGCTTGGATAATATTAGCCTTTGTTAATCTGCGCAGTTTTTCATCTCGTGTAAGAAGATACTTTTTGTTTATCTTGTCCTTAAGAAAAAGATAGCTATCTGGCGTGATAATGCGTTTTTCATGTTCCAAAATATCACATTTTTCATTTCCTGATGGTGGCCTTTCTCTCCACTCAAGATAATCTAAAACTGCCCTACTGGTTTCAGGAGATAGGAAAGTTACAAAATCAGTTCCAACTTTCTGTCGTCTCATATCGAGAGTTGTTATTCCAGCCTTGGGATCGTATCCTTCTTGAAATTGTTCGACAGTCAGACTTGCAATTTCATTGGCTGCCATTCCTGAACTAAGTCCAGTTAGCATTATTGCTTTGTCACGAGGACTTGCAATGCTCAAAGCTTTTTGAATAAGTTCCTTGTCAGGTCGTTTCAGATTTTTCTTTTGTGCTTTGTTTGTCCTATTTGAATTACATGGTTGCTTTGGTGTCTCTATATAGAAGTAACCGTAAAAGGTCCTAATTTTGCCAACATAGAGAGATATAGCACTCGGTGTTAATGGTTTACCTGTATGTTTATTCTTGCACGTTTTTAAATACTCTCTAAAGCCAGGGATTTGTACAAAGATTTCACGCTCTATCATTAACTTACCACATTTAATGTCATCATTGGCTTTTTCAATCAACTGGCTGGGAACTAAATCTGTGTATTCCACATAATGCCTTAGAGCAGTCATATATCCTCCCTTGGTACTATCTGACAAATTAGCCAAAGCAAAGAGATTTTTGACTATAGGATCATGTTCAATTTTGGTCACACTCATCCTATCACTACCAATGCTAAGGTTTTGAAGAAGATTATTTGATTTAATTTTGTATCCATTTATCCGTCCTTAGAAAGGTCACAAAACACCAAAAACAGAATTAATGATAACTTATTATCGTTATATTAATATATAGCATATGCACAATTACTCATTAGCATGTTATGCTTGTGACATGTAAGAGAAATACATACTTTCAGGTGGGTATTTCTATTTTTCGTGTTGCGTCAGGTAGTATCAATACCTGATGTGACCGTTTCTTAATATTGTTTTATTGTTTCTTTTATCAATCTATCTCTACACTAAATGATAATATTTAAAGTTGAATTTGTATTATATTTTAGTGAATATATCTTCAAAAGCTTTAATTGTTTATATATGTTACAATTCAAAGGCATTTAAGAGCTTCTTTTGATTTATTATGTGAATAAATACATTGAAAATTGGAAATAAGCATTAATATGTATTTTCAATGAGAATGTTCTCTGCGAAGATTCAGAAAATCGAAATAAATCATTATCAGGTATTTTCAGAGAGAATATTTTCTGAGAAAACAAAACAAAAAAATAGAAAAACACTATCAGCTATATTTTATAATCTTAATATAACAGTACCAAAGATAAATCCGAGATCACCATAAATTAAACGCTAAATACCCTTAAGATATTTCCAATTAGTCAAACTAATTGGAAAAATATTTCCACACCTGCACTAGATGCAATAAAAACAGAATTAGTATATAATGAAAAAAGGATTTTAAAGAAGGTTGTTGGAAATCCTTCCTTTATTTGGGAGTTAGTTATTGATTATTTATCGCCGGGATCTCTGTTCTCAATCTTGCAGTTGTTACGAGATGGTGGGCTGATGGGCACTGTTTGTGAATAAGAAACACATTCATTTGCAATATGGATGAACGATTTAGTTTTGAAACAAAGTATTATATATTTAATAGTGTGTGCCAAATAGCATATTAGATTTATTCAACAAACGTTCGCATGAATCCTTATCTTCACGAAGCAATTCAGCTGTTTTAGGAACAGAATGAGCCAGAGCCAGATTGTAATGTTGTTTGCCTTTATTTTTGCAAAGTATCTCTTCTATTTTTTTAGAACACTTTTCAGGTAAATCATATTGTGTATTACTAATAAAATATAATAAGTACCTTTGAGTCCAGATAAGAATTATTTTAAGTCTTTGCTCTTCCTCATCATTTTTCTCCTCTAAGAATAATCCTTTGAAATTATTCAAGGTTTCATCTATTATATTTTCAAAGACAGTTATGATAGAATCAAAACTTTTAATGTATCCTGCACAGAACAGCTTTTTTCCCGCACTAAATAAGCGTGAAGATATAAACGCGACCTCAAAATTCAATTTGCAGGCAGATTCTATGGATTGATCTAGTTTGTATATATAATACATGTAAATCTCCGCATCGTCATATAATTCAAGTGAAACTGCCATATCTTCAAAAAACATTTCTATGCATGACCGAAAAATATCATGATTCCCATTTTCCATCGAACTATTAATATATAGAATATATTGATTTAAAATGCAGAGTTTTTCTTGCTTATAAGTTATCATGTCGCCTTTAAGTGGCTCTAATAAATAATTACTATTATCTGCAAACGATTTTAATACTGGATATATAGTATCATGATCTGCCTGCATTTCAATTAATTTATTAATTAACTCACTGTAATGCTCGCAATAATAAGTTGTAACTATGCCCGGATTATTAGTTACTTTTTTGTTTTTTAAAGCAGACCTCCATTTTTCATCATGTACTTTTATGAGTTTTTTGTAAAGACTAATTTTTTTACTGCCATAACTATTTGTAATCTCATCTATGAAATATTGTAACTCTGCATCACTCTCATTGCTGGATTCATGTTCAATCATTATTTTGCTTATTTTGATTGATGATGCAAAATTAAGCACTTTCTGATTTGGATTTTCTTTGTCCAATCTACGATTTCTTTTTATAGTATATCCAAAACTACTTAATGCAACTACTAATAATACTATGGATAGGCCAAGCACATAATAAATTGGTTGGGTATTGATGATTGAATGATATATCTGTTCTAAAGAAATCATAAAGATTAAATCTCCATAATATTTTTAAATTTGGCAGTTGTTTGTTTATAATCGTTTATAATCTTTGTGAACATGACGGTTCACTGCAATTCGAAATTGTATTCATATACCTCTTTTTATTTTATAGGTCAGGATACAATCCACCATTCACAAAACATTCATTTCCTTATTATGAGGTTATTGAAAATTTGCACAACTTTGAGATTGTAAGACAACATATGCAAGAGCTTTAATAGTCTGCATATTGTTGCCGAAGTCTACTTTTTCTAGTTCAAAAGATGATTGTTGTAATCCCACAAAGGGCTCGTATTCTTTTATTTTATTGACTCATTGATTCAATTGCTTTTTGGAATTTCTCCAGTTCACCCTTCATGGATTCTAATTCGTATTTTTCTGTTTTGAAATGCTCCTTTGCTGCCTTTTCGGTTTCGTATTTTTCCCTCAGTTCCTGGAACTCAGGGCTGCTTGCTACATCAACTTCTTTAGAAATAGTCAAAAAGGGAACATACCTGGCATATATCTTTTTTAGCTTTTCCGGATCTCCTTCATAGTAATGAGACTTTGAACCTGAAAGCTTGTGTCCCATCATGTATTCTATCAAATCTCCATCCATTCCCTCATTCTTCAACTGTGTATTGAAGAATTTTCTCATATTGTGAGACCTTAATAGATTGAACATGCCAGCTTCTGTTGTAGTTCCCAAATCTTCATTTAGCCTCTTGTAAGCCTGGATAATATTAGCCTTAGTTAATCTACGTTGATTTTCATCTCGTGTAAGAAGATATTCTTTATTGACCTTAGTCCTGAGAAACAAGTAGCTATCATTTGTCACTTTTCGCTTCTCGTATTCCATCTGGTTGCATTCTTCACTTCCTGCAGGTGGTCTGTTTCTCCATTCCAAATAACTTAGAATAGCATTGCTCGCCTCTGGCGAAATGAAAGTTATGAAGTCAGTTCCAACTTTCTGCCTTCTCATATCAAAAGTCGTTATTCCTGTTTCTGAATCATAGCCTTCATTGAATTGTTCCACAGTCAAACTTGCAATTTCATTTGCTGCCATTCCAGAACTTATACCAGTTAGCATTACTGCTTTGTCGCGAATACTTGCTATACTCAACGCTTTTTGGATAAGTTCCTTATCTGGACGTTTCAGGTTTTCTTTCTGTGCCTTGTTTGTCCTGTTTGAATTGCGTGGTTGTTTTGGTGTTTCAATGTAGAAGTAACTATAAAAAGTCAAGATTTTACCAACATATAGAGAAACAGAACTTTGTGTCAATGGCTTGCCTGTGCATGAACGTACTTGTTTTTGCAGATATTTCCTAAAACCAGGAATCTGTACAAATATTGCACGATCTGTCATCAACTTTCCACTTTTAATGTCAGTGTTCGCTTGTTCTATCATCTGACTTGGATTCATTCCCATATAATTGCAGTAGTGCATTAGAGCGGTCAAATATCCTTGCCATGTACTTGGTGAAGGATTTACCGAAGCGAATAATTTTTCAACTATTATGTCTTGTTTAAGTTCAGACAAATTCATTTTTATTCCTTACCTGCAGATTTACAAAAATCTACAATAAGGTTAATGTTCTTCTAAAAACAATTTAGTTAATTTTTTGATATCTCGTTCAGACCATTTACGTCCATGTTTAGGATATTTTTGTCGTGTTAATTGATTATTTATGGATAGTATTGTTTTTCCAAGCATATTCGCAATATCTTCTATCGATGTTCCTTTAGAATACTCTTCAGCCAATTTTTTATCTTCTTCAATTGACCATTTTTTATCATAGCGTGGACATTCTCTGGAGTAGGGACACTGATTACATTTGTGTAGAGATCCCATTTTTATTGCGTTTCTTTCCATTTTCCAATACATAGTTGAGTTATTTATATCTTCGAGAAAACGGGGGTAATTTAAATTTATTTTATGTATCACCGCTTCACATGGAAGCCGACTTCGTATCTTATCAATAGAATCTTTATCCACAAACTGATTTGTACAGATAAGTTGCTCGAACTCATTGGTTATGATATCTATACATTCTTTTCCATATAATGTAGATGAGAACGAATCAATAGAAATCAGGAAGATAGATAATTCCTCGCAGTTAAATCCCATTTGTTCAAGTGCAAAAGCATAAGCCTCTGTCTGAATTATTTGATTCTTATAAAGATTGTAGGGATTACCAGATATTGTTTTTAATTCAATTAGAAAGACTGGTTTGCCCTTCAAAAAAACCAATTTGTCTGGTGAACCACCAAACAAGACCTCATTTATTTCAAAGTATACGGGGAAAGTGCACATACAAAAAGCAGTATTGTCAATATACTCGATTAATTGTTCTAGGTTTACTTCTTCACTGGAGAATACCTCTTCATGGATAATTGTACCTTCAATCTCTTTTTCCGTGAGAGTTTTACCATGAGTATATTCATAATCCAATTGTTGTTCACAATAAAATTGTTTAGCAAAATGGGATATTGGAACATAAGGCAAATCAAACCTGAGTTTAAATTTACTAGATGGAATTTCATCCATTAAAGCGGCCTTATAATCCATAGATCCAACATCTCAGTATAATACAATACATAAAAAATATTAATTATTACTATATATAAATAGCTATATTCTTTATTCAATCATGTTCTTCAAATTGAACTATTTTGATTAGTGACACATGGTTTCAATTTCGTAAATTTTTCACAATAACATGATTCTTTATCTCTTCAAGAAACTTACTTTCAGAACCTATTTGGCTGTAAATGATCAGATCTTCCTTTGCTCTGGTTACTGCAACATAGAAAAGTCTTCTTTCCTCTTCTTCCTTATCTTTTTTCCTTCCTTTTATAGCAGGCTCAAAAATATCTGGATTTTCCTTTTTACAGGGAAAACCGTATAGTCCTTCTACGACGTTGAGCAAAAATACAACTCTTGCTTGCAAGCCTTTACTTGCATGAACAGACATAAAACGAATTTTGTTCCTTGATTTTGCCTCAAAAGAAATAGGTACATCACAGATTGCAGAATATTCTTGTAACTTCTTTTTCATTATAGGACTATTGGCTATCCTTGAAAGGATTATGATTTCCTGTGGATCATATCCTTTTTGCAGGTAACCACCTATGATACTGACACAATGTTGAGCAACCTGTGTATAGTAATCATTCACCGATTTGGAGTTGTGGACCGAAATATAAACTTTTATAGGTGCCGTAGCATTATTTTGAGCAAATGCATCCTTTTTAAGCTGTGAATCTCCATTATGTTTTATAATTTCTGCTCCAGTATCCACAATTGACTTGAAGCTTCTATAGTTCACAGTAAGATATGTTACTGAAGGATGATCAAAGGACTTTTCAAAATGAACGAAAAAATCAAGATTTGAACCCGAAAAAGCCATTATACTCTGCCAATCATCTCCGACGCAAAATAATTTACAACCGTCATTTTTATCCATTAAAGATTTGATGAGTTCATACCTTTGTTGACTGATATCTTGATATTCATCAACAAGAATATGGTCAAAACAGTTTTTGTAGAGACCTTCATTTTGCTTGAGATTTTTGACTGCAAGATTAATCATATCTGAAAAATCTATTTTATTCTCAAACCGCAGTCTGTTCTCATAGCTTGAGTAAATATTAAGAGCTATATTCGTAAATTTTATTTGTTTCAGGGACCAGGGTTCATTCTTAATTCTTTTTTCTATTTCTCCAGGAGCTAAATTGTAAGTTTTAGCTATGGTTATAAAGTTACCAATATGATGAGGAATATTTTTTACAGAAACTACACAATCTTCCCATACCCGTTTCACAAGTTTGTCATATGAAATATTAGTGAACTCAAAATCTTTTCCAGGATTGTTGTCATTTAATGCATTTAGCAATCTATCTTTCAAAATTTCAATAAAGCCATTTTGTTTAAAATCTTTATGTGTAGTTTCTACAAGCAAATATTTTTCTTGTTCTGCAAACGTCTTCTTTTTTTGTTTCATGCCTTCTTTATAGACTTTTGAAGGATTGGTCCCTTCAAACCATTCAGGAACCTTTCCATATTCGTCTATAGCCCAGTGTTCAAGATAAATATCATAATCTGGAAAGAAAAAATCAGGTTTTGGAACTTGAATATCTCCGTTTTCTTTTTTATACGTCATCCATTCAGCCGGACTTTCGTATAGAACTTTCATTCTTCTACCATTTAGATCATGAGTGACAAAAAAGTTAAGAATCTCTCTTTCAGCTTCACTTTTCACTATGGTACCATCTAAGGCTTTATAAGTCAAATTACGCATATATTCGTAATATTTCTTTTTTTCATCAAAATCAGATTTCAACTTGCGTATTTCGCTGTCTCCATATGCTTTCATGTAGTTAACGATCTCATTTTGAAACCTATTATCCATCAATTTTTCATTGTAAAGTGAAAGAACGAGCTGTCGTTGTTCATTTTCATCAGCAATTAGAGGTGTATCCATTCCAGAATCTCGATGTACTTTCATTAGAATCTCTCGACCCAATGAGTGAAATGTTTTGATCTTGACATCAAAACCGAATCTTGAATGAAGTCTCTCATGTACTTCTTTAGCAGCTTTGTTTTGAAAAGCAAGAACGAGAATTCTTTTAGGATCTATTGTATCCGGTTTGCGTTCAATTAGATATGCAATTCTTGTAATCAGAACCTCTGTCTTACCTGAACCTGCTCCAGCAACAACTAAGTTATGAGTATCATCCGTTACAACGGCAACCTTTTGAGATTGATCTAATGGAAAAGGAGATTTCCTGAACAGATAATCATATTCTGACATTCTTTTTTGGACAAAAGCAGCATTGTCGTAAATTTGAAAGTCATTTTTTAGTGTGCTGATAGTGCCAATTGATTCGGTAATTGCTTTATAAAAGGAATCCATAAACAATGTTCTGTTTTTGTTAAGGAATTGAAGATCATTAAGACACTGATCGCATTTTCTGATTGATTCACTTCTTTTGTGGTAAATAAAAAATGTAGCACTTATAGAATCATAGATATTAACTAATTCCTTGATTCGAGTTTCGTTCTCTTTTTTAACTTCGTGAATAGTACTTTCTATTGACTTTTGTAATTTATTCTTTTTTTGCCTAGCACTTTTAACTATAAATATCCCAATAATTAAAGGAGTTAGTATAACACCCACGAATATTAAGCGATTCTGCTTGTTGATTTCTGATACAGACAACTTAAGATGTTCTATTTTTTCATATGACATTTTAGTTACCAACAAAGAGAATGAAATTGAATTTGATTTGCTACAGTTAACACATAGTAAGTTATTTTATTTTATTTTATTTTATTTTATTTTATTTTATTTTATTTTAGTAGCACTTGTATATTAAATGTAGGTAGGGACAATCTATACCTCTATATTCATTTATGGGATTTATTTTAAGTCTATTTCAAAAGTTTTCTGAACATACTTGAAAAGTTGAAAGCTTTAAATGTTTGCTTTTTTAGTAATTATCAAGAGAAATATATGTAATATAACCATCTACCTAAATATATATAGACTTTGAATACAAAGGAGATTAGGTGATTTTTATGAGTTATTTCTGTTCAAAGTGCAAAGAAGCAATTACCTCTAAAGAATATGATTATTCAATGAACAAATACAACAGTGCTTTATGCCGAAAGCACCAAAAAGAGTTTGCAAGTTCCAATAATAAAATCAAAGAATCAGATGATGGATTAAACAACAAGAAAATTATTGAAAATAATACTCAAAACGGCTTATCAAAAAGAGAGTATTATTACAAAGAGAGTATGATCAAAGGCAGAATTGCTGAAACTCTAATTGAAGAACTCTTTTTGTCCCTGAATTATTCAGTTTTCAGGTACGGAATGGAAAATACAGTTCCAGGAATAATGAACCTATTAAAAGGTGTAAGAAGTGATGTGGCAAAAAACATAAAACGTATGCCTGATTTCGTAATCCAAAAAAATAACGAAGTCTTTTTTATTGAAGTGAAATTTCGAAAAAGTGAAGAATTTAACTTTAAAAAAGACAAGCTTGCAGATTATCCATATGAAAATTGTTATTTCGTTGTCGTGTCAAAGAAGCACATTAAATGCATTTCATATGAAGAGCTTAAGAATGGTAAAGCAATTACTCCAACATGCCATAATTATTTAGGTAACAGAAAGGAATTCGAATTAGATAGAGATGTTATTATCGATTTCTGTAACTTTGCTGTGAAGTTTTTTGATTCAGTGTAAGCTTTAGTATAAATATATGTGATCAAATGGAACATATATGCAGTCTTTGTGAAACACTTGTGCAGCTTAAACGAGACTAACATGGGGATTAGAACTCACCATACAAAGTCTCTTTCAACTTGACCTTAAGCCTTTCGTCAACACACTCATGTCCATCCATAGACCAGAATGGCACATCAACCGCTTTTACCCTAATACTCTTATCCGTACCACCCTGCTTAACGACAAAAACAAAATCTTCTGCCAGTTCCTCAGACGTATTTGGATATATCAACAAAACCTTCTCTGTTCCTCTTCTGTAAGCATAACTGACCATCTGATACATATCAGATTGAGATATGCCTTTCTTTGAATCACTATTATCCAGATCCCAGCGAGGTTTGTATTTCGTATCGATGATTATCTGCTCGCCAGTCTCTTTGTTCATGAGCAGGATATCATGCTGGAGATTGAATGTTTTAGGGTCATCATGCAGATAAAGGTCTGATTTTTGAGCTTCCACCTTGAACCTGTCACTGAAATGTTTTCGTATAAAGCCTGTTATGAACTCTTCAAAGATAAGTTCCATAGGGAATAACAGATTCCAATTCCTCATATCGTAGCTCTCATGGGAATATACCTGGTTTTCCAGTATCATACTGCATATATGGACTATCTCTTCATAATCGCCGTATAAGGGGGATATTTGGAGGGTTGAGAGTTGTTGCGAGGAACATACCTGATCATCCACTTCATCCAGCACAAAAATTATCTCATTCAATAATCTCTGGGTTTCAGGGATTCTGGCCTTTGAAAGTAATAATCTAGTGCAATATTTGATTATACGATTCAGCGAATTGTCAAACACAAACGGTTCATAATCACAATCTATCTGATGATAATTACAATATGATATTCGGTTCACATAACGGGTGAAATTTATCCGGCCACGTGGTGTCTGTAAAGCCTCAGACACTTCTTCATAAGCAGAGTAAGGCTGACTGCTTACAACCTCATGTATTTGATTTGCAAATAAGTATATGATAAGTTCCGGCAGTTCATATATTTCACATCGATCAAGAAAAGCCTGATTGAACGGGAACTTTACTCTATTACAGTAACTGAACCAATAGAACAAATGGCAATGCATAAGCTCTCTGCTAATATTAGTTGTATTTTTGAAGACCTTCGGAAATATCTCTACTTTGAAGTCCTCAAAATGAATGAAGCCTATGTAGTTCCTTGCTCTGGCCAGTTCCCCATCAAAGCTCAGAAATGGCTGATACTTCTTCCTCTTTTCGATAGTTTCCTTTTCTTTTTTAAGTGGCCATACCTCTTTGTATTCCCGCCATAAGGAATACAAATATGATTCAAGAGAAACTCGGTCAGGAACTTTGACCTGCTCACCGTATTCAAATATCTCTTTCATGGGACTACTGCTGTATTTGCCAGTTGTATTGTTCAGTATCATATTTCACTGACCAGCCGCTTCCTTTGAAGATATCCTCAACGATATCGGTCTTTCCTGAGAAGTATTCCATAAGAAGTGGAATCACTTTATTGCGAAGGACCTTAGCTATATCAATGCTGTTCATAAAATAGCCATGGCCAATAAGATAATCCGCCGACTTCTTGCGGTCGTGTATCTCTTTGTTTATGTGCCTGAGAATACTGCGTTGCTCATCTAATAACAAGGTATAATCGGGGAAATATCCAATGAACTTAAAACGCCTTCTAAGTGCAATATCAATCAATGCAATCGACTTGTCAGCGGTGTTCATGGTTCCTATAAGATAAACATTCGGAGGTACCCCAAAAACTCGATCTTCATTTGGAATATTGACCTTAAGCTCATTCTTAGCACCAATGCGCTTATCTTCTTCCAGAAGTGTGATCAATTCACCAAAGACCTTTGATATATTAGCTCGGTTGATCTCGTCTATTATAAGGACGTATCTTTTTAGTGGAACCTGTGTTGCAACTTCTTTTCCTCTTTCCAGTAATTCATTAACCAATGGATCAAAATAAGCCCTGAAACCACCGTTAAGTTCTCTGGTTCCTTCATAAAGTCCTCGAAGTGTGTTGATATTTAGTTAGCTTGCGGGATGTTGAGACACTATTTCTAAAGCTTATGTTGCCATTATCCATATCGATGTCTGTAATCCAAAAGGAAACTTTACCAGAAAGCATTTTCACTTCAATTTCTTTATTCTCAGTTATTAGAGGTTCCATAAACTCGAAGAAAACTTCATCGAAGGGCCTTAATGCATCAACCATGTTTTGGGATTGCAAGTAATTCTGCTCTGCCCTTTTACATAATTTGTAGAATATTCCTTCTGTCCTTTTGAACTTAAGATCAGAGTCATCGAGGTCTGGACGAATACCTACCATGAAATCCTCATAACCATAATTCTGGTGGAACGTAACGAATTCTATCTGCCCTTCTTCTCTTAAAGAATCAAAAACCTCTTTATTCTCATCATGACTTGCACTATAACCAGTGATAATCTCAACTGCTCTATCAATAGTATTGAAGGTCTTTCCTGTACCAGGAGGACCATACAGTATAATGTTACATGGATACTTTGGAAGTTCAGTTTCCTTTTTTACAGGCGGTACTTTATCGGACATGAACTCTACACCAAAATAAGGTTTGAATAATATCTCATTAGCTTCATTCAGGTCTCTAGGAGTAATCTCTGTCAAAGTGCTGTTACCACTTGGATAGATATCCTTCCTTTTTTGTTTGATCCCGTATGGATATTTTTTGATTGCAGATTTAATGTATTCCACTTCTCTATAAATCCAGCCAGATTCACCAGTAATGTCTTCTGGAACATATTGCCATGAACCAGGTTTGATCTTAGCTATTGAATAAACGTCATCCCCGCCAACATTAATGTATACATAATCGCCTTCATTCAATGTATTTTTAAATTTCTCGGCCTGTCCTTTTTCGATACCTTCATGAAGTGCTATCCACTTATTTCGTTTTAAAGTCTCTAATATGTCAACATTTTTTTTCAGCTTAAAGGCTCCATATGACATTTTGTAGAGTTTTTGATCAGATAGAGGGATTTGTAATAGTTGGTCTTGTGGCTCAGTTTCCATATGTACACATTCCTTTTAAAATACAAAACTGCAATTATAATATTTTCTATGATGTAAATGATAAATTTACTTAAACTAGTTGATTTTTTTAAACAAATGGTAATTAAAATCAAATAAAAATCTATGAATTAAAAGAATTTTGCTGTCACAAACCTTTTATCGGTTCTATCTTTAATGAAGCAAATTCATTTCCTCAAATATTTGCTCTAATTTATCAATAGTATTTTCAGTAGCATAATGCAGGATACCAATTCCTCCTCCTTCTTCCCAGTTTTCAATATTTTCTGCATTATCATCCACAAGGATACAATCGGGGAAAGAATACATCTTTTTATCCAAACGTCTGCATATAATGGCTTTATCCGCAAAGTCCTTGCCAATCTCTCTGGCCAGCCAGTCATATTTTCCTTTTTTACTGAATTCTGCTACGCTTCCTCTTTTTGGATTTGGATGTGCTGAAAGTATTGTTGTATTGTAATTCAGCAGATAATCAACAAGCTCTCTACCATCTTCTTTCCAGGACATCTCTGACCAAAAAGTGATTCCTTGGAATCTGATTATCTTCCAGAACTCATCTCTGTCTGAACTGTGCAATTTGATAAGTCCAGAAGAAATACTGTTGCAGGCATTATCAAAATCGGTGATTACATTATCCATATCAAGGTAAATTTTGTATTGGGTATTGCTATGAACGGGAGCTTTAATTCTTAGTGACATTGGAATTCACCTATTATAGTTTCTCTAAAAATTCTAATGTAATTTTTATTATTCTCTTTTGAACAATTGTTCAGTAAAACACATCAATGACATTGTTTATTTTGTCAACAATGACCTTTCTATCACCCATAATCTCATCTATTGTTTTTGATGTGTGATGCGCAGATCCATTTCTATAGTCAGAAACGACTTTAGATGATGCAAAGATAATATCCTTGTTTTTGTTGAGTTTACCTGCAAAATAATTCCTGCATTCCACTACAATTGGATTATTGATGTATTTTCTACAATCCTTCATGACGTACTGCCAGGATCCTAAAGATATCGTTTTCTCTTTTTTACCAAGAATCTGCTGAAGACTATAAGGCAAACTCTTAATTTGATTTTTGTCCAAAACCCCGTGCTTTTTGTGAATCTTCTTCCTCAATGGTTGTGATATATTATTATGAAGCATACTCTCCAATCCTTTTCCATAGCTAACAAGAGCCAGTGTAAAATCAAACTCATCTTCATTGATAGACTTGGAAAGATCAAGAGTTAGACGTTCAGCACTCATGAAGAACTTAGTCACGTCATCATCGTTTAGCTTAATGAAATTGATTGTGTCCTTCTTTAGACGATTATATTTTTCTTTTAATCCTTCAAGGCCTGGATAATTTGGATTTATTTCCAATGCCTTATCAATACACTCTTCAGCCTTTTTGAAATCGAGCAACTTCTCATAATTTAAAGCTTGATTTTTCCATAGATTTACATGATTAGAATTAATTTCGAAAGCTTTGTTAAGATAGTCTATTGATTTTTTGTGTTGTCCCAAAAGGAAATATAAATTTGCAGTCGTGTCCAATGCACCAATTTTCATTTCATCAGCATTAAAGTGTTCAATAGATTTTATTGATAAATTTACTGCTTCATCTGTTAGCCCTTTGTTGAACAAACCCACAATTACACTATAAGTAAGAGCTAAATGAACATCTTGAGGGCAGTTATCTGCACTTAATGCCAAAATAAATTCAAATAGCTGTGTTAGTATTTCATGCTTTTTCAATAACATCACATTAGTTGTACATAACTCAATAACAGGTTGGAGATCTTCCATAGCTGCTCTTTTAAGTAATCCTGCGACAATATCGATATCTTCTTGTTTAAACTCCTTTTTTATTTCAGCATCATCTTTCAAGGCACTTAAAGATAGAATAAAAGGAAGAAAAGCATCGGCAATTCTTTCCAGATCATTGAGCTCGGTGCTGATATGGTGGTATGTTAAAGAAAGGTATATTTGTGATTTTACTGCTACATCTGTTTCCGAACACGAAGACAATTCTTCAAAAAGACCTTTTGCTTCCGCTAAATTGCCATTATTGTACTTAGATACTGCAATATCATATTTTATCCCTGTGTTTTCATGTATTTTCAATGCAGTACTCAAATACATAGCTTCACGTTCAAACTGGAATGAATTCCTCAGAACATTTGCAATTGATACCAGTTTTTGGGATTTTTCTTCCTGTTCAATTTCATATAACTTATTTTGATCCAGCATTCCAGATTCCAAAACGCACTGATTCATCAGATCTAATCTGGAGTCTGCTTTATCTACAAGATCTTCTCTCTTGTTTTCTCCCAAAGAAGCCAAGATATCCAGACAATCATATTCCTTTTCGAACTGGCTAGCTCTTCTGCAGGTGCAAGCAAGATTCCACATTAAGCTTATTTTTGACTGAATATCAATTCTGTTGATTCTATTAGTTGCCTCTTGAATATGTTTTTCAGCATCATTGTAGCCAAGAAGATACTCCATTTCTGCAATTCTTAACAATGAGAGAATGTGTAGATATTGTGGACTTGACCGCAGACCATAATGTTTTCTACTCTTTTTCCTGTCAATGAGTGGCAGTTTTGAGGTATATTCAAGCGATTGCTCATAGTTTGTATATGCTTTTTCATATTCAATTTTCTCTCTGTAGATATCTCCAAGTTTATTCAAGCAACTTGCTTTATCATAATTATCTTTTGCATTTTCGTACTTGTAGATCCAGATTGATTCTACAATGTCCATGAACCCGTTTTGGTACATATTTAATGAAAGATAATCTATCATAAAATTGCTTTTTTCTTTTTCATTCAAAATTGAAATATAGTCTATGAATGTATCCTGATTAAGTGAATATACACCATTCAACAAATTTTCTTTTTCATTCAACGATAGAGAATTAAACCATATTGTAGAACTGATCGAAAATGCATCCATTAAAAATTTAATATAGATCGGAGAGTATCTTACTTTTGAATCTTCTGTAATTACTTCCAACCCATAATTATTCAAAATCTTAAGAAAATCTTCTTCTAAACCCAATCCCAAAATAGTTACAGCTAATTCACGTTCAGAATAAGCATGATCTCTGTGGTATAAATTCTGGTTGATGATATTTTCCGATAAATACTTGCTGTATTCGTATTTTTCTTTCATTTGAGTAGCAGAATCCCAATAGAATTTTTGCTTCTTTGTAAAATAGTCAAATGAATAATAACTTGTACTGTATTCCTGAATAAGGTCTCTAACTGCATCTGCTGTAAGTTCATCTTTATTTTCAAGAGCAAATTCATATCGTTGATTGAAGTATTCAAGGCTTCCTTTTTTACTTTCGTTTTCAGAATATTTAATGCTGTCAATAGAATCTTTCATCCTGAAATTTACATGACCATCTCCCCGTTCTTCGAAATAAATGGGTAGATGAAAAGAATGCTTTAGGCTGCCATCAACTATTGTTCTATCCTTGTTCAGTTTTGGGTTCGATGTGCATGGGCTAAATATTTGATTTTCATCAAAGTATGACCCTTCTAATAACAATTTTTGAATATAGAACGCTGTACTTTGGAAAGCTTTTTCATCTTTTTTTATTAATCCATATACATGAAATGCGAATCCAGGATCTCTTCCTCTTCTAAGAAGAAACAGGTCCTGAAGAATCCTATTTTTTCCAACTTCTTTACGAGTTTCATCATCAACCTCATTAATTATTTTATACAAATGTTTTCTTGAATCGATGTTATAAGATTCCCATAAAAACTGTTTAACTACATTTTTCTCAAATTGCATTTACACCATTCCCTACAATCAACATAACAAATACAGTCTAATTATTTAATTATTATCCAAGAAAATAAAGATAGAGTTTTTAACTTATTGCCAAAATCTTTTCTAAATTCAGTGCAGCATCCTCACCCATCTGAATCACATGAAGTTTTATTCCATACTTCTCTGATATCTCAGAAGCAATCCTCCTTTCAAAATCAAGTTCTTTTGCGATGATTTCCTTGTCAATAATTCGTTTTTTAGAGAGATCTCTGATGCGATGGTCGTGTATCTTCTCAGGATAGGAGTCTAGCAAAATGATGTCGGTATAAAAAGCAAAATCTTTCTCAGTAAAGATCGTATCAATTACATGTGTCTTTAAATTGAATACTGTAAGATGTGAATCTACAACCAAATCATATGCTTCATCTTTCTGTCTGGCCTGCAGCAGACAATTGAGCTTAATTCTTAAAGCATACTTCTCTTCCTCTGGTAAATACTCAAAATTTCTATAATCTTCACCCATCATTTCGTGAAGTAAGTTTGATCCAGATACAAATTTAATGTCTGGAATTCTCGAACGTATTCGATTTATTATAGTACTTTTACCCACACCTCGAACTCCTGTAAAACAAAATCTTCTAAGGGATAGGGTGGCTTTAGCTTTACCAGGCATAGACACCATCCCTTTCTACATATTTCTTTGAATCAATTACAACTGCAGGATTTAAGAGGAATTCATCAAGTTCAAATGGAGTATATTTCCCATCACTATTAGACAACACCTTTCCTGCTGGATCAAGAATTAAATAAGAACCAATCATATCATCGTTCGATTCAAAAGTAGGCTTTTTATTGCTCTGCAGGCGAACATCTTGATGATGTATTCTGAAAGATTCAAACTGTTGATCACTTATAGACAAATCATTGACACATGAATCATTCTGGCCTTCGATATGGAGCATCTGGAAGATCTTCCATCTATGGGGATCCATTGTTTCTATCAGATGATGCATATCCTCTTCGTAGGTTAGTCTTGTTACTGTTGTATTCACTTTCAGTTTCATGCCGTAATCATGGACAAGTTCTGAAACTTCCAGAGCGTGAGTTACATGTTTTCCCCAGCCTCTTCCGAGTTCTGCCTCTACCTGGTTATCAATAGAGTCTACAGAAATACCAATCCAGTCAGCATGTTCAGCAATCTTTGCTATGTTACTGCTGTTTATGAATGATCCATTTGTAACAATAGAAGTAACAAATCCCATGTCATGTGCCATTGATAGGATTTCATCAAAATTAGGATGAAGAAATGGCTCACCACCTACAAAATTTATCTTCTGGATATCCAGTTGATCTGTTTTGGTGTGCCTTAATTTATGTAATATATGATATGCTGTTTCAATATCCTTGATCTCAGCATTGAGCTTCTGTACGTAACAGAATTTGCAGTTGTAGTTGCATTTGCCAGTAATATGCCAGTTTACCGATTGAATTTTGTTTCCTGTCATCAAACTGTACTATAAAGAATATTCAATATCAATATTATTTAGATAAAAACTATTAAGTAGTAGATTAATCTATTTTTAATTAGACATATTTTTTAGAGGGCTAATTATGGAACAAGAAAAACGCATCCACATATTAACTGCTGGAGAAAGTATCCATAAAATATTTCCAATAGCAAGCAAACATATATCGTATGCTACTAAATTGTACGTAATTGTTGAGGAAGATATTTTTAAAGATTCAGAGGATGAAATAAAACAGGCTATAAGAAAGGCAATACGTAGCTCAATAGAAAAACTGAATGAAATTGCAGGTCCATTTGTAGAAGATGGAATTGAGGTTATCCAGATTACTGATGACACTCTTGATTACATAAGGGATGCTGTTATTTCGATATATGAAAAAGATAAAATTGCTAAGTATTACTTCAATGTTTCTAGTGGAACCACGGGTCTTTCAATTGGACTTTTTATGATGGCATTGTGGATAAACGCTATACCATATCATGTTGGTAGAAAAGGTGATCCTAGATTAATACCTATTCCACAGGTTCATATGGGAGATTTTAAGAAAAACCCAAATCGTGTGAAGATTCTTAAAATTCTAGACAAATTCGATGGTAAATATCTTTCAAGAAAGGATTTGAAAGGTTTGTTGGATAAAGAGTATACTCCTATCAATGGTTCTGGTAAGAACAAAAGATCGATTTCATATGGTGGCTTTACTTCATTAATTGAAAGTTTGATTGAATGGAAACTAGTTGGTAAGAGATCACATGACGGTAGTAACAGGGATATTGAATATTACCTTACAGCCGATGGAGAATTTACGTTGCGATTTATGAAAATTTGAGTTTGGAAGTAGAGAATTTTAGCAATAACTATTTATTGGCGAGGTTTTGGCCCCTATCGTATATGAATTAGAATTGACATCATCTATAGATTTGTAATAATCAACATGAAATACCTCTGCCCTTTTCAGATATGTTTCTGTTTCAAGATGTTCAGTTAAGTTAAATCATTTGAATATTTAAAATTAGAAAGATTTTGAGTACATAAACCACATGACCAAAGTCAGAGATTCATGCACTCAGTTTTACACATAGACCACTTGACAAATGTCCGAGATATATGCGCAAATTTTGTCCATAGACCACAAATCAAACGATTTAGGTATAATGGATCACACGACTACTCTCCAAGCGTTACAACGGGCAAATATCACTATATTAACACGGCAAGCTCGGGGAATTGAATCTAAAACTAGCTTGAAGAGGCATCACCCTGCAGAGTTCTTAGCGGTCATGTTATTGAATGGGTGGAGCATTAATCTAATTGTCATTGATCATTTTAATGGATAGCACTACAACTGTAGCATCTTATTTCCAGAATAACAACACACATGGTCTCTGACCAGCATGCATTTAACAAGTCCACTTATTATAATATGCATTTAATTTATATATATTAATTTCTATAAAAATAAAATAAGCATCATACAATTGTTTTCGCATACAAGCGATACCAGAAATAGATGCCATACATTCGATGCATGGATTGGTACGATACTCTACTATTTGTCACAAAACAGATGATTTCTTCTCAAGAAAGCGAGAAAAGTCTATACGGAATCTAACCTGTGTAAACATGGGTGGTATTAATCACAGTTCACGAAAAAAGATAGTACAACTTCTCAAAGATTGTACAAATATATTTATAGTGTAAGCCAGGGTAATATAGTTAATACAAGCACATATTTCCCGCTAAAAATGTGTGGGATCTTAATTCCGATTTTTTTGAAAAGTTATTTTTGATGAACCTAGTAGATGTGTCAAAATCTCACATGGAAAGTTTAAACTTTTTATTTCTAAGTTCTCATAGTTTTTCAAATAGTTCGTATTAAGAGTAAGAAATTCTCTATAGTTTACTTCCTCCAAGATAGACAGGGTCTACAGTGTCCTGAATATACAATCGACATATTTCACTCGAACTTTTCAATTGAGTTATATCATCTGAACTTTTGTGTCATGTAAATAAAACGTAATAAAATAGAAAAAACTAAGGTTTAGCAGAACAAGCGAGGCAAATCTAGAGATTTGTCTCTTTCGGATAAGGAATCACAAAATGGTATGTTAATTAGGTGTTCCTCGATTTCTGATAAATTTCCAATGCTTTTTTCCAGGAACCAAAACGTTCAGAATATGTTCTTGCTGATGGATATTCTGGATTCTTAGAAAAATCTCTCGATGTAGGTAACCGTTGATTTTTCACACTGAATTTATATATGTATTCAATCAATTCATCATCAGTATTGATATGCATCTGCTTATATGGAGCATATCCCGCTGCCACTATACCATTGCTCCATGAACCAAATTGTCTTTCATATGAATTCGGTGATGGATAATCTGGATTATTACGGAAATCATCATATTTTGGAACTTGTCCATATTCATCATAATACGTTTGAATATATCTAATTAAATCATCTTTTGTAATTGTTGGATGATAATCTTCAAACCCACATTTAAGTATTGTATTCTTCCAAGAGCCAAACCTATCGGAATATGTCCGTGCTGAAGGATATTCTGGATTTTTGGAAAAATCACTGTATGATGGAATTCGATTATAATTGGAATAGAACTCGCGTATATAATCAATCAGTTCATCATCTGTATATTTTTGCGTATGAACATATGGTTCATAACCAGCTTCTTTTATACCATTGTTCCACGATCCGAATTTTCTTTCATATGAATTCGGCGATGGATAATTGGTATTATCGCGGAAATCATTATACGTGGGAATTGTCCCATTTTTTTTGTAATATTTGTGGATATAATCTATTAATTCTTTGGCTGTAAAGCTAGAATAAATTATTTTGAATCCGCACTTTAGTAATGCATTATTCCATGATCCAAATGCATCTGTATATGCACGACGACTTGGATTATCTGGATTATTTTCAAAATCTTTAATCATCGGAGCTCGTCCATTCTTTTCATAGAATGATTTCATATATGACAGTAATTTAGATTTTGTATAGGTTTGATAATTTGCATCAAAACTACATTCTATAAGGGCATTGTTCCATGAACCAAACATTGAACGATAAGGTGCTGCAGTAGGATATCCACGTTTATTATCCATATCCTTTATTGTTGGAACTCGATCCAACTCTTCCGCAAGTGTTTTTAAATACTGAACTAATTCTGCTTTAACATATGTTTTATTTTTATCCAATAGTTCTGTAACATCAAAACCCATTAATTGCAAAGTATTAATCCATGATTTATACCTATAAATATAAATCAAGGAATTGATTTTATGATTTTGAAACTCGCTGAATTCTGGGATTTTTTCATGAGTATTATAGTATAAATGTATAGCATGTATTAATTGGTCATCTGTGTATTTAGATGTTTCATCATTTAGTGCAATGAGTTCCTTTCGAAGTGTTTCATTAGTTCCAGGTTTAAATGACATTATTATGTTATTAATGTCGATATCATCGATTTCTAAATTGAAAGCTTTCATCACAACTTTAAACTCTTCGGAATCACTATAATTATGTAAATACCAATTAAGTGAATGTAAGTTCATTTCAAAAATATTTTTATTCAAGTGATGATCATGGCCAATTGCCATGTGCAATTCTCGTGGAATATACAATACGTCATTGTGATTTTTTATATGCAGATGGTGTGCATGGCTATTTTCAAAATATTCATTAAGGGGATTAAAACCCATGCTTCTTTTTCTTTTATGAATCGATTTTAAATTTATTTTTTTGTACCCATTAATTCTATCTTCATAAGTTTCGTATTTAGAAGGTGTATTGCGTTTTGGTACAAATCCTGCTTTTTTAATAGCATTGGGCCATGATCCGAATCTATTATGATAAGTAGTGCTATGTGGATAGGGAGGATTTTTGTTAAAATCTTTTGTTGTTGGGATTCTATTATATTTCTCATGAAAATCAATAATAAATTCAATTAACTCTTCATCAGAATATCTCATTTATTGCACCTGATTTTATTTTAGGATGGTAGAATCTATTAGATTTTCATCATCTTTGCCAGCATTAACAATTATATGCTTTTTAATATATTATATTTTGTTTAGTATTTAAAAGTTTAATTAGATAAACATTCTAATCTTTTCATTTAATATAACGAGCCTGAACATTTGCCGATATATTTCACCTAAACTCTTCAATTGAGTTATATCATCTGAACTTTTGAATTACACTAATTTGACATAATAAAATGAAAGAAAACAATTTTAACAGATCAAGCGAGATAAATCTATAGAAATGTCTCTTTCGTGCAAGGAGAAAAAATGAATTTCTTTCATAAATGATTAGAGTTCATTCTGTTTAGTTCAGATGAAAATTAGTTCATAATTTGTCCAATTAATAATCATTTTACTATTTTCCAGTCTCCCACACATCCCTCAACATCCTCTGAATCACAATGAACCCATATCAAAATTATAAATACTACTTCTTATGATTTTATTATGGGGATATGAATGGAATTCAGAGAACTCTCTAATGAGCAATGGAAGTTTATTCGACTGCATTTACCACCACAACCAATAACTGGAAGAAAGAGAGCTGATGACCGTAAGGTCATCAATGGTATTCTTTTTGTTCTGATAACTGGTTGCAGATGGGGAGATATGCCAGCTAGCTATGGTTCTCCAGCCACTGCATGGAGAAGGCTTAAAAGATGGTCAGAAGAAGGAGTATGGAATGAGATAATGGAATCCCTTAGGGATTCCGCTTACCAGAAAGGTAAATTCTCTATGGATATTATTTGTGTTGATAGCAGTTTCATTGAAACTAAAAAAGGGGCGAAGATTCCGAATACAACGGTCACAAAAAAAGGAATGGAGTAAAGATACATGTTTGTGTAAGTTGTGAAGGTTTTCCTTTGACGATCCAGATAGCTTCGGGAAAGGAGCATGATAGAAACCATTTTGTTGAGGTCATGAAAAATATCAAGGTCAAAACCGACAGAAGACCAAGAACCAGACCATTGGAAGTACTTGCTGATTCTGCTTATGATGATGTACTAATCAGGAAATATCTGAGACGCAGAGCGATAAAAAGTAACATCCCTATCAATGAGCCTCTTTCGGAAATGGCGTTTACGTGAGTATATATGTGAGAATATATCTGACGTTTATGAAAACATAAATCCTGACATATATGTGAGGTGCATGACGTTTAGGAGAACATTTATGAGAACATAAGTGTGTCGTTTATGAAAGCATAAGTCCAAACGTTTATGTGGGTAAATTTTACAAAAAGGGTATGCAATAACAAAATCCCAAAGGTAAAGAACAGGCAATCTATAGATTTGTTGTTTCTTTTTCTGGGTGAACAAAATCCAACCACTATTTTTACTATTTTTCACCATCCTCGCGTTTAATTTTTTCAATCATGAGCAGAAATTTTGTTTTTTCATGTTCAGCTTCTTCAAGATTCTTTTCGTGATGAAGTATTTTATTATCATTCACTAATACATGCAAGAAACGATATGTATCCACTTTGTAATTATCATACTTTCCAATAATGTGTCTTAATTTATTAGTACATTCATGATGATATGATTCAAGATCATCTCTAGGTTCATGAGCATTAATAAATTCATTAAGTACTTTCATACATTCACCTATTTCCCCTACCATTTCTTTAAATTCGTTTATTCTTTCATCTATTTTCCCCAGGAATCCTGGCAGCAATAATGTACAGATTGCTGATAGAAAACATCGTCAAAATATTACTTGTCAGCATAATCACAATCGTATTGTGAATCTACTAGTTATCTTCCTTTATTATGGCTTATCCTCATCCATATTTCCTTTATTTGGTGGTCTTGCTTAAGGAAAATAATAAATGGATATACTAAAAAAAGAGAGGACTTTAAAGCCCTCTTTCACCTTTCTGCTTCTTTACAACTACGATTCCCAAACTCAGGATGATAGCTATGCCCAGTATCCAATAGATTAAACTGGAACCGCCTTCCTCTTTGAGAGGTGTCTCTTCTACTATAACTGTTGGAGAAGATTCTGCAATCACCTGTGATGTTTCTTCCACTAGCTCTTCCACATCAGTTCCAAACAGTGCATACAATGAGAAATGACTGATATAGGCTGTTGCTCTGCCATTTTCCCAGTCAACGTTTGTCTCCAGAGCAATCCATCCGTCCTCAGGTGTGTAAGAGTAGATTGTTGGATTTCTGCCTTCATATTCTTCTGGATCGAAATCGATGGTGATAAGAACTTCCTTACTGAAGGATGTTCCTGAAGGGCCGAAGTCGTAGTAAAGACCAGACTCATGGACCTCATCAGGAGTATCTGCTGGCAGGGATGGCGGAGTGGTTATAATTATCTTGCTAATAGGTTTTCCTGAAGTGTCAGTTCCCACGGTTCCTTTATACAGTGTCACAGTGGTCTTTGTATCAGATGATTTGACAACAGTATCCCTGATTAATTCTCCGTCCCCATTTGTTAAAAGGGTGGTTGCTGTTTCTTGAGATACATCTTTTATAATTAAGGAGCTTCCAGTTGAACTAGAAAAACTACTTGAGCCAGAAGAACTGCTGCTTGAAGAATCTTCATCGTAAAAGAGTCCAAACATGCCGTATTCTGAGAGGTTTGCAGAAATGTTGTTACCTGCTGTGTTAAGTGAAGTACCTGCTACTTCAACCCAGTTACTTCCATTCAACCTATACAGAACCACAGACGATTCATCTGAACTGCTCATGTCGGAATCGTTATAGAAGAAAGTGACATTCAAATTTTGTCCATCTGTACGTGTAATGGTTACATAGCCATTAATATTTGTTTTTCCAGAAAGATCATTAGCGTTTGTTTCAACTCCAGATATTTCTGTTTCGGATGAATCTGTGACAGTAGATATCTGTGTTGAAATATTGGTCAGTACAAGTTTGTCCACTATACAGTTGCTGGAAGATAATGCATAGAAATTATAAATTACATTGCCAATCGCAGTGGTTTCTGTTAGATTGTTGCTGCTTGAGGACTGAAGGCAAATACCGTAATATGAGTTGTCACTGGCATTATTGCTTGTCAGAATATTATAGTTGCTTGAAGAACTAAGCATAATACCTAAATTATTGTCACTGGCATTATTGCTTGCTAGTGTATTGTTGCTTGAGGACGAAGGTAAATACCGTAATTAGTATTGTTATTGGCATTGTTGCTTGTCAGATTGTTGCTGCTTGAGAATTGAAGGTAAATACCTGAATTATTTTCTGACACAGTAACATTTTCTATTGTTGAATTGTTGGTAGAGTAAAACATAACACCATAATATTCATTTGTAATTTCAATGTCTTTTCAGTGAGGAAAAAGTTGCAGCAATTGGTTTCGATGGACACAATTATGATGTTGATTCCATCATAGAGGCCACCAGTCGTTCTCTTGCTGCGTTTTATGCGGTGAGGAACTCAGTAGGTCATGTCGCTCAGAGTAGCCATAAGGCATTTCTATAGAGACTGTAATGCTTTTGTATGCATGGGTTTTGGCATCTTTTGACCATATATAAATTATTTTTATCAATGTGACCAAATATCGGGTCGCTGCCACCGCCCACACCCCATCGGGTGCTCCCCGTTTCCGCTTAGGCGGCAATCATAGATTGACGCTTCGCTTCCACTATACACATAGCACTGCAATTATTATTTATGTAGGATGTCAGATTTCATCTTTTTTGAATATATACTATAAAAATCAAGGATGTGTACTTTGAATAAATATCCACCAAAATGGGTGTTAGCTTACTTGTGCAATCATTCCTATGAGGTTGCTTGTAATTTCTTCTTATCACTAATGGCAAAGCATACAATATCGATACTTTCTTGAGGACTGCATTATGTATTTCATATCCGTTTGCTAGTTTTCTGACTCCTTATTTTGAGCGATATAAAAAATAGGGCATTGTTATCTAAACATAGTTAACTCTTTATTCCTGTATTTCATCAACAGAAGAACAGAGTACTTCAGCATTTCAAGACTTTTTGTATAGCACTTTGACTTCCTTCTTAATCTTGCTAGGAAATGCCTAAATATGCTATTATATCCTTCAACTGTATATGTTTCAGCTTTGGATTGTGTATGAATACTGCTTGGAACAAACTCAGCATATGCCCTCCAGTGATCAGTCATCACTTCTCCAATCTCCTTCACCTTTAACTTTTTCCAGAGTTTTTGCCCAGTTTCCGTTCCCCTGCTACCAAAAGAGCAGTTGATGAACTTTTTTCCATCTCTATCAACAGCAATCCAGATCCAACAATATTTTTTTTGTTTCCAATATAAGTGTGCATCTCATCTAATTCAACAATCGAAATCTTATTTTCACTTTTGAAATCCTCTAATTCCTGACAAAATTTTTTTATCCACTTTTGCACAGAAACGTGACTAACTCCTAAAAATCATCCAATTGAACAAAACCCTAATCCTTCGAGATAGAGTTGTAAAGCCTGTCTTTTAACAGACATAGGACTTGCAGTTGATTTTATCTCTACTGAATAGTTAAACCCGCAGCCATGACATTTGTAACGTTAACGTCCATTGATTATTCCGTTCTTTTTATGATTAGAACTCTTACATTTTGGGCAATCCATATATAATCATAGATTCTCATAATGTATAACTATATTTGAATACCAATGCCGATAAGGATATTAAGGGGTCGAATTATTCCTCCCCCAAATAATATGAAATAGACCATCAACATCCTTCCTTCAACGTGAGACTTTCCAAAAGGATGTGCTGGACGAGGGCAAAAACATATTGGAATCAAGTGAAAGAGGTCAAATTCAAGTTGTTAGTACATAACCTTGACAGGTATGTCAAGGTTATATTTGTGATTCAAATGAGGATTTCTACAAAGCCCAATAATGAGGCTATTTCAATCGACTCCATTTAAATAGTAGACTAACATCGATTCCACAATATCTTCTCTCTGTGAGCATCTGAACAAATCCTCGAGATTAATTGTATTCGAGCACCGGATAAGTTCGAAAAGAACACAAACCAAAAAAAGATTATTATGAAAACTTAGTTTAATGCAAAGATGTTATCAAGTTTAGTAAAGAATCACTCTTGAAGTCTCTTCAAAGTATACATGTATTCTATAAGTCTCATGTGTAAACCGTGAACAGGAAAAGATACATCTTCATTGACCTATAAAATCGAGGGACGATGAGTAGATTCAACAATAAATAGCTGCGGGATGAAACTTGTCTCAAACTGATCAGTTAGTCCTAAAAATCCAGTAGAAATAATATAAATATAGATGGTGTTTCACATAATGGAAAATATGAAAGTCACTTATAGCAAACAGTTTCAGGGCTAAGAAAGGGGTCGCTACCTTCGCCCTCACACCCATAAGGGTGCTTACCGTTCCAACTCCAGCGTGCAATCACAGATTGAACGCCTACGTTCTCACTGTACATATAGCAGGGAATTTATTATTGATTGTCAAGCTCAAAGATAGATTTATACAAATTGTTAACACAATATTTAATCAAAATTAATGAAATCTTAGCTTAAAGATCATCCTTTGAGTTGCCCGCCAAATGGGCGAAACGTATGTGACTTTTTTCTGTAAATAATGCCCAAAAACCGTCATTATAAGAGGACTATCCAATGTTTTTAAGTGGGCCTAATCGGCTTATGTAATGATGTAATTGCTTTTTCATTTCTCTTACCTTGCCAAACGCAGCTTCAAGGGTATTTTCTGCCTGAACCTTTCAGTCAAATGATTATTCTTGAAGGAGAGAAACGAGTAACACATTTCAGCACAGATTCAAGACTGTAAAATATGGTTATTAAGGAATGGACATGTCCTGTAATCTCTTCAACATCTACATATCTTCCATCAGCCACATGCAGAAATCGTGTACTAGAGGGGATAAATCTGTATTGACTGTTAAAACCGAGAGACGATGAGTAAATTCAATAATAAATAGCTACAGAGTGAATCAATAAGAAAGTTGTGTACTTCAAGGATTTGTCTCAAACTAAATTAGTTTTTGAACCCATATCAAAACTATAAAAGCTGGTTTTGTAGAAATCCTAGATATTTGATTGATGATTTAAGCGCAAAACAATATGAACTGTGTTACATGCTATAAATGATAATTTTCTATTTCATCTTATTGATGTTGATATTGATCGATTTTTATTGAATACAACTTAAAATTGATACATAATTATATTGTATGTTTAATTAAATTTGTATTTATGTCATGATGTAGTATTAATTCAACAACCAGTTATAATTCTCTTTGGTGGTAATTGCCACCATTCCGCTACCTTCCAGTTTAACGTTGAAAAGTCCGCCTGCCATCATACCCCCTATCTTTTTCATCATTTTTATATCCCAGTTGATGCTTTCTTCAAAAGCAAGCAGGTCATTACCATTTACGTATATTGACTCGTTGTTTAACTGCAGTATGGATATCTTCTTTCCACTATCTGCCAGGTATACCTTTCCGTTACCTTCCGCTTTTGTAAGAGAAACCCCTTCTCCTGTCACGGCTTTTTTCATGAACTTTCCAAGGCCGTGTTCAAGCACTCCTTCCCTTGTGAATTTTACATCCCCGCGGTATGCAACCATTGCCCCTCTTTTCATCCATACTCTCCCGTTCAGATTTACTTCCAGCATCCTGTCACGTTCAAGCTCGAATTTTCCTTGTCCAAGGTCTTTTTGACCTGTGCTTCTTACAAATTCATCAATAGAATATCTTGAAATATCAATTCCTCCTTCATTATAAATATTGTTTATTAGTCATATACTTTTTCAAAAGCATATTCACATATATAAACCTGGTTAACAGTGCAAATTAATATAAACCCGGTTAACAGTGTAAATTAGCTTTTTATAGTCATTAATTTGATATACTCTACTAGCTAATAGAATAATGATCAATAAAAGGAGTGTGCAATAATATGGTAAAGGTTACTTTAGTCCATTCTGAATGGTGTCATTTTTGTCCAACTGCAAAGAAAGTTTGGCGAGACTTAAAAGAACAATGTGATTTTGAATACGAGGAAGTAGAATTAGACAGTCCTGAAGGTAAGGAGCTTGCAAAAAAGTTCAATATCCGTTCAATACCTACAACAATAATTGACAACAAGGTTGCCTTTGTGGGAGTTCCTGACAAAGAAAAAGCCAGCAATGTCTGTGATGTTAGTTGATCAGCATGCACGATCTTATTATAATAGGCGGAGGTCCCGCTGGACTAACTGCAGCTATATATGCTGTCCGTTATGGTCTTGATACAATTGTACTTGAGAAGAACGTAGTTCCAGGCCAGATATCCATGGCTGACAGAGTAGAGAACTATCCGGGTTTTTCCTCGATATCGGGGATGGAACTGATGCAAAAATTCAAGGACCATGCAAAGCACACAGGAGTTAAGATAAAGCTCACTGCCGTAAAGACGGTCAGGGATGAAATTAGCCGAAAAGTCGTCGTAACAGATGATGGTGAACTTGAAGCTCTTGCAGTAATAGTTGCAACCGGTGCAAACCCAAGACGTCTTGGAGTCCCTGGTGAGGAGGAATTTCTGACAAAAGGAGTTTCATATTGTGCTACATGCGATGGTCCATTCTACGCAGGTCTGGAAGTGATCGTAGTCGGTGGCGGTGAATCTGCCGTTACAGATGCTCTCATCCTTTCGGATATTGCAAGCAAAGTTTATGTGGTTCACAGGCGCAATGAGCTAAGGGCATGCTCCATACTTAAGAAAAGGGCATTGGACAAAGAGAATATAACTTTCATATGGGACACTGTAGTAGAGGAAATAAAAGGCAAGGAACTCGTCGAAAAGGTTGTCCTGAAAAATGTAAAGACAGATGAAAGAACTGATATGAACATTGATGGTATTTTCATTTATGTGGGTATCGATCCCAATACATCAGTGGTGGATGTCAACAAGATAGGTGCAGGTTTTATTGAAACTGACGAGCGTATGGAGAGTTCTGTTAGTGGAATATTTGCTGCAGGTGATTGCCGGCGAACTTCAATGTGGCAGGTTGTCACAGCTGTTTCCGATGGTGCTATAGCAGCCATATCTGCACACGAACACATTAAATCTGCAAAATTTAATAGATCATGATCATATCAATTCAATTAACAAGGTGAGCTTAAAATGATGCGCGATGAAGAAAATAATGATGCAAATTGTCTGACAATATGCCCTGATTCTATGGCTGACGATCTGGAACCAATAGCAATTGCAGTACATGCTCTTCTAGGGATCCCAGTAACTATTCGCAGTCTCAACTTCAAGGGAATTCGAATGGAGCGGGGCTTGATAATTGACCGGGAATACACAGGCCCGGTTCTGGAGGAGGTTATCCAGACGAACAGCATGATCAGGACGGTACCCAAAGATGGTACTTACAGAGGAAAATCAGTTGTAGTTGCTCCTTTAAGGAATACTCAGGGAGAAGCCATTGGGGCAATAGGTGTTGTGGATCTTGTAGCAGCTCTTGACATACTTTCTATGTTCAGAGAGTATCCCGGAATAGTTGATGAAGTGGAAGAATCAAGACGAAAAATGAAGTGATTTTGTTGATTTCATTAATTATCTAAATTCTTTCATTTTTTGCAGTTTAATTACTTTAGTTATTGTAAAAGCTACAATTGATATTGCTACTGCAAGGAGTATTACCATCAACAAGTTTCCGTTTTCCGCTGCCTTCATAAGACTGTAGAAAAGAAAAGCACTCAAAATCATGCCAATTGCCAGCAATACTACTGTTGACATGTTGTATATTTTTTCAAGCGGTCCTTCCATAGCTGCTACATCATTTTATCCATGTTTATAGTTTTCTATTCGTTCCTCTGTTCACCCTTAAATATCAGTTCAGCTAAAATAGGTATGAATAAAAATGGATCTTAAAAGCGTACTAAACAAGCTGAAGAATAATGAAACGGACATGGAATCCGCAGAATCGATGATACGTTCCATGGGTTACGTTCCTGTCAGTGACATTGCTAAAATTGACATTTTCCGAAAGCACCGCACAGGTATTATGGAAGCTATACTTGCAGAGGGCAAAGAGCCAGCAGATGTTGTGAAAATTGCAAAGGTACAGGTAGCTGCAACAGGTAGGGTGCTTATCACAAGACTTGGGGATAAGCACAGGGAATTACTGATTTCCAGTTTCAAACCTGAAGAGCTTGAGTGGGATTTACATTCAACTACTGCGGTGGTCCACAATGGTACACCTACACTCCAGACAGGTGGCGTTGTTGCGATTATCACCGCCGGCACTGCGGATATCGATGCTGCGGAGGAAGCCAGGATGGTGGCATCTGAGATGGGGTGTGAGACCATTGCTATTTACGATGTTGGAGTTGCAGGATTTCATCGACTCATCGGTGAAATGCAGACATTGCATGAGAATAAACCAGATTCCATTGTTGTGGCTGCAGGAAGGGAAGGTACTCTGCCAACAGTAGTCTCGGGCCTTGTTGACGTTCCTGTCATAGGCTTGCCGGTGTCCACCGGATATGGTGCTGGAGCAAAGGGTAAGGCTGCTCTGCTCTCTATGCTACAATCATGTTCCGTACTCTGCGTTGTGAACATCGATGCAGGATTTGTTGCCGGTGCTTTTGCCGCAAGGATAGCTAACAGGGTTGCTGAAGCCAGGAACAGCATTGTTGAAAAATAAAACACAGGTTTGAGTCTGAAATGATGAACATTCAATTAGGATAAGATAAAATGAGATCCCTTATATTCGACCCTTTTTCAGGTGCTGCCGGAGATATGATACTTGGAAGTCTTATAAGTCTTGGTGCTGACAGAGCAAATATATGTGAGATAATTGAATCTGCTGTTGATGTATCAGTCTCTGTGGACCGGGCCAATAAGAAGGGTATTGATGCAGTTAATGTACATATAAAGGTGCCACATGAGGAGCACTCCCGGCATTATCATGAGCTTGTGGATATCATAAGATCTGCCGGACTTTCTCCACAGGTTGAAAAGAGTGCACTTGACGTATTTGCCATCATGGCCGAGGCAGAGTCAAAAGTACATGGCGAGTCTATGGAAGAACTTCATTTCCATGAAGTGGGGCAGAATGATGCTCTTGCAGACGTGATAGGTTCATGTGCTGCCATCCATGAAATGGATGCTGATTTAATTTTCTGCACTCCTGTAAATCTAGGTGGTGGCAGGGTAAAAGCTGCACACGGCCTAATGGCTGTGCCTGCACCGGCAACCCTGGAGATTCTAATAGCAGGCAAGCTTTTGTCATACGGCTCCGGAAACCGTGAACTACTCACACCGACAGGCGCTGCGTTGTTGTCCTATTTTGCAAAACCCATAGATAATCTGCCCAAAGGCAAGGTCCTTTCAGTAGGCTACGGAGCAGGAGACGCTGATACAGAAGACCCCAACGTGCTGCGCAGCATGCTCATGGAAATTAGCGATGTGCTGACAAAGGACCAGATAGAAATTCTTGAAACAAATGTGGACGATGTAACCGGGGAGGTTCTGGGAAACCTGTTTGACAAACTACTTGCAGCAGGTGCAAGGGATGTTGCCATCACACCCACAATTATGAAAAAGGGCAGGTCGGGTCACATAATCAAGGTTATTACAAAATCGCAGAACAGTGAACAGGTTGCAAGGGAAATAATGAAAGAGACCGGCACCCTGGGCATTCGTGTGATTCCCACGCTACATCGTTTTGTGGCAGACCGCAGGATGGACAAAGTAAACATTCAGCTTAAAGGTAAGGAATTCACAGTTGCCGTAAAGATAGCACAGGATATGAATGGTGAGATATTGCATATATCTGCTGAGTATGAGGACTGCCGCAGGGTTGCTGATAAGGTTGGCCTGCCGCTGAAAAAAGTTATCAGGCGGGTTGAGGAAGAGGCGTGGGGGAAGTTCGAGTAGACTTTCCTTCAAGTTTTACTTTTTTAGTTTTTTCTATTTTCTCATTTTAAAGTTCAGTCTACCACAAACAATCTAAATCATCCCGACAAATACAGAGCAAATGATAGACGATGTCGTGAAATTATTCAAGAAAATGGATAGCAAGGATCTGCGCATACTCACCGGTATTGAGATAGGGATGAGAGACTTTGAATGGGTGCCGGTGGAGGAGTTAATGAAGTTCACACGCTTACCGTATTCTTCTCTTGTGTATAAGATGAAAGCTCTTATAAGGAACAATATGGTTATCGGGACCAATATTCCATATGAAGGTTATCAGATATACTTCGATGGTTATGATACGCTTGCTCTTAATACTCTTGTGAAAAGGGGAACCATCAGTGCCATTGGTGATGAGATAGGTGTTGGCAAGGAATCTGTGGTTCATGAAGCTGTGAAAGAACCTGAGCTTGGTTTGGGAGAGCCTCGGGGTGTTATCCTGAAGTTCCACAGGGAAGGACGAACCAGTTTTAAGAGTGTAAAAAGATCACGCTCTCATCTTGATGGCAAGGAACATTTCTCATGGATATATGCTGCAAGGCTTGCTGCAAAAAGAGAGGCAGAGATTATCAGTAAACTATATCCTGATGTTTCAGTTCCAGAGTTAATTGATAATAATCGTCATGCTCTTGTCATGGATGTGGCAAAGGGAACTCTTCTGTACAGGACTAAACTTGCAGAACCGCAATGGTTCCTTGACGAGATCATCAGGCAGGTAGGCATAGTTTATGAAAAAGGTTACATTCACTCAGATCTTAGCGAGTACAACATCTTTGTAGTTGAGGGTGGAGTGCAATTTATCGACTGGCCTCAGTGCGTGGAAATAAGCCATCCTCATGCGGATGAGTTGCTTGAAAGGGATGTATCCAACGTGCTCAAACACTTCAAGCGCAAATACAAGATCGAAGTGGATTTGAGCGAGGTTGTATTGCGTATAAAAGATAGTCTGGAGTCATAGATATATCATAGTAATTACATAAAATAAACTGATGCAAAACGGTATCATATACGGCATTGACATAGCAAAGGGATCTTCCAGGGCACAGGAGCTCCCCAGATATGCCGTTGCCGTTCTTCGGGATGGCGAAATAAAACATTACACAATGGTCCGGCTACACAGGATACTCCGTATGCTGAACAAGGATCGACCGGATTATATTGCTGTTGATAATATTTTTGAGCTCGCGGCAAATAAACGGGAATTAGTACACTTTCTTGAGAAGCTCCCCGGCAATACAAGGCTGGTGCAGGTCACCGGAGGTATTCACCTGAAATCTCTGTTCCGTCTGGCAAAGGAACATGGTCTCTCTTTTAACCAATTTGATCCTAATCAGGAAGCTGAAGCCTGTGCAATTCTTGCAAGTCTTGGAGTAGGTGTTGAGGTCTCTCTTTTTGAAGATATTACCCGTATAAAAGTAAGTCGTGCCCGTTCACTTGGCAGAGGTGGCTGGAGCCAGAATCGCTATCGTAGGAAAGTCCATGGGGCTGTCAGGGAAAAGAGCAGGGAGGTGGAGAGCATCCTGCGTAAGTTTTCCCGGGAAACAGGCTTTACTTATTCCAAACATATTACTGAGGGCTTTGGTGGATATGTCAGGGCTGAATATACTGTAAATGCAAAACGTGGCCGTGTACCTGTCAAACCCTCTGCCAATGCTGATGTGCAGGTCACTGTCAAAAGTGTTGAGAGGGATAAGATACAGTACTTGCCTATAAAAAAAGCAGGACGTAAAAATACTATAGTTGGAATAGACCCAGGTACAACTGTAGGAACTGCTATTATCTCCCTTGACGGAGAATTGCTTCTTTCTAAGAGCACACGGGGTATATCACATGATGAAGTTGTCAGGCTGCTAGCTGAATATGGTAAACCGATACTTGTAGCTACTGATGTCTATCCGGTTCCATCAGCCGTTGAAAAAATACGCCGCAGTTTCAATGCAGTTATCTGGACTCCAAGTAGTGAGATACGGGCAGAGGATAAGATAGCAATTGCCAGACAATTCGGATATTCCAATGATCATGAGCGTGATTCACTCACTGCAGCATTATCTGCATATAAATCATACAAAAATGTATTTTCAAGGATTGATAAAAAGGCTCCTAAATATCTTGATCATGACCGTATAAAGTTCCATGTGATAAACGGTGATTCCATAGATGAGGCTATTGAAAAAGTTGCATCCGAGTCAAAGATCAAGATCAAAATGAAGCCTGAGCCACAAACACAAAACGAAGAAACTACCGATGTGGATGAACAAATAAAGAAACTTCACGAGGAGCTCAGGCATAGGAATTCCCAGATAAAAAAGCTCAAAGATTATGTTTCTGAACTCAAATATGAGGCTGGGCAAAAGGAAAAATTTATTGAGCAGCTGGAAATGCGCATCAAAAAAGTCAAAAATTCAATTTACAGGCAGCTGAAGCGGGAAAAAGAGATACGTATAAGGGATAATGAAATAGAGCGTCTCAAGAAAGAGCTCATCAAAACGAAAAAATCCCTGCGTAAGCAGCGCAAACAAAACAAACACCTCAGGCAGATACGCAAAAAAGAAGTAAGGGGAGAGGGACTGCCGGTAAAGGTTATCTCTTCGTTCACGCGGGAAGCTATACAACACACAATTGAGCTTTACGGTATCCGGGAAAATGATATAATCTACCTGAAAGATCCAAGTGGTGGAGGTCCTGTTACGGCTTCATTGCTGGTTGGGGCAAAGATCAGGGCAGTTATCATACGTGAAGACATACCACACGAGGCACTTGAATATTTTTATGAAGGCAATGTTCCTGTATTAAAAGATCTACAGATCCATCTCATTGGTGACCTTGCCTCTGTAGAACCCGGGATACTTGAAAGTGCCATAGAAGAATGGCAAAAAGGAGCCGACAAGCGGCGTAAGGAAAAAGAACATAAACAAGTCCAGTCCATTCTGGAAGAATATAGAAGTGAACGCAGAAGAGGGCTTGTATAATGAAGCTACTTGGATCTGGAAAATAAGAGGTCAATGATAATGAAAAGGTCATCACTACTACTGGCTGGTGGTTTAGGAACTCGCCTTAATGGCAGGGAAAAAGCGTTGATGGTGTATCAGGACAACACATTGCTGGAACGTACACTTGCTGTTCTGGATGAAGTTTCTGATGAGCTTATCGTGTCTCTGAGAGACAATGAGCAAGTGCAGCAATTCTCTGAATATCTCGGAGAGAGAAAAGTTGTAATAGATAATATCAAAAATGCAGGTCCACTTGCAGGAATGCTTGCAGGTTTTGAGGAAGCCTGTGGTGACTATGTTTTTACAGTAGCATGTGACATGCCATTTCTTAATGGGCAGTTAATTGATATGATGTTCGATATGGTTAAAGAGCACGATGCATTGATACCCATTAATGAACGTGGTACAAAGGAGACGCTGCATTCTGTGTATCACAGAGAAAAAATGCTGATAGCAATTGAAAATGCTATGGAGAAAGGACACAGGAGCATACTTGCTCCGGTATCTTCTCTGGATGATGTCCTGTATATGGATGCCGATCTGGTGAAAAAAACAGACAAAGGCCTTAAGAGTTTTGTCAACATAAATATTCCGTCAGATATGACAAAGCTGGACAATGTTAATTAAGACAATATTGATAATCTATAATCTTTCCGCTTGCAGGGATGTGTTAAACTGATAGACAATAGTATCGTTATAGAAAAAGCTATCATGAAAATTGCTGATGAGTATGATCTTGACATTGGGGTCGTCAAAAATGCAATAAGTGATTCTGAGAATCCATTGGACCTTGACATAATGGTCAGTGAGGGAATTTACTGTTTCCGGGGGCCAAATGAGGATGTTAAACATGACAATGCTTCTATTTGCCTTTCGCATAAGATACTGGCAAATACCGGTGTGGGAAAAACATTGATTCCCCTTATCTGTGAGAGAGTTCGGAACTGGGATCATGAAGATATAAATGTCCTGTTTTCATTATTACAAAAAATAGTTACAATAATGGAGCAGAATCCAGAGGAATATCAGGGTCTTCAGGCATGTAGCATCAGCCCTGCTGAATTACCATCTGAGGAAATACCTGAAGTTATAGCGGACGGACATTACGTTTGGGCAATGGACAAGAAAGGAATGTGTTTGGTTGGTATTGATGCTAACAGGCTTATTCACATAGATGACCTGCGCAAAGATCAGAAAGATAAAAAATTGCTTTCTTAATTGTTTTCAGTAAATCAGTAAATCATTTTTAAATCATTTTTCCTTTTGTTGTTGGTATTTTCACCATTATTATCCGAATATTTTCGATAACTTAATTAATATGATATGCACATTAAGTAAAAGTTAAAATGCACTGCTGTATCTGGTACATATAATAATTTATTTGTTTGGGAGTTGGCTGAATGGATCCTGATATGCCGGAAGAATGGTTCAAATTAGCATTTGATGCCGAAGATCCGGAAGAGAAAATAGAATATTTTTCACTCATATTGGAGTATGAGCATCTGGATCCAAAGCTCTGGAGTAATGAAGCTATAGCACTTGTTTGGAACAATATGGGCATAGCCTTTTCTTTTCTTGGCAGGGATGAAGAGGCTTTAGAATGCTTCAGAAAGTCTGTTTTTTTCAACAAAAATGATGTTGATGTCTTATGCAATATGGGTGTAGTGCTGTTTAATACGGGCAATTGCGAAGAAGCCATTAAATGTTATAATCGGATACTTTCCCTTGATCCTGACAATGAGAATGCATGGATAAGCAAAGGCGATACTTTTGAATTGATGGGCGATCACAACGAAGCCATCAAATGTTATAGTAAAGTTCACAAGGAAATTGAGCTTGATAATAAATTTGCTGTTTTATGGAATAAAAAAGGAATTGCTTACTTCGGTCTTGGACAATATGAAAACGCAGCAAAATGTTTTAACAGGGTTCTCCAGATAGACCCTGAACATAGTGATGCAATAGAAAACCTTAAGCTAGCAATGACAAAGACAAAAAAAATGAAGATGATATGATATGAAACATCAAAGTTCATCTTGTTTGTGAATTGATATTTTTGATTTTTGGTTTATATTGTAAAGCGCTCACCAATTTCCGGTGCGACTGCCTCAACGCCTATTTCTTCTTTTATCCAGTCTGCGAATCCTTCACAGTTATCTCCATGCATGGTGAAGACATGTTCAGTTCCTTTGTCACAGAACTCCTTTACCATTTCTTTAAGTTCTTTGTCTCCGGAGTGGGCGGAAAAATCATATTGTTCAACTTTTGGTTTAAGGTGCTGTATAAATCCGTCATTGTCTATGTTTCCGGTGTCCAATGCCATTCTGCCATTAGTACCTTCCACCTGGTATCCTGTAAGTATTATCTTCGATATTGGGTCCTTGTATAGTTTATCAATGTAATAGAGCGCAGGTCCGCCATTGAGCATTCCTGCTGTTGTTACGACCACTGAAGAATCCAGGGCAATTCTGTTTCTTTTGCGGCCAGTTACCATGGTTGCATTAGCAAATGCTTTTTTAAGATGCGCGGGATTGCGTATATATTCAGGATGTTTTGACATGATCTTGTATGCCTGTACCCCCATTCCATCAACATATGCCCGGATCCCATAAGAATCAAGAAGCATCAGAATTTCCTGAGTTCTTCCAATGGCAAAAGCAGGGATTATGACACTGCCTCCCACGTTAAGTGTATCTTGCACAGAATCGATGAATTCTTTTTCGATCTCCTTGCGGGGAGGATGCTCATCCCCAAAATATGTGCTTTCTGTTATGAGTATATCTGAATCCGGAAAATCGATTGCACCGAGGACCAGACGCGTATCATCTGTATTGATATCTCCTGTGTAAAAGAGGGTTTTATCCTCTTTGTCCCGGACATGGATAGCTGATGCACCGGGAATATGTCCTGCATTCAAGAACTCAACATCGTAGCCATGTGTGTGAAATTCAAATCCCGTATCCACCAGTTTTGTTTCATGGGCAAACTTTGAGAGGTCATTAGAATCATATGCTGGCATTTTTCCTTTCCTTTCTGCAATTCTCAATGTGTCTTTTGCAAGCATATGTGCCAGGTCAAAAGTGGGTGGCGTCATAAAGATATCAGGATTAAGGTCCATTAGTTTTGGAATCGCACCAGAGTGATCTATGTGTGCATGGGATAAAAGCACAGCCTCAGGACGTGACCCATTGATGGGGTACTTTATGTGCTCTCCTGGAGACACTCCGTAATCCATCATAAGTTTATCATCAACGAGGACTGCCGATCTTCCTATTTCTCTGCATGCGCCTTTGAATTCCAGTTCCACTTTATGCCTACCTCCTTTTAGACAATCTCAGATTGCCATGCCTTTAATTTCTTAATAGGTATACTTGTAACTTTTGCAAGTTCTATGGCGTCGGCAGCAGCCAGTTCATCCACACTAGCAATTCCGGCATCAGCAAGTTTCTCCGCAGTAACTTTCCCAATTCCGGATATATCTTTAATTGTCTTTGGACGCTTCTTGTCCTTGTCAGCACCTTGCTTTTGTTTTTCTTCTTCCTGTGTTTTTTGCCATTCAAGGAAATTACAATGTGGACATCCAAGGTTCCATGGTCTTTTACCGGAGTTGATTATGCGTACATGGTACAGACCATGTTCCTCGCATAATTTATCCGTAACCACAATTTGTCCTGAACGTGGAAGAGGGAGTGCAAAATTACAGTCAGGGTACCCGTCACAACCTATAAAACGGGATCCTCTCTTTGATCTCATTATCATGAGGTTGGACTTACACTTAGAACAAACACCAATGATCTTATCCTCTCGAAGACCAGCACGCAATGATTCTGTGATATCTTCCTTATTTCCTTCAAGGTCAGCGAAAATGAGTTCCAGCATTTCCCTGGATTCATTCAGTACATCATCTTCGGGTATCTCACCTTCTGCTATCCGGTCCATATCAGCTTCAAGTTTGCTGGTCATGTCCGGGTTAGAAATGGTGGGTGCAAACTTCTCAAGAGCATCAACAACAGCAATTGCTGTTTTGGTAGGCTGTAAAGGATTTCCATGCACGTAGGCTCTTGAATAAAGTTTACTGATGATCTCGTGTCGGGTTGCTTTGGTACCAAGTCCCATCTCTTCCATGATCCTTATAAGTCTACCCTGACCATATCTTCCAGGAGGTTGTGTTTCTTTTGCCTCGACTTCTACTTCGTTCACATTGAGCTTATTGCCTTCACTAAGCTCTGGTAAAAGTCTGTCTTCAGGCGCATTGTAATGATAATACCATCTCCATCCGGGAACAACAAGTCTTGCACCGTTCGCCTTGAATTCCTCCCCCTTTATGTCAAACTTTGCCCGGATTGTTTCCCATTTTGCCGGGTCAGCAAATGTTGCAAAGAAACGCCTGACAACAAGTTCGTAAAGTTTCCATTCCTGCTCGTTCATTTCAGATTTTTTGGCAAGGGATGCAGGATAAATAGGGGGGTGGTCAGTTGTCTCTTTCTTGCCTTTTGTGGGTACAAGTTCTTTCTTCTCAAGTAATTTGAGTGCATATTGCTTGAAAGCACCGGTCTTGAATATCTCTATCTGTGCTCTGAGGTCCAGACTTTCAGGGTACACAGTATTATCGGTCCTGGGGTATGATATCCAACCGCTAGTGTAAAGCGTTTCAGCGATCCTCATTGCATTGGATGCTGTAAAACCAATGGAACTTGCGGCACCGATAAATTCAGTCGTGTTAAAAGGAGTTGGTTGCTTGTCTATTTTTTCGGAAGTTGTGACGTCAGTCACAACAGCATCGTCACCCATAGATATTTTTTCTAGTGCAGCGTCAATTTCTGCCTTGTCCCAGAACCGCTTTGTGCGGTGCTCTACCTTGAACTGCCCTCCCTTTTTGCTCTCAAGCATTGCCCAGAGTTCCCAATAGGGTTTCGGGATAAAAGCATCCCTTTCCTTCTCACGCTCCACTATAAGTGAAAGAGTGGGTGACTGTACTCTTCCTACTGAAAGGAACATCTTCCCAAGACGTCCTGCAGAAAGTGATATGTAACGTGTAAGTGAAGCACCCCATACAAGGTCTATAACCTGTCTTGAATGCCCTGCATCTGCCAGGTTGAAATCAACTTTTACAGGATTTGAAAAAGCATCATTAATGGCTTTTGGAGTAATTGCACTGTAGTGAACACGTTCAAATTCTACATCTGGATTAACCTTCTGGATTATGTCAAGAGCTTCAACTCCAATTAGCTCTCCTTCTCTATCATAGTCAGTTGCGATGGTTACTTTACTGGCTTTTTTCCCCAGTTTTTTCAGTGCAGCTACTATCTTTACCTGTGTTGATGTAGTGATCACATCTGCATTTACTAACTCGCTTGCTTCTACCTTTTGCCAGTTGTTATATGCTTTTGGAAAATCAAGTTTTACTATGTGTCCGCTAAGTCCCATGAATATCTTAGTTCCCTCTTCGGTCTCATATTCATAGGTATCTACTCCGCTCACACGAACTTGTTTTGTCTTCCCTGATGCCAGTATCGCTGCTATTCTTTTTGCTGCGATGTGTTTTTCTGCTATGATGAGATGCATAATTATCTCCGTGTTCGATCAAATAAATGGATTATATGATAAATATGATATTGATTATAAGAGTAGGTATAAAAAAGTTTATTTTCACACAAACCCATGCTTTAGTCTAACAAACATTCTTCTAAATATATCTATCGCAAACAATATTTTTGTGAGCAGAGTAATACAGTCTTAGTTACATGTAATACAGGAGGCTGGATGTTCATGCATACTCTTCTGTATTTAAGAAAAAACAGTAATTGGACTTCTCATTAACCTTACTTTATTTGCAAGTAATCTTAATTCTAAAAATCACGCTACAGTTAAATTAAAAATAATATAAAAATAGTCAGATCTCCCTGGTATTATATTAGATACCAGGGGGATGTAAATTCTTAGTCCTGAAAGCTTATTCTTTCTGGATAAGTTCAATATATTCGAGAATATACTGATGCTTGTATTTGTGCTTTATCTTGTCTGTTTAAGACTGTTTCTTGAAGCACATAAACCAGTCAAGGCAATATTTACCTTCTTCTTTTGATTCCATTCTTTCCTTTGCAGAACCACATGATCCTGGTGGTGGGATGATAACATCATCTCCCGGGTGCCAGTTTGCAGGAGTTGCAACATTTTCTGCATCGGATTTTTGCATTGCAAGGATCAGTCTCTTGATCTCATTCATGTTCCTACCATTGGAAAGTGGGTAGTACAGGATTGCCCTTACCTTTGCTTTTGGGTCCATTATAAATACAGCCCTAACCGCCTGGGTGTCAGATGCGTTTGGCTGCAGCATGCCAAACTTCTTTGCAACATCCATCTTAAGATCTTCTATAACAGGGAAATTAACTTCTACATTCTTCATTCCATTATATTCAATCTTTTCTTTGATGGTTCGCAGCCATGCAATGTGTGCATAGAGACTATCAATGGAAAGTCCGATAAGTTCTGTATTCAATTCCCTGAATTCTTCCTGCATTGTTGCAAATGTCATGAACTCAGTTGTACATACAGGTGTAAAATCAGCAGGATGGCTGAAAAGGATTACCCATTTTCCCTTGTAGTCTTTTGGAAAATTGATATCTCCCATTGTTGTCTTTGCTTTAAATGATGGTGCATCATCGCCTATAAGTGGCATTGTTATTATTTCTTCTTCTTCCATATTACTTCATCTCCATGCATTTTTTGCATATTCCGTAAAAGTTAGTGTCTGCTGATTCTATTCTAAAGTCATCTATTTTTTTTGCTATCTTCATAGTATAATCGCTAAGTTCTTCCGATTCGTAGTCTGTTATTTGTCCGCACCTTGTGCATATTGTGTGGTGGTGAGGTATCAAATTGGATTCAAACCTCGAAACCCCTTTAATGTTCACCTCTTTAATCAGGTTCTTTTCAGCCAAAAACTTCAGGTTGCTATAAACTGTAGCTTTGCTGATACGTGTTAACTTTTGTCTTACTCCCTCATAGACATCATCAACAGTAGGATGACCATCAAATTCCCTGAGAAATTCCAGGATTTCAATCCGCTGGTTTGTGTACTTGATGTCTGGATTTTTCATTTTTCCCACTATTATGTTTTTCGTATTCTATCGTGGTTAAAGTATCTATCATGGCTAACATAAGAACATATACTACATAGTAATCATTATTATTTAAACCTTATTATCATTAAATATTTAAACCCATTTAGAACAGTATATTGTTTAACTATAGGTGAATAGAAAAGCTCCGGAATAAAAGATAAGCAATCTATTGAGCAAGGTACTTAAAAGATAAGTTATCAAATACCCAACCAAAACTCCCGGAGACACAAAATGAGCAATATAAGGATAATTTCATGGAACGTTAATGGCATCAGGGCAGTTCACAAAAAAGGTTTTCTTGACTGGTTCAATGAAGAAGAACCTGACATACTCTGCATTCAGGAAACAAAGGCAAACAGGGACCAGCTTCCTTCAGAATTGCTTGAAACTGATGGATACCACAACTATTTTGCCTCCGCTCAGAAAAAAGGCTACAGCGGGGTGGCATTCTATACTAAAAAAGAACCAATAAACATCAAGTGTGGATTTGGTATCGAGAAATTTGATCGCGAGGGGCGCGTCCAGATCGCTGACTATGGAGATTTTGTTCTCTTTAACATATACTTCCCTAATGGCAAAGCATCTGCTGAAAGACTTGCCTATAAAATGGAATTCTATAATGCTTTTCTTGAGTATGCCAATACCCTAAAATCCAAAGGTAAGAAACTCATAATATGTGGCGATGTCAATACTGCTCACAAGGAAATTGATCTGGCCCGTCCAAAAGACAATGAGAAAATATCAGGTTTTCTGCCATCTGAACGTGCCTGGATCGATAAATTCCTGGACAAGGGTTTTGTGGACACTCTGCGGATGTATAATACTGAGCCAGATAATTATACCTGGTGGAGCATGCGGACAAGGGCAAGAGAAAGAAACGTTGGCTGGAGAATTGATTACTTCTTTGCAAGTGAAAACATCGCAGGGAATATAAAAGACGCATTCATCATGTCTGATGTGATGGGGTCTGATCATTGCCCCATAGGTATTGATCTTGAGATATAATATAAGATATAATATAAGAATAGAACTTGATTTATTTCGGATCTAATACAAAAAGTCCTTATTTGATACTGTCAATTGCCATCCTGACAGCATCTTTGGGACTTTTTGCTTTAACAGTGCCATCAATCTCCCATTTAGATTCAAGTGTGATCACAGTTTTCCCCATTTTAAGTGAGTGCGCTATCTCAGAGAGTGTGCCATACTCGCCTCCAACGGCTATCAATACGTCTGATGACCGTGCAATTATTACATTTCTGGCGTGTCCCATGTCAGTCACGATTGCAATGTCGATATAAACATTTGCACTTGTACGGCTTTCTCCGGAGAGAATACCAATTGTAGTGCCTCCTTCTTTTTTGGCACCGGATGCTGATGCTTCCATTACTCCGCCATGTCCGCCACAAAGTAGTATTGCATTGTTTCTTGCAATTTCAGCCCCGACTTCTTCTGCTGTTCTTCTCAGGGCATCGTCACATGAGCCGGCTCCAATGACTCCTATTTGTATCATTTTTCGCTACATCCTTTATTAAAACAGTCACGAATTTACATATATTCACTTTGTATCCTTAATATATCCCTACTATCCTTAGCTTCTGCGTATTCTTCCAGAGGCTCATGGTTCAGCTCAAGAAAAGTGTGGCCCCAGTTGAACTTGGACATGACTTTTTCTGCCTGTTGTTTATTTCCAAGTATGTATAGTGCAGCAGCAAATGCTTCTACGGATGTGAGTTTAAAAGGTTTTCCAAAGTTCACGGGATTTGCAGCCACAAGGTATGGGAGTGCACGGTGTTCGAGCCTCATCCTTAAGAGTTGTGGAAACACTCTTTCAAGCTCTTCCCACGAGCAGTCAAGAACAGTTATTCCTTTTTTAGTACTATCTCCAGGTGAAAGAGCTTTCTCAGCCATGGGGTCAAGTAATATGGACCTTGAAGGTATCTTTTCTATTTTCTCAGAAAGCTTCACAAGCCCAAATTTTGCCATTTTTTTACCGGTACATTTTTTCGGGTCACATTGTTTTGCATGATAGAGGAATAATTTAATGTCTTTTTCGTCATCAGGTGCCATATGAGTATGATGCTGTCTGATTATATATCAACAATTCGTTTATCGAAGTCGATATTCTACATAATATAGATATGTTTTTATATTTATGTGTTGTATTGAGTTTTGAATATATTTATTTGGTAGTAAACATTATATCTTCAAATGAAAAGGGAATAACTCATTGTAATCATCTATCGAGGCATTTTATGACAGCAACAATTTTTACTATTGTTTCAGGGAAGGGTGGCGTTGGCACAACTACAGCTGCTATAAATCTCAGTGCTGCACTTGCAGGATTCGCAAAAAACACTCTATTAATAGACACTGACATTGGAATGCCTACTGTAGGGCTGATGTTGGGAATCGAAACATCAAAAGCAAGTCTTCATGATGTTCTTGCCGGTACTGCGGAGTTAAAAGACGCAATATATGATGGCCCTAATAATCTACGCGTCTTACCAGGAAGCATTTCTCTTCATAGTTTTTTAAATTCGAATACTGATCTTATCAGTGAAATCGTAGATGATGTAAAAGAGAAGTATGATTACATTATCATTGATTCTCCAACCGGTATCAGCAAAAATTCTATTTTGTCCATATCACTTGCAGATGAAATTATTCAGGTAGTAAACCCTGACATCATCTCTCTTGCAGGCGCAATGAAAATAAAAACAATTTCTGACAACATGGGCAAACAGTTCCGTGGAGTAATCATTAACAGGTCGGGCGTTACTCAAAACGAGTTGAGTAATGAAAGGATAGAAACTACCCTTGGCCTCAGGATACTGGAAACCATAGTTGAAGAGAATATCGTAAAGAATTCTCTGGCTTTTAAAACACCAGTTGTTATGAAATATCCTGGTTCACCAGTAGCAGTAGGCTTCAATCGACAGGCAGCTGAGATCGCAGGTATAAAATCTTCAGTCGAGGATATTTCAAAAGAAGTTAAGGAAAAGAAAAAGAAGGGCAAGAGATTCTCATTGTCAAAAAATAAGAAATGAGTTTATTTTTACATTGAAGACACAAATGCCTTGAAAAAATCAATTTGGAAGATAATAAAATGACCAGTAGTATTGGGGTTGGTAATATTGAGTAATATTTCAGGTGACCAAACTGAAGACAAGGGTGATACAAACAGCTTTCCAATTGAGGCGATGGGGGTTAAATACTCTGAATCTGCTTCTGACAGAAAAGAAGACTCTTCATTAAACCCTGATGTCTCAGTTGAAGTCACATTTGAAGACATGGATCAAGTTTTTCCTGCGAAGCAGCTCATTGAAGAAGCTGATCTGTCTATTGCAGAAGATGAAATAGAAGATCATGACATTGAAGACACAGATGATGAAGAGGATCTTTTAGTGGCTTTGATATCTGCGGATGAGGATGAAGTTATTGATGAACTTGCAGAACTGATTTTGCCGGATTCAGAACCTGTGAGTATAGAGAGTTTAAAAAGCAAGCTTGATGATTTCTATATTCCTTCTTATGAAGATGATGTTCCATATGAAAAGGATTCATTCTGGAAAGATATCATTTCAGATATCTATAAACAAGAACCTGTAGATGATGAATTATTTTTGGATGAGAAAGAAAGCGGTTCACTGCTGGATCGTGCCACTAAACTATTTTCCCGTAACACTCTTTTAATGGAGCCTTATAATATCGTTGAACATGGGCCCATAGTAGATCTTACGATTCCTGCTGACAGTCCTTTCAAGGAAGTAGAGTTATATGAGGTAAATCCTCTGTATGGATATATAAGGATTGCATACGACCCTGAATCCCATGAATACCAATACCAGGCTATTGAGGCGATTCTGACTGAAAAAGAGCAGGAACTTCTGGAAGCTATCAAACTGAAGTTCATTGAAACCCTTGATGTAAATCTAAAAGAGATCTCCCGTAGGAATGCAGAGGAATTTCTTAAAGAAAATGTTATAAAATATTTGCAGGAATATCGTATAAATATCTCACCACGAAAAAGAGAGAGAATAATGTATCACATTGTTCGTGATTTTGTAGGTTATGGTGAGATCGATGTACTGATGAGAGATTCATACATTGAAGACATTTCCTGTGATGGTCCAAATACTCCGATCTATATTTACCACAAAGAGTACAATTCAATACCTGCAAACATAGAATTCCCTTCTGATGAGATATTGGATTCTTTTTCTATCAGAATTGCACAGATATGTGGCAGGCATATATCGATTGCAAGACCAATACTTGATGCTACTATGCCTGATGGTTCACGTATCCAGATGACACTGGGCAGGGAAATCACTACTCGTGGCAGTACTTTTACCATAAGACGATTTAAAGACAATCCGATAAGTCCTACAAATCTTGTTGATTTCCATACATTTTCAACTGCAATGATGGCTTATCTGTGGTTGTCTGTAGAGTCAAATAAAAGTCTGATATTTGCCGGGGGAACGGCATCTGGCAAGACCACAGCAATGAATGCAGTTTCACTTTTCATCCAGCCGGAAATGAAAATAGTTTCCATTGAGGATACAAGGGAGCTTAATCTCTCGCATCCAAACTGGATTCCCGGAGTTACCAGACAGGCATTTTCCGGTGAGGACAAAGGTTCCATTGAGATGTATGAGCTTTTGAGGGCATCCTTGAGACAGAGACCTGAATATATCATTGTGGGTGAGGTTCGAGGAGCTGAAGCATATGTGCTTTTCCAGGCAATGTCCACAGGCCACACTACATTCTCAACAATGCATGCTGACTCTGTACAATCTGTGGTACACAGGCTGGAGAATCCCCCGATAAATGTACCAAGGATTATGATACAGGCTCTTGATCTAGTAGCAATCCAGGTACAGGTAAAGGTTGGCGGTGAACGTGTAAGGCGTTGTAAATCACTTACAGAGATCGTAGGTGTGGACCCACGAACAGGTGAACTTCTTACAAATGATGTTTTCGTCTGGGATGCTGCAAGAGATATGTTCCAGTATTCAGGCAGATCCTATGTTGTCGAAAGTACTATGGAAAGCCGGGGTTGGACTGAGGAAAAAGTTCGTGATGAGTTAAAACAACGGCAAAACATCCTGGAATGGGCGCGCAATAAAAACATTTCAAACTTCAAGGATTTTGCGAAAATAGTTGTGGCGTATAATCGTGAGCCTGAAATGGTAATGAAACTTGTGAGGCAGGAATTGGATGCTTAATTTATATTCACTTTTAGCTTACAATCTTTTCGGCAAATACTACGAAAAGAAAAGAATTGATTTCTTTGGCCTTCGTCATAGTCTCCTGCGAAACAGAATGGATATGTCTTATGATGTCTACATGTCCTGTGCATTATTGAGCTCCATAATTAGTGCATTTCTCTCGCTGATTGGTGTTTCTTTACTTTTTCTGGTGTTTGGAGTTCCTGAAATAAAGGCTACTAGAATTATGTTTCCCGGATGGGTTGCACCATTTCTGCAATACAAGTCCGTTGTACTTGGACTGGTGTTTGGAGTTATTTTCACTATAGTGGTATTTACAATTGTTTACAAGTTGTTCCAGATATATCCTTCTGTAATGGCAGGTGACCGTAAAGGAAAGATTGACAGCATGCTCCCATATGCTGTGAACTATATGTCAGCAATGTCGGGTGCAGGTGTGCTTCCTGTTGATCTTTTCAGATCACTTGCAACCAATGACATCTATGGCGAGATGTCTGTTGAGTGCCGCTATCTGGTACGTGATCTTGAGATCCTTGGCCATGATCTGGTTAGTGCGATGAAAAACCTGGCAGTTACAACTCCGTCCAATGCGTTGCAGGATTTCCTGCAGGGTGCAATTACGGTTGTGAGTTCAGGAGGTCAGTTGGAGTCATATTTCCGCATAAAGACTGATCAGTATATTATGGAAAACCGCCAGAGCCAGAAGGAATTTCTTGAGACACTGGGTCTTATGGGTGAAACCTATGTAACGGCTTTTGTTGCAGGTCCGCTTTTCCTTGTGGTGGTCATATCCATCATGTCTATTATGGGAAATGCACAGATGATCTATCTGTATATCATAATTTACGCATTGATACCAATTGGCAGCATAATGTACGTTGTGGTTATCAGTATGCTTACTCCGGAGGTATAAAATGAAAATACGTGATATTTTCCAACGGAATTTGAGTTCTAATGAATTGCTCACAGAGGAAGAGCTATCCATAATTGAAGATAATCTGATAGACCTGAAGATGGAGGAAGCAACGAAAAATGTGCTTGTAAAAGATTTTTTCAAAAATCCTCTCAAAACACTTAGCATTAATCCAGAATATACATTTGTCCTGAGTATCCCTATGGCTTTGGTATTTTTTGCAATTGGGATGACTATTACATGGGGTACACCAATAATAGATGACGTTATCATCTTCACAGTTCTCATAGCAATAACACCTCCTGCTCTTGCTTTTCATAAAAAATACAAAAGGACCAGCACAATTGAGGAGTACCTTCCCACTTTTTTAAGAGATGTGTCTGAAATGAGCAGGGCAGGATTAACTCTTCCAAATGCTGTCAATACAATTGCCAAGGGTGAATATGGTGCTCTGACCAAAGAGGTGCAGGGCATGGATTCTGCAATGTCCTGGGGTGTATCTTTTGAAGATTCTCTGAGAACTTTTGCAGTAAGGATATCAACGCCTATTATTGTAAGGTCAGTCTCTCTTATTACCCAGGCAAGCACAGCTGGAGGTCGTGTGTCTTCCGTTCTTGAAGCTGCCGCCCGTGATGCAAGAGAAGTTAAAATGCTGGAGCGCGAAAGGCGCGGTAACATGATGGTGTATGTGGTCATCACTTACATGTCATTCTTTGTTTTCATTTTTGTAATAGCCATGCTTACTGCTACATTTGTACCAACTATGGCAGAAGCAGGTAGAGCTGCATCTGCAGCCGGTGCAGGAAGCACGTTTGTCGGGGCTTTTGATCCGGCAGCTTACACTCGTTTGATGTTACATGCATCTGTCATCCAGGGTTTCATGAGCGGACTGGTAGCAGGACAGATGGGAGAAGGTTCAGTGTCCCTGGGTTTAAAGCACTCTATTATATTGACACTCATCGCATGGTTCGTGTTCACTTTCTTGATCTGAAACAGGAAATATTGGGCTTTGTAGAAAGCCTACATCTTATTTTTTAGCTAATAACTTAGAGCCTTAACCATTTGCTCTAACATCTCTTTTATAGTCAATTAAGGCATTATAATGTGCTTATTTATAATAAATTTACTATATTTGATTTTTAAACCAAAATTAACCATTAATAGAAAAGATTATGCCCTATTAAAGCATTATTTAAGTTATTATCCAAAAATAAGTTCTAAAAAGGCATAACCATGTTTATAATAATCTCTAAGGAATATAAAATTTATGCATTGCAATTGAATGACTTTCCTCAAATATATAGTAACATAACAATTAGT
>JAVEPM010000140.1:0-5467 GCA_034008115.1 Methanolobus sp.
ATTATCCAGGAGGATTCGTATTATCCTTATGGTATGAACATGACTGGCTTGAGCCATATCTCTGGCGAGGATTTACCCAACAAGTACCGCTACAACGGCAAAGAACTGCAGGATGATTTTGGGCTGGGGTGGTATGATTTTCATGCTCGCTTTTACGACCCGGCAATCGTTAGAACCACAACCCAAGACCCAATGGCTGAAAGCTTCTATAATGAAAGTCCCTACAGCTTTATGGGAAATAATCCGATAAACTTTACCGACCCCACGGGGATGATTGCGGAGCCTATTTACGATGAAGCCGGCAACCACCTTGGGAATACCAAAGAAGGGTTTACAGGTCAAGTTCTGATTTATTCGGGGAATAAAGATGTAGATTTCTCTGAAATGAGTGCCGATGAAGCTATGGCTATGGACGAGATAGATACATATGATAATCAAAGGAGTGGCTTGGCCGGAGATGCGAAATCTAATATTTGGACACATGTAGCATCGCAGTTAGAGGGAGAGCAAATTTATGATGAAACTTTTAGTATGGGCGATTTGACAGGAGGGAAAATACATTATGACGGAAAAGCAAGCGGTAGTTGGGTTTCTTCTTACGTCATAGGAAAAGGAAAAGGCAAGATAACAGGTTCTGATAAATATAATTATGAAACTACGGTTGAAAATATCCAATCATCCATAGGTGTTCACGAGTATTATTCCCATATAAAGAAAAATCAGGGAGGTCGATATAGTTCACACCGATTAGCATACAAGAATGTGATTAATTATAAATCCCTTTGGAATAATACAACGGATAAATACAAAGGATTTAATATGCAAAGGTTACGAGATTATACTGAAAGTGAAACCGGGCGGAAAACCGTAGATCCTCTTTATCGGAATTTATTTAATAAGTATAGTAGATACAGCCGTTAATATGATTAAATCAACAATAATTCTAAGTTTAATGATATTAGCTTCTTGCATTAGAAGTGAAAGTTCAGGTACAGGAAAGATAGACAAACCAAAAGATACTGTAAGAAGCGAATTAGTTAATAGTACTACGATGATAAGTATAAAAAAAGGTGATAATAAAACAGATACTATAGTGTTAACTGCTAAAATAGATAGCATAGAGATGCTTTGTTTGTTTTTTGGAAAGTATTCTGACCATTCTTTTAGGATTTTTCTATCTAATTCAAAGCTTCAAATTATTAGTGCAAATAATGTAAAAGGCACAATTTATGTTGGTTATGGTAAAAATAAAAGTAAAATAATAGAATATGTTAATCAATTTTACATAGATAAAGAGAAGAAGATAATACTGAGAAGAACAAAAAGAGGTTACTTGGAATCAACAGATTATCCTTATATTAAGGTTATCGGCTATCAAAATAAGAAAGAGGTTTTTAATGTAACCACACAGATAGGAGAAGAAGAATATGATGTTGAATATCATCCGAAGTTTTTGGAGTTCTACGAATTTTTGGACAGTTTAGTTAAGGATGAATAAACCATTTAAATGTATCAGCTCAGCTACTATCCCATTGGTATGACACTGCAACAACAAAACTATAGCGGCGCACTCAACCAACCCAACAAACTGCTCTACAACGGCAAAGAGTTACAGGACGATGTGCTGGCTGGTGTAAGTTTGGATTGGTATGATTATGGGTGGCGTTTTTACGACCCGGCTTTAGGCCGTTTTACTTGCTTAGACCCAATAGCTGATAAGTTTGCACATGTATCACCATATAACTATGCTGAAAATGAACCAGTAGGCAGTATTGATTTATGGGGACTTCAAAGATGGATGGTTAACGGAAGGGAAAGAACAAATGCTCCATCTGGCTTTACCCAAACAGGTAGGACAATAGGAACCTCCATAGTTTACCCGAGAGTAGCATCAAGGGTTGGACAGGTCGAAAGAGGAGGAACCAATATATCTTCTGTTAGTGGAAGAATTGCAAGACATGCAGCAAGAAATGGTAACATGTCCGTAGGTATTGGTACTGAAAGAAATGCTTTTAGGCATGCTTTATGGTCTTCAACTATTACATCTGAATTTGGTGTGCAGGCGGCTAGAGATATAACTAATGCGCATGAAGGAGTCGGTATTGCAGAAACAAGCCAAATTGATTTTACTCAAGCTTTTGAAGGAGATGCAAATCTCGCTGATAACGTTGTTGATATACTGAACAATGCTATTGGAATGGAAATTGGAAAAAATAATGAAGGTGCTACACAGTTAGAGTTAGCAACACAAGTATTAGACGTGTTTGCGTCAGAAGGACTTTGGGTGTCTTCAACTGATGAAAATGGCAATATCACTATACAAAGACAGAGTATATCACAAGGTCAACGTGATGCAGCCGTTAATAATTTAAATAATTTAGACCAAAATGGAATGTCAGCAGCTGATAGGCAAGCATTGGAAGAAGATGAGCGATATTAGAGTACTGGTTTTATCCTGTTCGCTTGTATTGTTCTTGTTCACTGCCTGTACTAATAAATATTGTGATTTAATCACAGAGTCAATAGAAAATCAATGTGTAAGTGAAAAAGAAGAATGTTCTGTTTCCTTTGAAGATGCATTTGATTTAGATTGGGACGTTTTGTATATATTTGACAGTATGCTATATCCAGAGGAAGTGACAAAGGCACTTGGGGTTAATTATAATGGCAAAATAGTAACTGAAGGCAAAAGCCTATTTGTTTTTATGCGTAATGGAATTATTGTTAAGAAACAACAAGAACGATGTTCAGATATTACATTTGTTAATATGAAGAAGGATGGTATCGTGAAGATACGAAGCGAAATTACTTATATAATGAAACGGAAGAAATTAAATGACAAAAAACATTATTTGTTATTTGAGCAATAATAGAAAAAGCCACGGGAAACCGGGGCTTTTTCACATCAAACTAATCTTGGCACTTTTAATAAAAATGATAAAATTTGAAGATAATAGAAGTAAGTGTTTAGTGGTTAATTTGGAAGCTCCTATTCAAACCCTCAACTATGCCTACAACATCCGAAGTTGGCTTACCAATATTAACGATGTTTCGGCGTTAGGTGATGATATGTTTGCATTGAGCTTAGGATACACAACCGGAGAAGAAAAACAATATAACGGGAATATTGCCTCAATGCAATGGAATACTAACCGATTTGGTGTAAACACCTACAACTTTGATTACGATGGAGCCAACCGCATTACCGAAGCCTTGTTTTCTGGCACCGGCCAGCACAACACCAGCTACACCTACGACAAAAACGGAAACATCACATCACTTACGCGTGAAGGAAGATATGGTGAAAGTTCGCAATATGGAGGTATTGACGACCTAAGCTATACCTATCAGGGCAACCAACTACAAAGTGTACATGATTTAAATGGCAATAATACCGAAAGTGAATATTACCAAAACAACGGTTTCACAGATAACGGCTCATTTGCCACCACAGAGTTTACCTACGATGCAAATGGCAATATGCGTACCGATGAAAATAAAAACCTTGAGGTAGCTAACTACAACCACCTAAACTTACCCCAGCAACTCAACCTTAGCCCGCCGCAGCACTACCACGAAATAAGCTACCTCTACACTGCCCTTGGCCAAAAACTTTGCAAAGCCACCCACATCGATTACACCACAGCAACCACTACAAATTACGTGGGCAGCTTTATTTACCACGATGACCAGTTACAATCCATCCTCACTCCAGAAGGTCGAGTAGTAGTAGATGGCAGCAACTACGAGTACCAGTATTTTTTGCAAGACCACCTGGGAAATACGCGCATAACTTTCAATTCCGGTGGGATAATCCAGGAGGATTCTTATTATCCTTACGGCATGAACATGGCAGGATTAAGCCATATCTCTGGCGAGGATTTGCCCAACAAATACCGCTATAACGGAAAAGAGTTGCAGGATGATTTTGGGCTGGGGTGGTATGATTACGGGGCGCGGTTTTATGATGCGGAGATTGGGAGGTGGCATGTGGTGGATCCTTTGGCGGAAGATTATTTTGCTCTTTCACCTTATAACTATGTTGCCAACAATCCTTTAAAATTCATCGACCCTAATGGGATGTGGATTGATGATTATTTTAATAAAAATGGGCGGTATTTAGGATCTGATGAAGCGAAAACAGATTATGTTAAAATAATCGACCAAAAAGACTGGGATGATAATAAAACTGTAAGTTCTGATGGAAGTGAGTCCATTGAACATGCTACTGGAAATGCAATCTCTACAGACCATTCAAAATCAGATATAACAGAAGAAGCCACGCTTAATGTTTATGATCATTACAATCCAACCGATTTAGAAGTTGTTTCACATGATAATGAAAATGGTAATGGTGGATTAGCATTAAGTACCACACGAGATGGTGGAGAGATTAAACAAAGTATAAAAATTCGAATTGAAGGTAATAAGAGGACTAAAATAGCAGACAATGCAAATGAGATTACAAATTCTTTTTACCATGAAAAAGGACATTATGATGACATTAAATCAATAGGGCTTGATGCTTATATAGGTTTACCTAAGAATCTACGTGAACAGAGGGCAGTTGGTAATCAGATGAAGCATGAATCTTTCGCTAAAACACGTAAATCATTTCAAACAGCAGTTAAAAAATATGGTATTAAATACGGGATGTTATTTCCAATAGATCCCAGGCCGGCTAATATTCTAACGAAATGAAGTCCGTATTATGAAAAGATTTGTAATTTTCACAATTATATTAATATTGCATTCAGTGTCATTGCGATCACAAGTAACATTCGTGATCGAAGAGCTGAAAATTTCAAATATTACACCAAATTTAATTGATGAAACCTTTGAAGAAGATGAATACGATGGCCCATATGTTTTTTTTAAATGTCTTCTAATTAATGAAAATGATTCGTCTATTTGCATTTTCCCTTCAAAATCGATAATTAAAGTCACGTTCAATTACATGAATGAAAATTATACAACTGAGGTTATCGCAATACCATTTGTTGATCATGATAAATTAATTCTTAATCACAAAGATAGCATCCCAATATTTTTTGGCTTACATCTTTTTCTAGGAACACCATTATGGTCAGAATACAAAAATGATTATCGAATGACTTTATTGGGTTCAATCCCAACATTAATTGTTGAATACGTTGATCCAAATTTGAAATTCTATTCTTCGAGAATAAAAAGAGTAATCCTATAATACTATTCTTTTTTATGAAAGTAAACAAGATTGAACTGTACACCTACAACTTTAATTATGATGGAGCCAACCGGATAACAGCGGCTGATTTCTCTGGCACAGGGAGCCACAACACAAGCTACAGTTACGATAAGAACGGCAACATCATGAGCCTCACCCGCGAGGGCAGGCATGGAGGAAGCAATCTATATGGGGACATTGACAACCTGACTTACACCTACCAGGGAAACCAACTACAAAGTGTTAACGATATTTCTTACG
>JAVEPM010000141.1:0-5452 GCA_034008115.1 Methanolobus sp.
AATAGCAACAGCAAAAACCCCATACAAACCATAATTTAATTGATTTTTTGCTATAACAATTAATAGCTGATCCGATGCTTCTATATCAGGGTATACACTTTTTGCTAAAACACCAAGATAAAGCATACCTATCAGCCAAATAATCATAAATATGCCTGAAAAAATCAACCCTTTTTTTGATATAACAACAGATTTTGTTGAAATTATTCTATTGATAGTTGGTGGTATCAACATCTCTCCGAAAAACCATGTAGTTATTAATCCAATAACTTGATATACTGTCGTTGTAGCAAAAGCATTGTTAGTCAGTGTTGTAATATTGCCAGATATTTGATCGAATGTAATCCCTTTAGTAAAAAAACTAAGATATAAGAATATAAAAAGAATGAAAAAAAGAATAAGCTGGAATGCATCTGTCATTATGGTAGCTTTAATACCGCCAAAAAAAGAATAAAAAACGACAACAGATGTCATAATTATCATACCTAACGACCTTGTTATACCGAACAGTCCATTAAGAATTTCACCTCCTGCTTTTGTGAGAACTGTACTAAATCCAATTAACAAACCAAATGAAATAATACCAACAAGTATTTGTAGATATTTATTGTTATGTGTTTTTTTACCTGCAATTATGTCCCCTATAGATAAAGCATCAGAAAACCTTTCTCGAATTTTTGGTGCAAAAAATTGACCCTCAACAATTTTTGCTAATCCATAAAAACCAGCAATTAACAAATAAAATAATCCTGTTTTATTCCCTTGATTGACCAAAGCCATTGAAAATCCCGGTCCAATAAAAGTGGCCGAAAAACTCATGAAGATTAGAAAAAGCCCTATAGAGTTATCAGATACCGCAAAATTTTTAAAGGTTTTTGTTTTCCTTGTAAGAAAAATAAAACAAAAAAATATGACAGTAAAAATACAGGCTGTAAGTATATCAATATATGACTTCATGTTTGTTATTATTCAGATGAAAAATACAATATGCTTCTCTATAAATTTTTTTGCAATTATTTAAGCCAAAGCTCTGGATAATATTGTTAATTTCATGATTACTCCACCATTTTGCTTCATATCCAGTATTAGTCTTAAAAATACCATTTTTCAAATCACTTGATTTGTAATCGAACCTACCTACCATAGCCTCAATTCCTGAAAACATTTCTAATCCCAAGGAAGACAATTTTGTGCTTTTAAAAAATGATATTATTAGTTCTGAGGAATTATTGCACAAAATATTCTTGAGTTCATCCAGGATGTTTAAATGATGACCCTCTATTGTGCCAATTGTATTTTGTATAAGTAAAAACACTGTATTGTTGGGGTTTATCTTATTCTTCGTAATAATATCATTAAGATCAGAAAAATCAGCATGTATTGCTTGTGTGTTTTTATATTTTTGGGTTTCTTTATTTAAATAATTATACATAGATTCATTAATCTCAATTCCATAATAATAAGAATAATTGTTTTTTAAAAAGGACAATGCCCTACCGTAGCCTGCCCCAAGATCTATCACATTTTTTCTTGATCGATTTTTTATTCCTGAGATTATTTTTTTTTCGTCTTCCATGAAGTTAATTAGCAATTGACTGTTCGAATTTTCTATTAAATCAATATATAAATCGGGATCATAATTTCTCATAATAGAAGGTTTTTAATTTGTTTCTACAAATTAACAATTAAGTCGGTTTTCCCAAGTTTTCCCATTATTTAGTCGCAAATGTTTAACCTTTCTAAGGGTATTTATTCTGAAATAAGAAGGGATCGCTGGGAACGTTATCAATCAATAACCTGGCAATGCAATTAAAATTGGGCAATTTCAATACGTCTTCTCTTTTGAACTCAGGTTCAAGGTAATGCTTAATAATTCCATAATCATTAATACCCGGGCGGAAAAAAGCCATACTTCCCACATTGCCCATCAGACCTTCAATTGTTTGGCTATTGAGTTGACCCAGGGTTTGGTTTGCCAGTATCAGTGTCAATCCATATTTACGTACTTCGGACATGGCACTACCGATCTCACTTGAGATGAAATTTTGAAATTCGTCAATAAAGAGATAAAAAGGAATACGCTTCGACGAAATTCGATTGGACCTGGACATAGCAGCTAAAGAAATGCTGCTGATGATCATTCGACCAAGCAGACTGACATTGTCCATCCCGATTCTACCCTTGTCCATCTTAACTAATAGTATATTCCCTTCATCTATCAATTTTCTGTAGTCAATATTTCTATCATTTCCGGTAATAATAGGTGTCAGGTAAGCATCTTCCGTAAGGCGTATAAGTTTACTGGTAATATAAGGTGCAAAATTATGAAAGGATTGTTCTCCCGTCATTTTAAGTGCTGTTTTGAAAAAGTCAACCACTTCCTGATTTCCGCACAATAATAGTAAGTTGTTACGATAATCGTCATTAAAAAAGACTTTTACAAAATCTATAAGAGTGGTATCCGGGTATTTATTTCTAACATTTTCATCCATAACCAGGAGCAGCCCGTATTTAAAAAACATTTCAAACATTGGCCCTCCGGCTTGTTTCATATCATAATACTCATGAAAGATACGAACCAATTCATTTATGATCAGGGATTTTAATCTGGGATCTTGCTCGTTATATTTCAGCGGATTGTGTTTACAAGACTCTGTTGGTTTGATAGTATCAATCACTAATAATTTACTTTTCTTTTCTTCAGGCAAGATCTTTATTATTTCTTCGAATAAATCACCATGAGGATCAATTAAAGCAAAACCATAATTTTTTTCAATGCACTCAGATATCATGGTCTTTAACATAGTACTTTTTCCCGTTCCAGTCTGCCCCATGATATATAAATGCCTGGACAAAGAGCTTTTACTTATTCTTATTGGAATGTACCCGTTTACTGTTTTTTTCATTCCCACAAGAATACCTTCTTTGGGAATATTCTCAGGGACACTAGAGAACGAGAAAGGTTGTGTCAGGACACCTTCCGGACCCGAAGATTCAGGAAGCGGTAATCGAAAAGCCTGTAAGGCATCTTCCAAAGAGTACATAAAAGGCAATCTGTTACTTGATCCCGGATCAATTTCGTATCTGTGAAAAGAATCTGAAGTCTTTATTGATGGCAAAACATTTTTTCCACCAAAGAAATTGTTGATCAAGGCATTTTTTATGCAATCATAAGTATATTCTTTACCACACTTCAACACAACACTTATCAAAAATTTATGATTTGTGCCGATAAAACTTTTTACATATTCATAATCCTGTGGGTTGTTGATTGCGCTCCCAACTTTTGCATTAACAACACTTTTAAGTAGTTCGGTTTCATCAATCGTTAATCTGCATGGTATTAATTGAACATCTACCTCTGTTTCAGGAGCTTGAAGTAAAGATGTAAAAAATGTATTATCAAGGCGCAACACGTCAGGCTTAGGGAAAATTATATTTGCCTTTTCATCTTCAGATGGATTAGACGGACCATGATATCCTGTTGGTGTGTAGTTTTGAATAATCAATGGCTCCCGATAAAATTCAATAAACTGAGAACCGTCATTAGAATTAAACTCAAGAGCTTGTTTCAGAATATCTTCATCAGTAATGATCCCAAATAAATAGGGATTTGTTTTCCTGCTATCGAGGTTTCTAAACAAACCGCTAATATCTTTTTCTATGTTTGCTAACCATTTTTTCAAATCTTTTTCATTTTCTGCAAATAATGAAAAAATGACACGGCATCTTGTATGTCCATCAAGAGCAAAGAATTTTAGATTTAGCTGGATAAAATCATAGTAGGATATTGACAACGTTCTCAATAAATTATTATGCCAAAATAAGGCTCTTTGTTGAAATGATTTCTCTTCTTTTTCATCGTTTGGTCTCACTACCGATTCTAATTCAAATCCAAAAAGGGCTCTTTTTTTGAATCTCCCAAAATTATAGTCCTGAGTAACCGTTAATAATCGCAGAATATCTTTGTGATCAATACCGGCTTCTGGTATATAACGGGTAAGCCGGCTCTGATTTATTGCATTGTCAAGTAACTGAAATAAATATTCAGGATTAAGGTGCCTCTTGCCCACGTAATTATATGCCCCGGCTTTCATACACTGAACAACCGTACTGATGTCCTCCGCAGATTCACTACCAGTTAACATAATTACCGGTAAGTATTCATATTTCTTTTTAATGAGTTTTAATGCTTCTAGTCCCTGCATCTTATCTATAGGAAACACATGATCCAAAATCACAGCATCTATTGAAGAAATATAAGAATCTAATAATTGAATTCCTTCCTCTGCTGTCTCAGATGGTACTAAGTTATACCCTTTATACTCAGCTTGAGGCTTTAATGTGTCCAAAAAGGCTCCATAATTGTCATCTATAAACAATATACTTCTGTCTCTATTTTCCATGTTATTGAGGTTTTAGCTTATCATATATGCTATTAGTATTTTCAATTAAATCGATCAAATCTCGAACATTTTTTTCTTCGTAATTTGTCCAGCAGGACAACTTCAAAAGATTCTCAGAAAAAAAGGATGCTTGTTCCAGAAATTTATCTTTAGTATCATTATTTACATTAAGCAATTGGATAAGATCTTTTATTTGCGGATCGTTCAGGAAATCCTTCAAACGATTAATATGTTTCTTTGTTACGTCAACATATTGATCTCGGAGTAGCGGGGTATCTACTATTCCCACACTACTAGCCCTCAAAGGATCCAAAATATTACCAATATGGTTTTTATGGCCATGCTCTAATAAACGTATATGCTCCCGGATTAAGAATGTACAAGCCTTATGGGCAAAGGATTCCCATTGTTGTTTTTTCTCCTTGTCTTCACAGTTACCAACCCTTCCAGCTATTGTTAAAAGATCATCTTTATAACATGGAAGTTGTAAAAAAAATGTCCCCGGAACTTCCAACACTCCAAATGTGTCTTTGGTGTCCAGAACATTTTTCTCAATAAAGGAAAGAAACACAACTGCTGCTGCCGGATTAAATAAACGAAATCTGACCAATTTTGAAAGTCCGGCACCGAGCACATCGGATTCTCCCGGCACATAGGCCGGGAAGAACCTTACTTCAGGATACTTCTTATATACACCGCTTGTTTCAAGCAAGCATCCTAATCCCGGTGGTAATGATAAATTTACTTCTGATTCTCCGTTCATATCCTATGCCGTAATAATATCCCCTTCCATTAAGTTGCTATCTATAACCGAACAATATAATTCTTTCAATTTTTTGTTCTTGCTCAAATCTAAAAAAGTCAAGCTGGTATGTTCACAATCCAGGTATTCCAGTTCCTTATTTTGACTTACATCCAGGACAGATATATTATTCCCAAAACATTTCAAATACTCAAGTTTATGATTATGACGAACGTCAATTGCAGTAAAACAATTGTTGCAAATATCCAGTGCCCACAATTCTTTGTTATTGCTGACATCAATG
>JAVEPM010000032.1:0-34209 GCA_034008115.1 Methanolobus sp.
AATTCGGTTGCTTATCATATTCGCAACATACAAAAAGAAAATCTTATCGATAGATACACACTCATTCCAAACTGGAAAAGAATGGGTTTATCAACTGAGTTCATCATACTTGCAGAAGCTGAAAACGAAGAACAGTTGCTTGAAATAGAAAAAATACATGTCATGGAAGCAGAAACACATGCATCAACAATTGGCGATATCGTGATAACTCCTACAATTTCCGGCTGTGTGATCCTGGAAAACGTTTACCATTGTTTTGGGGATAAAAGCATGGCAATTATAACAGGAAGAGCTACTTCAGATCAGGATGCTGCTGTTTACTGTAAAAATTATCTTGTTAATAAATATCCTGATATAACGATTAGTCTGATGTTAAACAAATACAAAACTATTAATGAGTTCTTTATTGACAAAAATGTTATTAAAAAAGTAAAAGGATTCTTCCAGATGTCAGAAGAAGAACCCTCTGACACCATGGAAAAGCTAGAAGATTTAGGCAAGTAATATCATTTTCAGGCCCAATATAGCAAAATTCGGCATTGTAAGGGCCATTACCATTCTATTTTTGAGTGTTTCCCCTTTAGATACGGGATCATCCATAAGGATTTGGATACAGCCAATTGCCAGTGCAATATAAACGAGCACACCGACAAAGATTTCATGATTATACCTCATTGCATGAATCAATAAAATTAATGGGAGTACTGTTAGCAGACTGCAGATTATCGATGCTTTTCTAATCCCTATCATCAGAGGCAGGGAATTTACAAACTACCCTGAACTGACAGAGAATATTGAACTTGTTAATCCATTTATAAGGATGATCAATAGTTTGCCCATTTTGAATATTCATCAATAAAACATTCTATAATATCATCCCCGGAAAGTTCCTTAATGTCATATTCATGGGTGATGTTATTTTGAAATACCATCTCCACCCTGGGAACAAGTGGTTGATTTTCATCAGCATGTGCTGGAAAGGCAAACCCTGCTTTCTGGTAGGCCTTGCCCCTTATCTCAAAATTGAATTCCTCTGCTTTTGCATCAGGATCCTTATCCGAAGGAGTATACACTGTCATCGAAGCAGAGATAAAACCAGCGTTATCAACATCTATCACGACGCTTCGGCCATATTGTTCTATCTCTTTTTTCAGATCATCAAAAACAGGAAATACAACTTTTTTAAAAAAATCTTGCATATTAAGCTGCACAAACCCGATATTCATCTCTTTAACGGTTTTATCTTCCCCTTGTTCTGTTTCTGTCTGGAAGGCCTTCCTTAATTTTCTTTTCCAGCTACTTATTCAATCCACCCCCAAAAAGTTCAGCAATCTGTTTTTTTACTTTATTACTTGATGTATCTTCCGGTGATATCTTCTTTTGCTCCAAAGGCTCATGAGCATCTGTTTCGGCTTTCATTCCCTTGTAGACACTGTAACACATCAATATCAGAACAATACAGAAGGGAAAAGCTGTCACTAGCGCAGCAGTTTGCAATCCTATCAGGCCCCCTGCCAACAAAAGAACAGCAGCAACTGCACCCTGAAGTAGAGACCAGAATAATCTAAGAGAAAGTATAGGTTTTGGGTTGCCTCCAGAAGAGAGAATGGAGATTACAAGAGAAGCGGAATTAGCGGAAGTTACAATGAAGGTCATTACAACAATTGTGGCAAGGGTGGAACTCAGAACGGAACCTGGCAGGTTGTCCAGCAGGACATAAAGAGCTGTTGGAACACTGGTCTGCACAGCTTGCACAATCCCACCGTTTCCGAAAAGCTCCATGTGTATTGCCGTGTTACCGAATACAATGATCCATATGAAAGTGACCAGCACCGGGGCAAGCAGAGCTCCGCGAATAAACTCCCTTATAGTACGACCCCGTGATATGCGGGCAATGAACATTCCTACAAAGGGAGACCAGGATATCCACCAGCCCCAGTAGAACATGGTCCACATCTTCTGCCACTCTATTGTGGTGAAAGCATCGGTCTGGAATGTAAGGGAGATAATATGCTGCAGATAATAACCTATACTCTGCACATAAGAGCTTACTAGAAATGTGGATGGACCTGCTATAAAAACAAAGATAACGAGCAGCAGCCCTAGAAGAATGTTCACCTGACTCAATATACGTATGCCACGGTTCAGTCCTGATATCACAGAGATGGTGGCTGCAAGTGTTATGAATGCGATCAGAATTATCTGGTTGTTTATGGATACTGACATCAGTCCAAGATAATCCAGACCCGAATTTATCTGCATGGCTCCCAGGCCCAATGAAGTGGCAACACCGAAAAGTGTACCGAAGATGGCCAAAACATCAACTATATTGCCACGGAATCCATTGATCTTTTCACCGAATATGGGATACATTGTGGAGCGGATGGTCAGCGGCATATCATGTCTGTAGGAGAAATATGCAAGGGAAAGTCCGACAATAACGTAAATTGCCCAGGCATTGAGTCCCCAGTGGAAAAATGTGAGATTCATGGCCTGGACTGCTGCTTCGATGGTCCCTGGTGAAGCACTCTTGGGAGAGGAAAAATGGATGATGGGTTCGGCAACACTGTAAAAGAGCAAGCCGATACCCATACCTGCGCTGAAAAGCATTGCAAACCATGTAGTATTCCTGTATTCCGGCCTGTCAGAATCCTTTCCAAGTCGTATGTTACCATATGGACTCAGATAAAGCCAGATAACAAATGTAAGGAAAAAAGCTGCCGACAGGATATAGAACCATCCAAAATTACTCACTATAAGATCCTGTACAGCTTCAAAAGCCCCGGTTACCTGTTCAGTAAAAAGAACTCCCATGAGTAAAAAGAACAATACCAGAGCTGCTGATATGGAAAAGACATGCAAGTTCACTTTAAGACCGGGGTTTCTGTCCATTTGATCGTTCCTCAGATACGAGACAATAATGGCAGAGAGTTACTGAGAGTAAATTACAAATAACTTTCGATAAAAACGATAAAAGCTAATGCAAGTAAGAACAATGATCCAGATATATGATCAAGGTCTGACTATTTTACTCCTTTATGGAGAGGATGTTCTGGAGGACCATTCCCATATTTTCTTTGCTTGCTGTTTGTCAACATTATCTACATGAAATGTTTTTCCTGGTGGAGATGATACATCGATGTGTGCATAGTGCTCAGATTAGTTCTACGCTGGAAAGTAAGAAATCAGGGTTAAAATGCATTGGAATCAAGCAAAGGAGATTAAATTCAAGTTGTTTCTATCTAATCTTGACAGGTATTTCAAAGTTGTTTTTATTATTCAAATGAGGATTTCTACAGAGCTCTTTCCCATCCAATATATATTATAAATCTGTAGGCAATTCTGTAAATAATCAATATTCTGATATGACTCTTTTCACATCTGCTTTTATCGTCGGCTTAATAAAATATCTTTTGTATTTCCCATCGTTCTTGAAATGTACAAGTCCTTCTCTGTGCATGTCATTAATATGCCAGTGCACTGTACTTTTATTTAGATTGAAGGTCTGTGCAATATCCTGATTTGTGATTCCCGGTTCATGAAGAATGGAAATAAAAATTGATTTACTGGTGTCATTTCGCAGGAAGAATGCAATTTTTTGCTCTGTATCGGTGTATTCAGAAGAATTCTTAAAGGAAATTACAACTCTCCCCTTCTTGACACATTTTATTTTGTTGAATGTCTGAAGTATTTTTAAATGGAATCGAATTGTGCTTCTGTTTATTTTGAGATGTCTTTCAATGTCAGAGATCGAGCTTCCGGGGTTAGCGGTTATAAATTCAAGGATCTTATTCCGATTTTGATTTTTACTATTTGACTTTATTATTCCTAAAAGGAGAGGTAAGAATTTGTAAAAAGCTAATGAAGCACCCAATAACCCGGAGATATAGACTACCTGAAGGGATAACGGAAGTTCCCAGAAAGACAGGGTGCCGGTGGCACCACCACCTTCATACATACCTCTTTCCGGGCCCGTATATGGAACTACTTCATACTCACTTGCACTGGCTATGGCTGGACTACAAATGAGTATGAACAGCAAATATGGGATCCATAATTTTTTCATAATAATGGAAACAATTTTCAGATATAATAATCTTCCGTACCAGTGACACTATCGCCATAAACCTCGTAATACCATGTTCCGATTTCAATTCCATTTGAATTTCTTATTTCGATATTAATTCTTCCATCGATAGCACCGTCGGCACTGTCATAAAATGTCCCGATCAATTGCTTACTCGGGGAGTATACTTTTAACCTGAGTGAATCACTCGTGTCACCCCAATTCAGATCTATGTGCAGGGAAGTTGTGTAAGAACTGACTGGTTTATCATGCCAGTTTGTTTGGTCCTGTGTGATGGTATCAGTAACCCATCTGGGTGTGATAGTATTGTCCGATTTAGCGGGAACAACAGTGTATTCGGCATCCTGACTGGCTGTAATCAGATAAACTGACGATCGAAGATGTGACATATTACACCTGGAAAGGTACAAATCTGCTATTCATCAAAGATAACAGGATCTCAGTACTGAACACCAGCACACATGATACCCGGGATGCATCACTGTCAGTAAAGAATTCTGCCAGGATAAGTTTGGACCCATCCGGACACTTGATTGCCATGGATAATAATATATTCAGATTATATGGACAGCCCCTTCTTCTTGCAACTGCCGGAAATGGTATGAACAATACAGTATCCGAAGTGGGGATACTCAATAATGACACGGATGGCTATTCGGAGGTAAATACCACACAAGAAACTTCTGAATTGCCTGGATTTACTGCAATCATTGCATTTATGGGAGTAATAATTGCATTTGCTGGTACAAAGAGAAAAATATCGGAATGATTGGTTATGAAAACAAATCGGAATGTGTTTGTGATCGCACAAAAAGAATTTGCAGATAACGTATGGAGTCCGAAGTTCATAACGTTGCTTCTTACGTTCACAGTGATTGTTTTTTCGAAAAGTTATATTGCTGGAATTGGAGCAGAAGACAATATATTCAGTGGGAGATTTCTTGATATTGGCCAAATTATTGCTCTGTTCCTACCTTTTATGGGGATCACACTTGGTTTTGATGCTATGAGCAAAGAGAGGGAAAGAGGATCCCTGAATGTACTTCTGACGCATCCTCTGTACAGGGATACCATAATTACGGGAAAAACACTGGGCGCAATGGTAACATTAGCGATGGTAGTATTTGTAGCAACTATCACTGTTTTAGGGGCACTGTTCGCTACATCAGGGGCTGAGTTGAGTTCACTGGTGCTAAATCGATTTTTGATTTTTGCAATTCTCACATATCTCTTTCTCTCTATTTTCGTAGCGTTTGGTATACTTGGTTCGATCGTCACAAAAAACGCAACAAAATCACTAATATACAACATCGTAATCTGGCTTATTTTATGCATTGCATTTGGTATGATTGTAGCCACAGCGTCTTCCATTGCAACCGGGGAGAAACCTCTGGATTTAAGCAATAATGATCATTTTTTAGAAGTCAATGCAGTTGTTCAAAAATTATCCCCGGATCATCATTATGCTATGACGGTAAGTGGTAGGCCCAGTTTCAGCTGGTTAGGTGTTTCAAGTGAGAGGCCAAACGTGAAAGGGATTTCGGATACAGAACATACACTGGAACAGTGGTGGTATGAATTTTGGCCAAATGTTGTTGTTTTAATCGCTACTCCTGCTTTTTTAACAATAATGGCATTTATGGCATTTTTACGTCAGGACATATCAAAGGACATGAGGTGATTTGAATGAAAAGCAGGAACGTATTTGTGATCGCTCAAAAAGAAGTTGCCGATCACCTTCGGGATTCCGGGTTTTTGGTGTTGCTTGCAACATATACCCTGATAGTATTTGCCTCTACATACATGTACGGATCCATGAAGCATGAGGCAAGTTCAGTACTCCTTAGTGGTATTCATGTAGGAATGATAGCTATGTTCGCTCCATTGATAGGTATAGTGCTGGGATTTGATGCAGTTGTAAGAGAGTGTAAGTCGGGATCACTGAATGTGTTATTGACCCATCCACTATTCAGGGATAACATTATCGCAGGAAAATTACTTGGTTCGATGCTGGTTCTGGCTGCTATCATCGTGTTTTCGGTATTTGTATCCGTTGGAACATTGCTGTCCTTCTACGGGGTAGAGATAGGACAGACAGAGCTGGTCAGAATGACTATGTTCACCGTTCTCACATTTCTCTATGTGTCGATATTTCTGGGAATTGCAGTTCTTATCTCAACGATGGTAAAAGATGCCACTGATTCGCTGACATATAACGTTGTTGTATGGCTTTTTATCGGTATTTTGTTTGGTGGAATTCTCAAGGCTGTTGTTGCCATATTGACAGGCGATACATCTAACGAAGGGATTCTGATAACACAGCTGTTGAATATTTCTCCACTGCATCATTATGCAGAGGCGGTATTAGGTGAATTGGATCTTAGCTTTGGTGGATTTAACAGTGAGCCGGTTATCGGCGGTATTTTCGATACAGAATATACCCTCACCCAGTGCCTAAAAGAATTCTGGATGAATATTGTAGTGCTGTTAGTGACTCCGGCTATATTGTTTATTATGGCTTTCATCACATTTCTCAGAAAGGACATTACTTTGTAAAGTATTAATATGATATACAAAAAACAAAATCTCAGGAAAACGGGGATTGTCCTCATGCTGATCATTTTACTGACAATCCCCACTGCAAGTGCAGGTTGGTCTTCAATTGCGGTAATTCCCAGTATAACTGGAAAGGTCGTCCTCCCAGGAGACACAGTGGAATTTCCAATAACCATTGAAAAAGGATACAATAATAGCGATAAAGCCTGGTGCTCTCTCTCCATCAAAGGCAAAAATGATGGCTGGAGTACAGGTTTCTATAATGACGGTGACCAGATTACCTGCTTAACTTTCCCGAAAAATAAAGATAGTCCTGAAGAGGTCATACTGAGAATTAAGCCTCCGATAGATACCCCAAATGGTGCATATACCATATGGACTGATTTCAAACCAGATGATGGTAATACTATTTCACAGGAGTTTGTGGTCAACGTAGACAGCGAAGCAGTCCTGGACCTTGATATTTATTCAAATGTGCCGGGTCTGGAGACCCGGCCAAATGACCCTGTAGAGTTCTATGTAACTCTGGAGAACAATTACGATCATCGTGTGGCTGCCAACATTAATATTGTTGAAAAACCTGATGACTGGGATGTCGAATTTCTGGAAGAAGATAATGGTAAGTACAGAATAACGAAAACAAGTATTGCAGCAAATGAGGTACAGAATTTCATTGTTAAAGTCCGTCCTCCCCTGAATGCAACTGATGGCACATATCCCATAGTTCTGAATGCGGATCTGGAAAACAGCCGGCTTGGAGTCTCCCAGCAACTTGATCTTACTATCAACAGGGGAATCGAAGAGGACAAGATGCTAAGCATATTCCCGGGTACAAAAAGCATTGGGTTAAATCCGGGTTCCTCTGAAGAGATTGTGGTCAATCTGCGGAATATGGGTGATTGGACACTCAACAACATAGATCTGAAAGTACAGGATGTGACAGGTCTTACTACCGAAGTCAGAAGTTTTGGTACTGTAGATGAACTGGAACCTGGGGAATCCTGGGATACATCCATAGAAATTACTGCACGTGCTGATGCAACTTCTGGTTCCAAGGAAGTTCTTATGCGTGCAGTGAGTGATGAAGCGCAAAGTATAGATGGTATCGTGGAGGTCACCGTTGAGAAATCAAGCAGTAGTGGATTCCTAGGCATTGTAATGGTAATAGTTTCAATTGTTATTCTCTTAATTGTAGTTTCAAAGTTTGGAAGGAGATAGAATGGAAGATCTAGATATTAGTGAAAATGTAATCGAACTGGAAAGTTTAACCAAAAAGTTTGGAAAACATAATGAAATTACTGCAGTAGATACTCTTAGCCTTGGAGTTAAAAGGGGAGAGGTTTTCGGCTTTGTAGGTCCCAACGGAGCGGGTAAGACTACAACTATGAAAATGATGATCGGTTTGCTCGAACCGACATCTGGTTCCGGGAAGGTAGTGGGTTTTGATATTGTCAGAGAAGTAATTAATATTCGGGAAGTTACAGGTGTTCTCCCAGAACCTGCTGGTTTCTACGATCATCTTACCGCCCGTCAGAATCTCCGTTTTTATGCGAAGCTCTATGACATCGACCCTCATGAAAGGGAGAAAAGAATAGAAAATCTCTTTGAAACCGTTGGTCTTTCCCATGCCATCGATCAAAAGATCGGGGGGTTTTCCACAGGTATGCGCAAGCGTTTCGGACTTGGTCAAGCTCTTATCAATGAACCAACTATTCTTTTCTTAGATGAACCGACAAGTGGCATTGATCCAAAAGGGGCACAAATGATGCGTGACCTGATAAAAGACCTCAACAAGAACAAAGGAGTAACAGTCTTTCTGAGCTCACATTCAATGGAAGAAGTAGAAGAGATATGTGATAGAATAGCTATTGTAGCAAAGGGAAAACTTCTGGCAGTTGGTTCAGTTGATGAGTTAAGAGATATCGTCAGAGATAAAGAGGGAGTACAATATTTACTTGAAGTCCAGGATATCACACCTTCAGAAGCTGCATCAGCCATAAAAGAGGTAGACGGAATAGAGACCTTTGAAACTCATGACACGGGCCTTAAAATACATTCGACAATGAAAAATGGTGCAGATATTGCAAAAGCTGTGACCAAAGCAGGAGGAGTAATCTCTGTACTAGAAGAACAGGAAATGAATCTGCAGAAACTATTCCTCAAAATTATCGAAGGAACATGATCATTTATGCTTCAACGAGTTTTCCATAGTGATAGTTACTAACGACAAACACTTATGCTTCACATCTCCCTGAGTTTTCAGTTGGATTATGTGGTTAGTAAATACTTATAGTACTTGTCATATAGGATATATTGCAACATCGTAATGATGTTTAGAAATGGGGTCCAGCTTAATCTTACAGTGATGTCTGAACCCCACAATGCCCAGAGGCAAGGTTCGGTTTGTAGTTTACATTATATAAAGCTAGCTTTGCCTCTGGAGTAATGAATTTAAGAGGTTTAAAAGAAATGAAAACAAATATGAGATTTGGAATCGGCGCATTGCTAACAGCAATGTTGCTATTGAGCATGGCATTTGCACCGGCTGTGAGTGCTACAGAAGATACTCAAAATGGAGATATTGGTATTAAAGCTACAGGTAATCTTGGTGACTTGTTCACTGATGGTGACAACAATATTGCTAGTGCTACTCCCGAAACAACTGGAACAGTCTATTTTCCAGAAGGGTACAACACCTTCACAGTTAATTGGAAAAATACCAATGATGCGAAGTATGATGGGCAGGGTGCTAAATATGTGCTGACAGTGTGGGATGCTAAAGGAGTTGCCCATACTACTACCAAAGAAGTAGATCAAGCCGGTGAAGGGAGTATAAGCGTGGCTTTCAATTCAGAAGGAGCAGGTGACGCCCAGTACAAGCTTTATTGTGACACCCATACATATTTTGGAATTGATGCCAGTGATCAGTATACAGGCGACCTTGATTACTACTAAATTTAAATATTGCCCCCAATGAGGGGTGCAATTTTTTTATAATAATGAGGAGCATTTAAACATGGTTAAATCCAGTAAAAAAATTGCATTGATTACCGTAGTTATTGGTGTCATAATTATCTCAGCAGTTTTTTGTATCCCCTATAAGACCATAACCATAAACTCAGCCTATTCAAGTGGTCAAATCAATTTCGAAGAAAATGTATCCCATAGTACAATGAACATTGTCCAAGCTTTTACAGACCCAAAAAACAATATTACAATATTGGATAAAACAACCGGAACTATTGAAACAGGAAGTGGGAATACATTTACTGTTACATACAAAAATATCAATGATGTGATATTGGATACGTTAGGTGCGAAAATAACGTTAACAATTGTAGATGCAAAAGGTATATCCCATACTACTACTCATGAAACTGATCGAACTGAGGAAGGATACTTGAGTGTCATCTTAAAGTCTCCACCTGGTAAAGGGCATTATTCATGCAAAGCCGAAATTGTAGAAACCCGAACACTTTCTGATTATATATTTTCCTTCCAGGAGCATAATTAAGAGATGAATTCTATGAAAAATAATAAATTAAAAGTTATTTCCCTGGTTATTTTTTTGCTTATTGGGTGGTCTTTTGGATGTATAGATTACGAAACGGTTGGAAATTCTTCGCAGATATCAAACAAGACTGATCCATCTGTAAGTGAAGAGGTAGATGATTTAGAGATTAATTACTCTGATATTGAAATACTTCCATCTTATGATGAATCTGAGTTAGAATGGCTCGAAACAAATGTTTCTAATATAGCCGGAATCGCACTCAATGACAACCGTGCGAGACAGTTAATTCAGGAAGGAGGAACAATTATGGGTGTGGTTTATTCCTGTCATCCAACACCTGAAAATTATGAAGGCTCTGGATGTGCTCCAGCTTTGCGAATTCAGACTGAAAACAAGATAGTAGATTTCTTGGTTGATGAAGAAAAAGAAGAAGTCATTGAGACGGTTACAGAAATAAAACAAAATAGTTCCACTGTTAGCATCGATTGAAAAGTTGGAATATTTCCACCCACCACCACAAACTCATACGTCTTGGAAAAATCGATTTCAAAGCTTATTCATTCCATGAACTGAACAAATATAGAGCAGCTCATGCAAATATATCATTTGGCAGAGTGAGAAGCCAAAATGATCGGCCACGGTTACCACCCTCTCAGGTATGTATCACCTATATCCTTCACTCTGCCAGGTGAACAAAAGCGGAGCTGCCAATCTACTCGAATTCGATACTTATGTTGCCTGCCTCTTTCGCAAGACTCTTTGCCATATATCCTGCTTCCAGTCTGCATACATGAAGAACGGCGCATGGAACAAGGCATGTGTCACAACACGGCGCATCAGCTGCCTTTTCAAGAACGTAATTATTTTTCATACCAAGTATTCTCCCCAGGGGAACTTCCATGTGAGCTATATTCTTGACAACGTTACAGGGAGTTTTAATTTCAATTGCGACCTTATTCCCATCGATCTTCCCACTTACTTTATGGACATAACCACATATGTTTGAATTTACTGTTACTTCGGTCATTTAATGTCTCCTTTTATCTCCTTTTTTTAAGTTAAAGACTATAAAGTTAATACATAATACCTGCTCAGCCAATGATTCCTGAGCACGTTGAAGTTTTCAATACCTTATCAGGAATATTGGATAAAACCATATCCACCTTCTAACGAAGGGAGTTCACAATGGTTATGGAGCATTATTTTGCCCTTTTGGCAATATATTATTGATACTAATATTAGTTAGCTGATACTCGTATATATAATATGAAGTTTACAATAATATACTTCATTGTGCGAGCCTGATGAATATCTGATCCCTTCTACAAAACACCCATTTTATTAAGGACAGACATCTAATATTCTATTATGTCCTCCTACGACTACGTCCACGGCTACTCCGAAAGAGAATCTGTCCGCCTCAGCAACCAGGCAAACACACTGGAAGAACTCCTGCACAGCGATACAAAATACCCGGCAAACAGCAAAGTGCTTGAAGCCGGATGCGGCATCGGTGCCCAGACGGTAATCCTCTCATGGAACAGCCCAGAGGCAAAGATAACATCCATTGACATATCAGAGAACTCACTGAACAAAGCTAGAGAACGTGCTGCAAAAGAGGGAGTTAAAAATGTGGAGTTCCGTGTGGAAAGCATCTTCTACCTTCCCTTTGAGGATGAGAGCTTCGACCACGCTTTTGTCTGCTTCGTGCTTGAATACCTCAAAGAACCAGTTCAGGCTCTTGCAAACCTGCGCAGAGTACTCAAAAAAGGTGGTACAATCACAGTTATCGAAGGCGACCACGGCTCATGTTTCTTCCACCCCAAAACAGATGACGCAGTAAAAGCCTGGAACAGCCTGATAGAAGTGCAAGCAAGGCTCGGTGGCGATTCACTCATTGGCAGGCAAGTCTACCCGCTTATCAAAAAAGCAGGCTTCACAGATATTGCAGTCTCACCCCGTATAGCCTACAGCGATTCCAGCCGACCGCACATGGAGGAAGGTTTTGTTAGAAAAACAATCATCCCCATGGTGGAAGGTGTGCGGGAGAGTGCTGTTGAGATGGAGATTATTGATGCAGGAACCTTTGACAGAGGGATTGAGGATCTGCACCGGACAGCGGCAGAGTACGGGATGCTTGTTTATTTATTTGAGCCCAAGTTTGACAGTTTCATTTTTTGACCTTATAGAATTGACAGTTGTTATTAAATAAAATTTTTATGTTAATTAATGCTATGAATAAGTCATAATATATGATATATTCGAATTTTTGTTGCCAATTAAGTGTATATTGATGAAAAATAAGCAAAATATCACCAAAATATCCATCAATTTTTATAAACTGTCAAATTAGGGTTTGAGAAAAGAAAATGAGATGGCAAATTCACTTGCCTGTCAAAAGATTGTAGAGAGCCCAAAGTACCCCAATGAATAGAGCTGCATGAGTGATGGTAAAATGTTTATACTTGTCAGATTCAGTGATCTTGCTTTTCAAATAAAAATAAATTACCAGCATCAAAAAGTAACCCCCACCTAAAATCTCATAGTAGCTGATTTCAGTCTTTGTGATAGAAAACAGGATAGACAGTAGCAACCACACGAAAAAACCAACAAGAATGCTTTTTATACCCGTTTTATCATCTATTTTCTTGTTGTTTTCAATTACGTTCCCAGCTATAAGATAATGCCCCATAATCAAGAAAAAGGGCAGCATACCAGCCATTGCCCAATCACTTACGTATCTTATATTCCCTAATCCTGCTATAAGAATGGCAAATGCCCATGCGTAAAAAAAAGCCCCTCCAATAAGAACCCCTACTATTTCTTCGATTTTGATCTTTGATTTCATTTACTGCACCTTGGAAATATTCCTATGTGAATATAAATTATAAAATATAGGAAGAAGATAAAATCATGCTCTTCTTCCTAAAAATTACGCTTTTCATTAAGGATTTGTCATACTGATTTTGTTCCACAGTGTACATGGACCAATCCTAAAGTATTTGGGTACATATGTCACAACGGGAGCTGCTGGTACTAAGTAGAAACCCCAATCTTTGGCCCACCATACCCAGAAACAATTCTCTTCATCAACAAGTATAGCAACTGTAGAACCACCAAGTATCTGAACCAATGCTGCACCAGTTACAGCTCCAGCTCCTCCCCCGGCAAGTGCTCCGAGTGTGCCCCCGATGAGTACTGCAGGTAAAGGAAGTAAAGTTGCAGAGGTTCCACGTGAAACATGGTAATGATTAAGTTTTGTGCCGGTTATTTTCCAACTCTCCCACACTTCTCCTTTATAGTCGTACCAATCATAATCGGGATGAGGATACTTTATTCCAGAACCTTTTACGAAAGTTACACCATCCCAAACATATTTTGTTGTTGACGTTAATGCAGCTATATTGTTTGTTGCATCAGCTTGGTTGTAACTATCAGATGCCTTGGTGAAAGCACCCGGTTCTATTGGATTATAGTCCATTACAATTATCTCAGATTTACCATTCGCACCTATACTGGTCTTGAATTCTCCATTCACTTCTTCTACTACATAATTAATAATTGTCGTCTCATCTATAGTTAAGTCTGTGATATTCATTTCTGCTTCTGTGTATTCATTATTTGATTTAAAGGTGAGGAGAACGTTCCCTACCTGAACTATAGCAGAGGTATTTTTAGATTCAATCACCGTAATATCCGGCAGAGCTTCATTATCTTTTTTTTAATTTTTTCTGCAGATGCTATAGAAGAATCTGCTACTCCGCTTACGGCTGGAACAAACACTACACTCATTAATAATAGTGCAATGAACAAAAAACACATTTTAAATTTCAGTTTATTTATATTCATTTGTTTCACTTTTGGTATTACTCCAAAAACAAAGCTAAACAAGTTTTAAATATAGTCATAACTAAAATAACTTTGTCTTTGGGCATTCCGGGGCTCAACGCTACTTGGTAAATTATGCTAGGGCCCCACTTCACATTTATTACAATGTGATAGTGAACAATAGGCACTATGAATATATAATTGTTATATATATGCATATACATGGAAGCTTTGAAGTTAACAATTGGATATCAAAACTGGAATAATTGTACCACATACCCGGTTTAGGAGGGTTTTCGTATAGACCACATTCATTAGAGGCATATTTATCAGAAAAACGTTCAAATGGATTTTAGCTGTAATAACTGACTATAATATACAAATACAAACAACATTTAAAATAAACTACCCGATATAATGCCTCACATTTATAAAAAATCGTGCAATATCTATATGTCTCTCAGAATTATATCTTCGGTTACGCCAGAGAATCTCGAGCAAACACAGTTGATGAGCTCCTGCAAAGTGTCCACTTGGCAACAAAGCTTGGAACCATATGCGATATCATTCTCCAGAGTGTTATTCCTTCTCAGAAAAGCCCCCAATCTTTCCTCCCCACCACAACAAACCCATTCACCCGATTCCCGGTCCTTGTCACAAACTCATCCCTTTTGAAGAACTCAAGCTCAAACCCGTTCTCAACCAACAAAAGCACAAGCTCCTTTTCAGTAAAATGATGAGAAATATAAGCAATCTCCCCGCTGTCCTCATCATAAGCAACGATCGAACCCTCCTCTTTTGTCAGCGGCAGGTCATTGATGTACCTCTCACGATAGATCTTAGAATGCCATGTCTGTCCGAAATCTGCGATGTAGAGGTGGCCTTGTGGTTTCAGCACTCTGCACGCTTCACGGATTATTCGGGCACGGTCCTCTTTTGAGACTACTGTGGTCAGAAAAGCCTGCATTACAGCAATATCGAAGCTTGCATCAGAAAAGGGAAGAGTTGTGGCATTGCCTTTAATGAATAATGGGATTTGCAGGCAGTTCTGCGACTTACATGAAGATTTTGCCATACTCAGAATCTCTGTGTTGACGTCAACACCGCTTACTGAATAAGCATGCAATGCCAGAGGAATACTTACCTTTCCATTGGCACAGCCAATATCAAGAATACGACAGGCAGGAAATGTGTATTTGTAGATTATCGGATCTAGCTCGATGGTTGTGGGGATCTTATTTCCCACCTGTTTGATCCATGGATGTGTTTGTCCTGCCAAGTCTCAATTTTCCTCCGTAATAAAGTTGATATGTATGTCTGTTTGTTTTTAACAGAACATCGGCTTATCAGATTCCATTGGAATCATCAGGATCGTATGGTTTTGAGAACTTGGCCTCAACAGCCTCCCTGTGCAGATTGTTGTAAGCACAGAACGGAATAACACGTCCATCAGGAGTAGCATAATGGATGCCACATCTGCGAACCCTTTCAAAATCGAAGTTATAAGGGTCCTGAAAGTGCATTGCACCGAGGAAAAGTGCATTTCTATGGAAAGGTTTCAGAGCCTCAGCTGTGCCTTTGCTGAAAAATTCCATGAACAATTTAGTAACATCTATAGATTTTGGAGCATATTCCCGATCAATAAAGCCAGAGATTTTGTGAAGTGCCATGCCGGTAAAACCTATCTTTTTTATGCTGGAACGTGTGGCATTCAGCTCAGATGTAAGCTCTTCAAGATACTCGGTCAGACCTTCAATATCCAGGAAATGGGTAATTGGTATCAGTTTCTCACCTTCCCTGAAAACATATGTGCCAGCTCCGCAATGTGGATGCATTGTGAATTCAGGTACAGGATTGTTGAACATAGCCTCCACGAACCTTGAAACTGATACTGCCGTTGGAATAGAGTACCAGTCCTCCCTGCAGATAACTCCCTCTGTCTGCTCCTCGGCTAATATTATAAGGTCAGATATTGTAATGCGTTTTTGTTCTCTTTCGTCTTGATCTATACGCCCTGTAAAAGAAACAGGCTGGAAATTTATGGCTTTTACAACATCAAGACGTTCAGATGCGAAATTGATGATATCGCCAATCTGATGGTCATTAACTCCCTTTGCAAGGGTTGGTACCAGCGTAATACTTGTCAGATTTGCTTCACGACAATTGTTTATTGCGGCATTTTTCATTGGAAAAGCATTGAAGCCCCTCATTTTCTGATAGGGTTCCTCTCCTATACCATCAAATGAAAGATAAACTGTCTGAAGACCTGCATCTTGCAGTTCTCTGGTAAACTGCAAATCTTTTGCAATTCTGACCCCGTTGGTCGCTATCTGTATATGCAAAAAGTCAAGCTCTTTTGCCATTGCAATAAGCTCAGGAAGGTCATCACGTACAGTTGGTTCCCCGCCTGTGAACTGAATCGCATAGCATGGAACAGGCTCTTCATTTTTCAGCATAACAAGCATTTTGCGAATTTGTTCCTTATCTGGCTCATATACAAAACCGCTGTTCCTTGCATTTGCAAAGCATATGGGACAATTCAGGTTGCACCGGTTGGTCACATCGATGTTTGCCAGAACTGTAGCTGTTTTATGATTCTCACACAGACCACATGCCAGATAACTATCTCCTGCTTTGACCATTGGATTTGATATACCTGTACCGATCATATGTTGCTTATCGAACCTATCATAAAGTTCAATATCAGACCAGTAAACATCTTTAAAGCTACCGTGATAAGGACATGATTTTGTAAGAAATACTTTGCCATCTTCTGCAAATATTTCCGTATCGATTGTTTGCATACATTCCGGACAGATAGACAATGTGTTCTTTATATGTGTCCTCTGCTTACTATTAATTTTAATTTCCTTACTTCCTTCAAGTGTCATATTTGATTTTAAATAACCTTCGTTTGCTATTTTTGATTTCATATATTAATACTTCCCAATCTCATTGTATATTACCCCAACTTTGATAGTCATAAATAATTAGACAATCAAGAATATTATATATTCTTAGTTTTGCTTACACAGACAAAACTAAGAACATACTTATTTCTAATAAGATAATATGCTTTCCTATGCGAGCCATTCTAACTGTAAGTTAACTCTATTATATCCTCGGTTTTCCACTGTTTTTAGGAAACACAAAAAGAATGGAATTGCTATCAATTCTCTGATCCTAAAGCAAACATTGGTTAAATTGTCAAGTTTGACTTAATAAAGCCTTCAGAGCTATTTTTAATATACCCATCTTAACAAAGCTCCGGAAAATACAATTATCAAAAACTATGTTGCATAAGAATTGATCAGATCATTCCTCTTGGTTGTTTGTGCTCAGGGAGTGCAGGTAATGGCATTGTATTAATAAGGATTGGACTCTCTACTTCCTTTGCACGTTCAAGCAGGAGTTCTTTGCCTTTTTGAGTTACTGCAAACAAGGGAACAGCGGTTCCAACCTGTGCAAGAGGTTTGATAAGATCCCTTATAGCCTTTGATGCACAACCTGTGATAATATCAACATAATTAATGAGTTCAAGTGCATCCTCCCTGCTAAGACCTGTGGTATGTGCACCGATTATTGTAAGCTCCAGATCAAGTTCAGCTTCAAGTTCACGAAGTTTCTTTGCAGTATCGGGATCAACGACAGAAACTGCAATTCTCTTATAACCAAGTTGTGCTGCCTTCTCCACACCAGCTAGCGAGTCAATAATTGCAGAAGATGGCTCAAGAATAACTCCTCCCATCTCACTGATACCATTAATGATGCCATCGATAGGCTCTGTTTCAACAAGTCCTGACATCCTGGCACCCATCCCCTGAACAAGTGTTGGGTTATTACTGATAACGGTTCCTGCACCCTCACAAACTGTTACAGTCGTATCAAGAAGATCCTTTCGAAGACCGGTCATCATAACTTCTGATGCCCCAAATCCAACAAATACATCATGCTCCAGTACCCTATCGTCTGTGAACATGCCGAAATCCTTTATGCGGAATTCCACATTTTCCCTGACCGCATCTTTAGTGATCTTTTGGATTCCACGTACTTTATCAAATAAAGGACACCAATCAACCATAGGCTCCCCGACTTCTACTACTTTACCATCTTTTACAACAACTCTGGTCTTCCCTAAAAGTTCCATTACATGAGGCATATTCATCACCTTTTAATATTATATGCTATATGGTTTTCGAAGTTTATAACTCAATTAGTATCATCCATCATATTGGATGTGTTCATATGCATAATTTTAATTTGCTTGAGAAACGAGAATTTCTACTGACAAAATTAAAGTCCATTGTACAATTGCAGGTTAAAGGAATCTAAAATCTGTTTCTTTAACCAACATTTTTAATATAATCATTGGCTTTTCTAACACTTAAATATCTATACATATTACTCTATTTCAAATTCGAGGAACTTACGATGATCACTAAAGAAGAAGTAGAACACATAGGCTGGCTCGCACGTATCGAGATCGATGAGAAAGAATCCGATGCTTATGCGCAGAAGCTCAACTCCGTGCTGGATTATTTTGGACAGCTCGATGAGCTTGATACCGAAGCTGTGCCACCTACATACCATGTTGCAGATATTATGAATGTATTCAGGGAAGATCTTGTTAAGCCATCCATGCCACAGGAAGACGTGCTTGCAAACACAGAGAACAAGCAGGAAGGTAATTTCAAAGTCCCAAGGATCATGTGAGGTGTGCAAATGAGAGCATGGACTGATATTTCAAACATAAAGCAAATAATTGCAGACTCTTCAGCCGAAGAGATCACAGCAGCCTACATCGAGGCCATCGGCAAGAGCAAGATCAACGGATTCATAAGCGTCTGGGATGAGGCAATAAAAGTTGCTCGTGAGATAGACTCAAACGGTCACCAAGGACCTCTTGCAGGAGTTCCCATCGCTATTAAGGATAATATATCCACAAAAGGACTCTCCACAACCTGCTCATCTAAGGTACTACAGGGATACGTGCCACCATACGATGCACACGTCATCGAAAGGCTGAAGGAAGCAGGCGCAGTGATTCTTGGAAAGACCAATATGGACGAATTTGCCATGGGAACTTCCACCGAATCCAGCTGCTACGGACCCACATTAAACCCATGGGACCTTGACAGAGTACCAGGTGGTTCATCTGGTGGCAGTGCCGCTGTTGTTGCAGCAGGCGAGGCACCCGTATCACTTGGATCAGACACCGGTGGGTCAGTCAGGTGTCCGGCAGCATACTGCGGCGTAGTTGGACTCAAACCAAGCTACGGATGCATCTCAAGGTACGGACTCATCTCTTATGCAAACTCACTGGAACAAATTGGTCCTCTTGCAACAAATGTGGCAGACATTGCAAGAATTATGGACGTTGTCGCAGGATACGATCACAGGGACAGCACATCTATCAACAGGGAAAACACATACAGCGATGCCCTGAAAGATGATGTAAAAGGAATGACGATTGGTGTACCCGATGAGTACTTCGGTGAGGGCATCCACAAGGATGTGGAGAAGTCAGTGTGGGATGCCATCAGCAAATTCGAGGATATGGGAGCTACTTACGAGAAAGTATCCATGCCACATACAAAATACGCACTTGCATCTTATTATATCATAGCCATGAGCGAAGCCTCATCCAATCTTGCACGTTTTGACGGAACCAGATTCGGACACCGCGTAGATGGGGAGGACTGGCACGTAATGGCATCAAAGACCCGTGCAGAAGGTTTTGGAATCGAGGTCAAGCGCAGGGTATTGCTTGGAACCTACGCACTTTCTGCAGGTTACCATGACAAGTACTATCTTAAAGCGCTCAAGGTAAGGACTCTTGTGAAGCAGGACTTTGATAAGGCTCTTGCAAATGTTGATGTGCTTATGGCACCAACCATGCCAGCACCGGCATTCAAGATAGGAGAGAAGATAGAGGACCCGCTTTCACTTTACCTCTCAGATGTCAACACAGTACCGATGAACCTTGCAGGTGTACCATCTATCTCAGTACCATGTGGATTTGCAGGCGGCATGCCTGTTGGACTGCATATAATAGGCAAGCACTTCGATGAGAATGCCATCATCAAGGCAGCCTACAGTTTCGAGCAGAATACCGATCACCACAACAGAAGACCACCGGAGGTGGCATAATGGTTTACCAGAACCCTGACGGAGTAAGGATAGGACTTGAAGTCCACGTCCAGTTGAACAAGCTCAACACAAAATTGTTCTGTGGCTGTTCCACAAAATACCACGACTCCGAACCTAACACCCACGTATGCCCTGTATGCCTGGGACTTCCAGGTTCATTGCCGGTCATCAACGAGAAAGCAGTTGAGTATGCCATGAAGATAGGGCTTGCACTGAACTGCAGTATTGTGGAGCAGACCCAGTTCCACAGGAAGAACTACTACTACCCTGACCTTCCAAAAGGCTTCCAGACCACCCAATATGATTTCCCGATAGCAGGCGAAGGAAAGATAGTAATTGAAGGCGAGGATGGGGAAAGAGTTATCGGAATAACACGTGCTCACATAGAAGAAGATCCTGGAAGACTCCAGCATATAGGGAGCATCGACAAATCCAAGGGTACGCTCATTAACTACAACCGTTCCGGAATGACACTTATCGAAATTGTCAGCGAGCCTGATATGAGAAGCCCAAAGGAAGCAAGGCGCTATCTTGACAAACTTAGAAGTATCCTTGACTATCTCGACGTTTTCGACGGCGACCTTGAAGGAGCAATGAGGGTTGATGCCAATGTTTCTGTGTTCATGGGAGAGCGTGTTGAGGTCAAGAACATCTCATCCTTCAAAGGCGCTGAGAGGGCATTGCTTTACGAAATAATGAGACAGAAGAACCACATCAGACGTGGTGGTGAGATTACACTTGAAACCAGACACTTCGATGAGGCCAGAGGTGTGACACTGTCCATGCGTACCAAGGAAACAGAGAATGACTACCGTTACTTCCCTGAACCTGACCTCGTACCTTTGAGAGTGGCAGACAGAGTACCGGAAATACTCAAAACATTGCCGGAACTTCCTGATGCAAAGAGAGAGCGTTTCGTCAAAGAATACGGCATCATCGACATGCATGCAAGGGCAGCCGTAACTGACCAAGATATTGCCGATTTATTTGAAACAGTAACATTGGGTGAAAATGTCAGTCCAAATAATGCAGCTGTATGGGTTATTGATATATTAAAAGGTGAATTGAATTATCGAGATGTTATAATCCGGGTAACAAAAACAGAAAAACGTGAAATCGAATCTCAAAATCAATGTAAATGGCCATTATACAAATCAATGACTTTAAAGTTATATAGAAAAAAATATGTTGATACTGTGCCTGAAATCGAATCAGGAAATATTATTAAAACAATTCAACTTGTTAAGGAGAAGAAGATTACCGAGCAAAGTGGTGTGGAAATCATCCGTACAATGCTTGACAACGGAGGCAAACCACAGGATATTGTAAAAGAAAAAGGACTTCTCAAAGTGGCAGATGATATCGTTGCAACAGCCGTTGAAGAAGCAATTGCTGAGAATCCGGAAGCTGTAACAGATTTCCATGCAGGCAAGGAGAAATCAATGAACTTCCTTGTTGGTAAGGTAATGCAGAAGACAAAAGGACGTGCTGATGCCCGTGAAGCAAGAGAGAAACTCATTACAAAGCTGAATGAATAAGATGGGGCTGAAACCCCATATCTTTTTCTATTTTAATCTGTTAATTATTACAGGTGTTTTGGTTCAACGTTCTCAAGGAAAGCCTCACCCCGGGGAGTGATTACGTAAGTGGAATCACCTTCTTTTCCGATGTACAGGGTATCCACAAGCATATCCAGGTGCAGTTTGGCCTGAATATCATTAAGATTGAACTCATTTTTAAGTTCATCAAAACTCATTTTCTTTTCTCCCAGGTGTTTTAGTATGTTCCTGCGGACAGGATTCTGCAGGGTCCTGAGACCTGCTTTATGGTCCTCAGTAGGGTTTTCCTTAAGTTTTCCCTCTTTCTTTGCTTTCTCATACATTTCCTCTCTTCTTTTCATCAGGTCATCATCAGTCATATCAATCATTCATTATTAATGATTAAATTAATTAAATAGTTTGTCCTGTGAAAGGAAAAACAAGCATGAATATTTATAGCATAGAGGACAGTGACAGAGTAACTCAATAGGATACGAAATAGATCATGGGTTTGCCAAAACAATTATATGTTTTGAGCATCATGTAAGCAGCCTATTATTCTAATATACATATTACAATCATTTAGGTGAAAATAATGGCAAGATTCCCAGAAGCTGAAAACAGGATATTGATAAAGAAGATATGCATGGATTGCAACGCCCGCAATGCAGTACGTGCAACAAGATGCAGGAAATGCAAGAGCAAAGACCTGCGTATGAAATCCAAGGAAACAAGAGGCTGATCGATCTTATGCAAGTGGAAGAGTACCTAAACAAGATCGCAGAAAGCGAAGGTACAGTTCACTTGACACTTATCGATCCGGCATCACAGAGCCCGGAAGAGGCTGCAGAGATTGCATATGCTGCAAGCCTTGGAGGAACGGATGCTATCATGGTCGGTGGTTCCACTGGAGCCGGAGGAGTGGTACTTGATCAGACAGTCCTTAAAATAAAAGAAAAGACAGACAAACCTATCATTCTCTTCCCAGGCAATGCAGCAGGTGTTAGCAGATATGCTGATGCAGTTTTATTCATGAGCCTGCTAAATTCCCGTGATGTTAATTTTATCACGACAAACCAGGCAATGGGTGCACCGCTTGTTTACAAGAGTGGTATAGAGCCTATCTCCATGGCTTACTTAATAATAGAACCAGGGGGAACGGTTGGTTGGGTCGGCGATGCCAGACTCATACCAAAACATAAGTCAGAACTTGCAGTTGCCTATGCACTTGCAGGAAAATACCTTGGCATGCACTACACTTATCTGGAAGCAGGTTCTGGTGCTGATGCACCCGTGACCCCGGAAATGATCGGGGCAGTAAAACATGCCCTGGGTGACAACAAATTAATAGTTGGTGGCGGAATACGAGACGGTGAAACTGCAAAGCTATGCGCAATTGCAGGAGCCGACATGATAGTAACAGGGACTATCCTTGAAAAGAGTTCAAATGTTACTGCAAAGATAAAAGAACTTGTTTCAGCTATTAAGAAGTAGTTTAAGGACTTTCCTTTTTCTTTATATTATTCTCCAGACCTGAACCATTCAAGGAGTTATAACGATGCTTGAAGTATGCAATATCTCAAAAGAGTATGAATTCAATAGCGAAAAGAAAAGAATTCTGGATAATATCTGTTTCAATGTTGCAGACGGGGAGATCCTTGGAATTACCGGAAAGAGCGGAAGCGGTAAAACCACTATTTTAAAAATACTCAGAGGAATGGAAGATTTTGATTCCGGTCATTTTGAACTCGATGGAGAAAGAATCGATCCAAATGCAGACAAAGAAAAACTCAAATTCCTTACAAAAAACAGCGCAATACACCTTCAACGTAATTTTGGACTCTGGAGCGGACCGGCAATTGAAAATATAATCCGCAGGCTAAATGCACTTAAAGAAGGACATGAAGGCTTACCTGAAACTGATGCGCACAACTATGATGAACTACAGAAAGAAGCGATGTATTACATGCGTCTTGTAGGACTTGAAAACAAGGCAGAGCATTCTACTAATTTTTTAAGCGGCGGAGAGAAGCAAAGACTTATACTTGCACGCCAGCTTGCAGCAAAACCACGCATACTACTTCTGGATGAACCTGTGACCATGACAGGTCCCGATACAAAACAGTGCATGCTCGACCTCATAAAAAATATTAAAAAAGAACTTAATATTCCTATTATTGTCGTTTCACATCTTCCTGAAGTCCACCTCTACCTTGCAGACAGGGTCGCATATCTGGAAGAAGGCAGGATCGCAGAGATAGGGGAAGCTAAAAAGGTACTTAAAAATTTCCTCAAGGACATTGAAGAACAAGTAACACTACCTAAAAGAGAGGATGAAGGCCCAATAATAAAAGTAAGAGGACTATCAAACCGCTTTTTCATTTTAAGAGTGGGAGAAGTGTTAAAGTTTGAAGACCTCTCACTTGACATTAACAAAGGAGAGATAACTGCATTTATCGGACCTTCCGGCGCAGGAAAAACAACGCTTCTGAAAATGATAGGAGGTCTCAGGCTCCCTAAGGAAGGAAATATCAGCTATCTGCATAATGGAAACTGGCTGAATATCACAGATTTCACAACACAGCGCATTGATCTGCGTAGAAAGATGAGCATCATGCATCAGGAGTTCACACTTTCACCACACTCCAGCATCAGGGAACAAATGGCATTTAAACTGCGTCTTAAAGGTGAAAGATCATTATTATATGCCCGAAAGAAAGCTGCAGAGCTAGGTATATCAGATGAAGCTCTTGACACGCTTTACAGGATCACTGAAGTCAATGAAGATGAGAAGGACAAGGCTCTTAGGGAAATGAATATGTCTATCGATATATACTCCAAACTTTTCCCTCTGGTCACAAAAGAAGATGTTGACAAACATGCAACAGACGTATTCGAAGCTCTTGATCTTCCACTTTCAATACTCGACAAAACCCCTTATCAGATAAGTGGCGGAGAACATGTAAGAGCATATATCGCACTGGCACTTGTAACGGGTCCGGAAATATTAATGTTAGATGAACCATTCGGGGACTTAGACCCGATTACCCTCCGGGATGTTACTAACTCTCTAAAGAGGATCAATCAGAAATATGGCACAAGCATTATATTTGTAAGCCACCACATGGACTTTGTGAAGGAAGCTGCACACAGGGCGATTCTCATAGACAAAGCGAAGATAATCATGGATGGAAAACCTGATGAAGTATGTAGCAAACTAATAGGTATGAGTCATGCAAAGTACCTTGAATATGACATCAGTGAATTGATGAAGAACTGAAGCTTCTATTTTCTTTTACTTTTTTACATAGCGGGTTTAAAATATTACATTCTGATCAAATCCTGCATCAACACGGATAGCTTTCAGAATAAGATATTTATTGTTGCACACGATAACTAATCAGTGGAGTTTTAAAATGAAAGACTTTTCAGATATCTCAGAAATAATGAAAAAGGCTGGCCTTTTTGGAATCGGGTTGTGGGCACTGACAGAGGATAAAATACAGGAAATTGCCGATGATCTTATAGAAAACGGGGCGATTAAAAAGGAAGAGGGTAAGAAATTTGTCCGTGAAGTAGTCGATGAACAAAAGAAACAGAAGGAAGATATCGAGAAAAAGATATCATCCAAGGTTCAGGAAACCATCAACAAAGCTGATATTGCAACAAAGGACGAAGTGAGGGAGCTCAAAGAGATAATTCAAAAACTTGATGAGAAACTTGACAAGCTTACAGGTTCAGATGAACAAGAGAAGGATGTTTAACATTAAAAAGGGGGAGTAGCCTTTAGCAAAAGCAATAACCTCTTTTTAATTTTTTCGAAGGTATTTTATTCTTTGATCTATGACCAAACGGAGGAGAACCCGAATGCACCATTAGATGAGTGGAGCATTTCTCCCGGCAAACCCCGCACAGGAGATATACTGGACATAGTAGGAAAAACAAGCCCGGAAGAAACAATCGGAATGACAGTTTCATTCACAATAAATACCCCGGTCATTGACAACGAATATAAATACGTATTCGAAAATATAAGAATACCTGGTGGTAGTAACAGTTTTCAAGTAAGATCACAAAAGGTAGAAGACCTGAATTTTATCGTCCATATGTTCATAGACTTTAAACGTAGTTTTGATGCTGAGAATGGAATTGCTGAGTTCTTTGAAAAGAATGTTCCAGCCGGAAACTATGAAATTGTCGTAGAAGGAAACGCAATGGATGGGGAAAAGGAAGTAAAGATAGATTTTGTAGCCACTCAGACTGTCAAAGCTGATTCTGAAGGCAACTTTAGTCACAAATATGATACCAGTGCATTGCCTGATGGAGATTTTACTGTGAAGATCGGAGACAGCGAAAAAATAATCACATTAATGCCTGCTAATTAAAGGCAAAAAATAAAAAACAAGGGGAATTATAACCCCTTTGCAACCATAAGCTTTATGAAATCCGTAGATTCCATTACAGGTACACTGTCTATTAGACAGATGTCGGACCATGGAATATTGAATTCAGCATATGCTTCTGAACTCTGGGCCTCATAGAGAATAAAGTACCTTCCTCCATTAAGGTCGACCCACTGGTTGACAATCTTAATACCTGCCGGTGGTTTTAACTTCTTGAAATGCTCAATTACCTGTTCACTATCATGGGGATCCCATGAACTTATACCAAAAAATAACATTCTTCCTCACTCCTTATTGTTTATTTTAGAATAAATCGTCAGATTGTTCCTGACTATATTAACTTGGAAGAAGGAATTATATAACTGTCCCTCAAAATTTTAAAATACAGGCATCGACGATAATTTAATAATAAAGCCAATCATAAATAATAATACACCCAAATAAAAAAATTGAAGGCAAAGGAAAATAATGAGAAACCGTAAAATCCACAGATATTCAATGATCAAAAGATATGGGAAGATCGTTGATGCCCTCGTGAAATACGAGTTTGGATACATTGCTGACAGGATAGGAATAGCTGATATCAGACCTTTAAGTTCAAGGCTCAAAAAACAAAAAAAGGTAACAAAAGGCAGCTATTCCAGACCAAAAAATGCCAGATTGATGCTTGAAGAACTTGGACCCACCTACATAAAACTGGGTCAGATACTCAGCATGCGTCAGGACTTGATCCCTCCTGAATATGCCAAGGAGTTTGCCAAACTTCAGGATGATGTACAGCCCTTTGGAGTTGAAGAGGTTGAAAGGCTCATCAGAGAAGAATTAGGCTCTGGTGTCAGGGATCTTTATGAGTCTTTTGAAGAAACACCCATTGCAGCAGCTTCAATAGGGCAGGTTCACCGTGCAAAATTAAAGAGCGGAGAAGATGTAGTTGTCAAGATACAAAGACCAGGTATCAAAAAAATCATAGAAGCAGACCTTGACATAATGTACAATATTGCATCGTTTGCAGAAGAGCATCTTCCAGAAGCAAAATTGTATCGTCCTGTGGGAATCGTCGAAGAGTTTGAACGAGCCCTCAGAGCAGAGATCGACTACACACAGGAAGCCAGGAATACCGATAACTTTGCCCGTAACTTCAGGAACCATCCCACCATATACATCCCAAAGGTCTATTGGGATCATTCCAGTATGAAAATACTGACCCTTGAATATATCGATGGTGTTAAAGGCAATTCCTTTGAAGAACTTGAGAGAATGGGAGTAGACAGGAAAAACATAGCCATCGAAATGCTAAATGCATTCATGAAGCAGGTATTTGAGGATGGTCTTTTCCATGCGGACCTACATCCTGGAAATGTATTGATCATGCAAGATGGCAGGATAGCACTCCTGGATTTTGGAATGGTAGGATTCCTTCCCCATGATATGCGCAATCTGCTCGTTGACGAAATTGTTGCACTAATAAGAGGAGATACAGAATTAGGTATCGAGCTTTTAAAGGATCTCGGTACCATAGAGGATGATGTTGATATAGCATTGCTTAAGACCGAGATCGATCATCTGCTATACAAATATTATGGAAGGGCCCTTGGACAGCTTAATACTGCATTGATACTAGAAGAGATAGAAAATATTCTGAGAAGATATCATGTTAGGATCCCTGCAAATGTTGCACTCTTGTTTAAAGGTGCAATAACCATAGAAGGTTTCAGCAATATCATGGATCCCAGGATCAATCTGACAGTTATAGCAGAGCCTTTTGCAAAGAAAGCTGTAAAAGATCGAATTCGTTTAAGGAATATTGCAAGTAACGCTTATAAAGACTTTAACAATTGGTCTCGTCTTCTTCATCGGGCACCCACGAAGATATCCCACATACTTGATATTGCTGAAAGGGGTTATCTGAAACTGCACTTTGAACCCCATGGTTTTGACAATGTAGTTGCTGAAATAGGTGCTTCCAGTAATCGCCTTGCTTTTAGCCTTATCATTTCGTCCATAATAGTAGGTTCTTCGCTGATAATTCAAACAGGAATGGAGCCACACATATGGGGAGTTCCATTACTTGGGGTTATAGGTTTTTTGATGGCAGGGTTTTTGGGAATGTGGCTGGTGGTGTATATTCTTCGAACCGGAAGAATATGATCTTAACAATACACATTAAATATATATAGAATATAAATAACACTTCAACTTCATTGATAATAAGCATCAACAAGCATCTTAGGTGAAAAATGACTGACTTAAACGTTGAGAGAAAGCTAGTCGAAATTATGCGCATTATCAGTGAAAGTGACAAGCCAGTAGGTACACGCCTTATAGCTGACGAGCTCCACAATCGTGGTTATGCAATAGGGGAAAGAGGCGTAAGATATCATTTACGTATACTGGATGAAAGAGGATTCACTAAGAAACACGGATACATCGGGCGCACCATAACCGAGCGTGGCAAGAAGGAACTCAGTGATGCCCTTATAAGTGACAGGTTTGGTTTTGTTATTACCAAGATCGAAGAGCTGATGTATAAAGCAAACTATGACATGGAATCCGGCAAAGGCAATGTTATTGTCAATATAACGAACATTGACAAAGACGATTACGATAATGCCACAGACATTATAAGATATGCAATGGACCATGGTGCAAGCATCAGCCCCAGAGTAGGGATAATTGAAGAGGACACAGATCTTGATATTTACGTACCTGATGGAAAAGTTGCCATGGCCACTGTGTGTAGTATCACTTTTGACGGCTTACTTTTGAAAAATGGTGTCCCCGTAGTTCCTGTTTATGGCGGTCTTATGCAAATGGAAGACTATAAGCCAACTGGCTTTCTTGACCTCATATCATATAGTGGAACATCCATTGACCCCATTAAGATATTCCTCAGGCGTAAATCAACGTCCATTCTTCAAGCCATTGACACAGGCAATGGAAAGATGCTTGCAAACCTGCGCCAGATACCTGCATCGGCAGCCCAGAGAGCAGCAGAGATTATGGAAATGGCAAAAAAAGATGATATCAGCGGCCATATTACAATAGGTGAGTCCGATGAGGATGTTTTTTATGCACCTATAGAAAGAGGAAAGGTCGGTATCCCCGTAATGGTAGGAATAAATTCTGTTGCTGCTGTTGAAGAGGCTGGGATCAATGTTGAAACTAATCCGGTAGCAACAGTGATGGAATATAGCAAGATGAAAAAGCTTTGAATTATATGATTTCAAATTCATTAAAATAGATGATTTACACATCCTTGTTCTTTTATTTTTAAAAACATCTTACTTGCATTATAGAAGAATGACAGAGAGCCCCGAAAATTCAATACACCTATTCCATTGGATTCTGCAAGTCCAATTATTACAGTATAATAGCAGTTCCGCAGTTTTTACCTAAATTGTTTTACATTTTTTTATTTTGAACTAATGACTTTTACGGTTACTTGTGTATTCTTATCTGAATCCTGACAGAAACATAAAGAAACTTTACAGACAATGTTTATATTAAAAGTACACCTAAACTTTGTTAAAACCATTTGTGTTAAAAGAGCTGTACATAATTCATAATCAATAAACTGATATTAAAAGTATAGAGCATAGCCGACAATCAGAATCCAGAGCAGAAAGCCAGAGACAAGATCGGCAAAAAACTGAATGATTCTGCCTGGGTAGTACAAAATAGGGATGAGATAGACTGGAGTGCTTCCACTGGAATCGCTGTGCATGAGTACTGGTGTGGGGGGCTGGCTGAGGTTTTATTGAAGAAGGTGTGAAGGCTGAGAGTGCAATAAGCAGGAAGAGGTGAGGTAATATGATATTTGAGCAATTGAAGAGCATCAGGGACGGAAAATGATTTACTCCCGCAAGCTGTCTTGGAAGGCACCCCTCATGTTGAGACGGTAGTTAAATTATATCGCGTAAATATTGATTTTACTGGGTTTACGACGATTCGTAAAAACTGTGCAATATGCACAAAAAGCATGAAAACTTGCAAAAAAACATGAAAATATGATATTTTGGAGAAAATATATAGATCCTTATTGGAAATATTTTGTTTTAGGGCCTCTTTGTATTGTAGTTGAAGTCATAGGTGAAGTACTTATGCCTAAATATTTAGCTATAATCATTAACAATGCATCCAGGCATACGCCAGTTTATAGCATTAATATTATGCTTTTAATGGTTATTACAGCTATTTTGATGATGGCCGGAGGTGTTGGAGGTGCTTACTTTGGAGCAAAAGCTTCTGTAAATTTTGCAGCAGATATTAGAGTTGATATTTATAAAAAAGTTCAGAGTTTTTCTTTTGCGAATATAGATAAATTCAGTACAGGCTCCCTCATCACACGTCTAACTAATGATGTAACGCAGATGCAGAATTTTATCAATATATTACTTCGTATGTCTTTAAGGGCACCAGGAATGATGATTGGTTCCTTGATTATGGTAATTATTCTTAGACCATCACTTTCACTGGTATTTGCAGTATCAATACCCTTTATGATCATATTTGTTGCATTCATTATTGCTCAAGGACTTCCAAGATTTAGCAAAATGCAAAAGAAGATAGATAACTTGAATAATACTGTTCAAGAGAATATAACGAATTCAAGAGTTGTGAAATCTTTTGTTAGAGAAAAGTATGAAGTAGAAAAATTTGCTAAAGTAAATGATGAATTGAAGCAATCAGGCCTTAGTGCGATGACTGTGATGATATTATTGTCACCCGTCATAAATTTGGTTTTAAACTTTACCATTGTAGCTGTTTTATGGTATGGTGGTGGTATGGTTTTAGCTGAAAAGAATTCAATGCCCATAGGGGATTTATCTGCATTCATATCCTATTGTAATCAAATTCTAATGTCACTTATGATGTTGACCATGGTGATAGTTATGTCATCAAGATCCATCGCTTCTTCAAATAGAATCAAAGAAGTTTTGAATGAAGATACGGATATTCATGATATTCATGCAAAGTATAAAGATAAAAAAGTAGAAACTGGAACGATTGAATTTAAAGATGTTTCATTTAGATATTACAAAAATAGTCAAGAAAAGGTTCTTGATAATATAAATTTAAATATCGATAAAGGAACTACGGTTGGTATCATAGGTCCTACAGGAAGTGGTAAAACCACTTTAGTTTCAATGATAACAAGACTTTATGACCCCGATGAAGGGCAGGTTTTAGTAGACGGCATTGATGTTAAAGATTATTCCCTTGCAAATTTACGTAATGGGATAGGTATGGTGCTTCAACAAAATATACTGTTTTCAGGTACTATTGAAGAAAATCTCAGATGGGGTAATGAGAACGCCACAAAAAAAGAGATCAGACAGGTGGCGAGTTTTGCACAGGCAGATAAATTTATATCAGAGTTTAATAAAGGTTATAAAACAAATCTTGAACAAGGTGGTGTCAATGTTTCAGGCGGTCAAAAACAGAGGCTTTGTATTGCCCGTGCCTTGCTTAAGAAACCTAAAATATTGATTTTTGATGATAGCACCAGTGCAGTAGATACAGCAACTGAATCTCAGATCAGAGCCATATTTAAAAATGAACTTGCTGATACTACAAAGATCATTATTGCCCAAAGAATTTCATCTGTCCAGGATGCTAATCAAATTTTTGTCATAGATGAAGGTAGAATTGTATGCAGAGGCATCCACGATGAGTTAATGGATAGTTGTGACGAATATAGAGAAATTTATTATTCTCAGATCGATAGAAAGTAGGCAGCAGTAAATGGCTAGAGATATTAAAGAATTACAAAAGCGATACGGTGCTTATTCTCCAACTAAAATAAAAAGATCCTTGCCTTCCATGAGAGGACCAGGTCCAAGCCATGCAAAGGAAGTAGAAAAACCTAAGAACGCCAGTGTTACGATCAAACGTCTACTTAGTTATCTTTCAGGTTATCGATTGCAGCTTATCACTGTTCTTATTATGTTAATTGTTTCAACACTTTCTTCCTTAATTGGATCATATATGCTGTTTCCAATTATTAATCGAATTGCCAGGGTGGAAACGACCATAGAGAATTCAGGGAAGCTTGCTACAAAAGTAGATGAAATGCTAGGAAGTTTTAGAGATATCGTATTTCCATTCATTGAGGAAAGACTTAAAAATGAACATAGTGCCGATATATTGATCTATGTTTTTTCAGCATTAATTATTCTTGCATCTGTTTATATAATTGGTGTCATAGCAACATATGTGCAACAGAGAATAATGTTATCAATCACACAAGGTTCTTTAGCTAAAATACGTGATGATCTTTTTGGAAAGTTGCAAACATTGCCAGTTGAATACTTTGATACAAATTCTACTGGAGATATTATGAGTCGTTTTACTAATGATGTTGACAGGATAGAAACGATGTTCTCTACATCTTTGATCCATATAATTTCAGGTGTTATTGCTGTTGTTGTGACGCTTATATTCATGATCACAACGAATTGGATACTTACTATAGTTACAGTAGTATTTGCTCCTATTATGGTAAAGAGTGCTTCGTTTATTGCGCATAAGAGCAGGAAGCATTTCAAGGCTCAGCAAGTGTCTATAGGTTCGGTGAACGGATATATTGAAGAAACTGTTAGCGGACAAAAAGTTGTAAAGGTTTTTAATCATGAAAATGAATGTGAAGAAGAATTTGTTGTGCTAAATGATGATTTGCGTGAAAAGCAATTCAGAGCTCAATTCTTTGGTGGGATTATGGGACCTGTTTTGGGAAATACGAGCCAGATCAGTTATGGTGTAACAATTGGAATTGGTGGTATCCTAATGGCAACAGCAGGCTTGACACCAGGTGCACTGACCGTTTTTGCTCAATATGCCAGACGTTTCTCATTTCCTGTAAGTAATATATCGCAGCAGATGACGGCTATCTTTTCGGCATTGGCAGGTGCAGAAAGAGTATTTAATGTTATGGATACTGAGCCGGAAGCCTTGACTTTAGACAATGCTATTAAAGATAAAATAGAGGGAGAGGTAGTTTTAAAGAATGTAACTTTTGGCTATGATCCGGAACAAGTGATCCTAAAAAATATTTCACTTTATGCAAAAAATGGTCAAAAAATAGCATTTGTAGGTTCTACAGGTGCTGGCAAAACAACGATAACCAATTTGCTCAATAGATTTTATGAGATCGATCAAGGTGAAATTTTGATTGATGGAAAATCAATTTATGATTATGATAGGGATTATTTGCGCCAGAACATTGCTATGGTTTTGCAGGATACCCATCTATTTACAGGTACAGTTATGGAAAATATCCGATATGGGCGGCTTGATGCTACTGATGAAGAAGTTATCGAGGCAGCAAAGACTTCGTCTGCACATAGCTTTATTATGAGACTTTCTGATGGCTATCAAACTGTGTTAGAAGGTGATGGAGCTAATCTATCTCAAGGACAAAGACAGTTAATTAATATAGCCAGAGCAGCTATGTCAAAAGCCCCTATATTAGTTCTTGATGAAGCAACAAGTTCTGTTGATACAAGAACAGAAAAAAGTATTCAAATTGGAATGGATCGTTTAATGAGAAATCGAACAACATTTGTTATTGCTCATAGACTTTCCACTGTAAGAAATTCAAATGCTATTATGGTTCTTGAAAAAGGTGAAATCATTGAGCGTGGTACCCATGAGCAATTACTTGAAATGCAGGGTAGATATTATGAATTATATACTGGGATCAAGGAACTTGATTAATTATATTTATCTGAATGTCTGGGCTCTTGAGTACATAAAAATATATGATTTTAATAGATTCAACTTATATTCCGCAGATGTCTAATAAAAAGTGGATGTTTTTCTTTTCCATTGATCTATGCATACTTGTATTAATGCAAATCATAATAAATCATACTTAAGTATTAAATAGTGATACTGATGGTTGATAAATAACTTTAATTCAAATAACTAGCAAAATTTCTGGACATCTGCGGAAGGCCGGTTGTACGGAAATTTTCAAATATTTAAGCACATCTGCGGAAAGACAGTTAAAAGGAGGGACTTATGATTTCTAATATTATCTCAACAGAAAATCTATATAAAAAATATGTTTCTCAGTTTGTTTTGGAGAATCTTTCACTAAATGTAGAAAAAGGGAGTATCTATGGATTTTTA
>JAVEPM010000142.1:0-5327 GCA_034008115.1 Methanolobus sp.
TAATTATAAAAAGGGATCGGCAAAACGCGGGTTTTGTCGGTTAATAGTGATAATTAATATCCAATTGCGTTAGAGGTGAAGCATACATATTCAAAGAGAGCTGTTTCATCTTTGACACAGAATACCATAGTTCTCCGTTTTGTATAAAGTATGAATCTGAATGCGAGTAAATACCTCTTAATGATATCCCTCCCTTTAAAATATCAAGCATGTAGCTAATATTGGCAAAGATATTGTCTAATTTTGTTGTGTGGGGTTTCCTCGTTAATCCTGAAATAATATAACTATTTTCAAAATCCTGTGTGTACATTAAATCTCCGTTTCGCCACAAGCGGTTATAGCTTACATTCCAAAACAAACCGTCTAAAATATTTTTATACCGAACCAACACGTTAATGTTTGCAGTTTCGGTATTGTGGTAATCGATCAATCCGGTTTGAACGTAGGGATATGAGGAAAGCATAGGTGATGAATAAAAATTATCAGAATTTTCGGGTTGTTGCTTCCAACCACCATTTGCCGATAATGTATATTTCTGATTTATAGACCAAGTTGCAGATGCATAGGGAGATAGCAGCAGTTTGTTTTTGGTATAAGTTTGAGATGTTCGCTCATCGGCATAAATGTTATGATTATAATTCAAATCCATAGACAGCGAAGTTCTAAAATCGCCAAATCTCGCCGAAAATGTTGGTTTTACAAACAACATTGCATTGCGATATTCGAACTTATTTTCGAAAGGAACCGGATAATTAAGGTCTTGAATTCCTGTAAGTCTACTTTTTAATTGTTTCTGATTAAAAAAATAACCTTCTTCAAGGGAAATGGTAGTTTTCCCGAATAGATAGGATTGCGAAGTAGATGTTTGAGAGTGAAGAGTAGTAGTCTTTACGTTTTCGTTTATTGATCTGTCATTTTCTTCTATTTGCATTTCTTGCGGATACTGCTGCCAACTATTCACAGACTTGACCCCAATCACCTTTTTGTCCCTTCGAAACATCACATCTAAACTGTTGCGGATATTTATATGGTCCATTTCGCTGTTTTCTTGATTCGGATAGGTGCCAGTAACAGTAACATCATTTACTTTATGTACGATATTAGAGGCTAACACATTGTTCACATACAAATTTTGGGTATTGGCTTCCAAACGGAGAATCGGACTAATTTTCCATTGACCTTGTATTCCTTTTTCTCTTGTGGTAATACTCATTGTTTCTCCGTTGTCTAAATAATAGTTTCTTTCTTCCCAAATGTCATTTTCGAAAGATGATTTGCCTAAATCCAACTGTGGTGTCAATACAAATGCTTTTCCGAACAATACCTGATTATTTAAACTAAGTAAATGCGATTGATTAAAAAGCGTTCTTCGTTCTTCCAGATATGGATTTCTCGCGCTTGTCATCTCTATAATTTCTCGTGCTTCTTCTTCTATTGTCCCGGATGAATTAAATGCACCTATTGTCGAAATATTATTTCCAGTATTATTTCCTTTATAGGTATTCAACATTTTAATCATATTCTTAAAACGCATAGCGTTCACGTCAGCACTCCATTGGTTGGGAATGCCGCCTCCAATGTTCAACAAGCCTACCCATTTGTTTTTTGCTTTTTCTTTGAGCGTGATATTCACGGCTGTTTTGTCCGAAAATAGCAAATCTTCGAACAGTTTTATGGATTGATGGTTTTCAATGACTTCCACGCTTCCCACATCGCCCTGATGAATGCTGTTTACGGCAACCGGATATCTGGCACCCATGATGTTGGAACCTTCCACATAAAAATCACTGATGTCTTTCCCTTGGTATTTTATTGTTCCCCCGTCGGTAACGTGGAACCCGGGCATACGTTTAATGATGTCGCCAAGTGTAATGTCGTTTTCTTTGGCAAATGAGGATGCAAGATAGCGTGTAGTATCTCCTGCACCCGAAATTTTGGCAGATTTTATCAACACTTCATTCAATTGGATTGACTCCTCAACCAAAAGAAAAGAATAATCAGTTTTATTCTCATCCAGCAGTATTGTTTGCGTTGCGTATCCCATCAACCGGGCATGGATAAAGTATGCATTTGCCATATCCACGTTTTTAATGAAGAAATTACCTGAATTATCTGTTATGACATAAGTAATCACATCACTTTCATCTTCTGAAGTGATTGTAATTACCACGTTCGACAAATTGCCCGCATCATCCCTAACCTCTCCCTTTATATCCATAGTTTGCGATTTTAAAGAAGTAGAAAACAGAATAAAAATTAAAAAGAGGTTGGTAAAACGTCTCATAACCAACTTGTTTAAAAATCTCTTTCCAAGAAATTATATCTCGCACCACCGCTAACCGGTATGAAGTCCGATTCCTTTTTTTGGGGTGAATTTGCCTCCAAATATCGAACCCAGCCAATATTGGATGCTTTGGCGTTGGTGCGCAAAAATGTTATACGGTCGGTACGAGCATATTTACGGGCGCCGTATTCAATATATTCTATGGGTTCTCTGGTATTTTCCAGGCCGCTTATTTCAAAAGTGTAATGCCCTTTGGTGTCTTGGATGCTCATTATCAGTCCAGGTAGTCCTGAAAACTTCCATGGTCCGGCGTTTACTGGCAAATCAAGGGCATACCAAGCCTCATAATCTCGTCCGCGATAGCTACAAACTGCTTTTCGGCATTTGTAGCCAAGTATGTTTTTCACGGAATCAGGGACCATTGTCCATTGCTGAGGCAGGTTATCGTCTTCAAAAATGTAGTAATCAAAAAACACCGCGTCGTGGATGGTTCGTTTTGCTTGTGGATAATTATTATAAACAACTAATGTTCCATATCTCGCAAGAACAGCTGTTTCTAACATTCCTCCTCTTGTCTTTGCATTTTCTCTTTCGAGTTTTTGTTGTTCTTGATAAACTTTCCAAGCTTTAGAGTCAGCTTTTACTCTCTCGTATGCATCTGTCAACTTACTGAAATACTTAGATGTGTTTGTTCCTACTTGAAGAATAAATTCATCATTCATCCAAATCCCATTTTCCATAGCTAGTGTATCGGTATAGTAATTGGTTTTGTATTCACATTTTAGGTAAGTGGTATCTATAATGTATGCGTTATTTTGAGAGAAAACAGTTGTAATACAAGTCAGTAATACAAAAAGAATTACTGGATGAATTTTTTTAAATGTTTGATTATTCATAAATTATATTTTAAATCATTATTCATTATTCCATTTTGCAATATATGGATTGTAATTACACTTAAGTGGCTTGGAAAACAGATTCTCTTTTTTTGAAATAAAAACCCTACAATCGAAACAGGCATAGCGGAATTCACATACATTACATGTTTGAACATCATCTTTTTTAACAGAAAAGAGTCTCGTAAACGATTCTTCCATTACAATATTTTGCAACTTCTCAACTGTGCAATCATCAATATGTCCAAAACCGTTAGCCATATAGGGACAGTTTTTTATTATCCCGTTTTTGTCAATAGCGCATTTTTTAGCTAAACATGTATTTTTGTTCATAGCTTCAAGGTAAAACTTTTTATTGCAGAGAAAATTATCAGAATTTATTAAGCCACAGGTGTCGCTACAATTTATTTTGCTCTGCATATAATTAACGCGACACTGCTTATAATTATCTATCTTGTTTGCTTCGGCTCCCCAAATATACATATTTGTTATATTTTGGTATTTATCAAATAATTCATACAATTCTTCTAAGCTTTTAACTGTAACAAAGGGTATAACAATTTCAATTGAATCTGCATTTGTTGCATATACTTTGCGAATTATTTCGGAAAATCTATAGTGATTGACCGGATGCAGAAACCGAATTTGTATAACTTGTAAATGGAAATTACTTATTTTTTCTAGCGCTTTGCAGATATCATAATCCGAGTCGTCGTCAATATCAATTACGAAATTATCCAGCAATGAATCTTGTTGTGGTAGATTTTGTATTGGTAAAAACCGTGAATATTCTTCTTTGTCCACAAAACGCACAAAGCGTTTATCTATTAATGAAGTTATCAAAGATTTCACTATCACTGTTTCGCTCTCATTGAACAAATAATATATCTCTTTTTTGGTTTTACCTATACATGCTTCAATAAAATAATACATGTTATTTGTGATGGAATGTAGTTTGTTTAATTCCAAATCATATATTGCGCTCTGTGCATAACCTTTTATTGTTTTGCAGAAAGGGTATAGAAGAAATACGCAATTTTCATTAATCATTCTTCAGTAAAATTTTGTAACGTGCTTGTAATATTTTTTTACCCTGTTGCCTTTTGAATTTATTTTGTTATTCAGATCAATATAAAAAATGTTTTTATCTTCGACTAAAGAACTTACTTTTAGACATAAAGGTATAATTGCCGTATATTCATATAAAACCCCAATATTTATGGTAGATGATTTCTGCAAATCGTTTGTCAATTTCATATCCGCATGTTTCATTAATCATTTCTATGTTCCCAAAAGGGTTCACCTCTAAAAAAATGAACTCTCCCTTTCGGGTTTTTATTAAATCAAAAGAAGCTGTATCCAAACGCGTCTTTTCCATAAAAAGTAGCAGCTTTTCTATTACGTTTTTTGGTAAGATATAGGGTGCGTAACGATTGTTGTGAGCAGTTTTACGATAATCATTACTATCTTCCGATTGTAACGCAAATATAGCCATTGCATAAAATTCCTTAAACTCGTAAAAAGCAAAAACACGGATTTCGAAATCAACTTCGATTTTATTCTGCAATAAAGACGGGAAATAAATTTGAGTATTATTTTCTAAATAATCTTTATCCACTTCTGTTGTGTACAATCGATATCCTTTTTCATCAATCATAAACGGTAAACATTCTCCTATAGATTTTACTATATATGCATCATCTTTTCGCTCTAGCTTTTCATAAAATTTGTTTTGTGCAATATATGTCTCTGGAATCATTAGTCCACACTCTTTGGCGATACATAAGTTGCGTAATTTATTGGTTTCTGCTAAATAAAAATTGCCGATATGTTTTTTCTGCTGAAGCATATAAAAAAGAAAATCACGAAGCACTTTCCATTCGTAATTGACTGATGTTTCGCAGTAAAAAAATGAAGTTGATAATCAGAGGATAAGAGATAAAAAAAGCAGCATATTTAGCTAATATATCATTGAAAATGATTATCTTAGCAATGGAAACCAAACCATTCAAATATGCTGCAGGACAAAGATATTAAAAAGATTCAAGAGTTGAAAGCGGACTTTACCCCCGGCAGGGTTTCCGCTGAAGAAATTTTTAGCCGCTTCAAGGCGTTGAAGCTAAGCGAAGGCCTTTCACAGTTCAAAT
>JAVEPM010000143.1:0-5293 GCA_034008115.1 Methanolobus sp.
GAGTTACCACGGGCGAATTGAGAAAGGTGCTTATCTCTTTCTTTCCTCGCGCTGGGAAAAGTAGGACTTGTAGTTTATGGATTGCGTGGTGGCTTGGCCATGACCCCGACGGCTCGTTTATGCGGAACTGTTATAATGACAACCTTGCAATGGATTTGTCTAAGGCGGTGTTAGACACGCTTAACATGGATGAATATAAGGTTGTATTTCCCAATGTGAAGACAGACCCCAAGGCATCATCTAAAATGTCATGGCAACTTGACGGCACGACTATCTCCACATATTTTGGTGCAGGAATTAAGGGCACAATCACTGGGCGTGGATGCAACAAAGCCGCCATCCTTGACGACCCTATCAAAGACCCAGAGGAAGCCCTGTCTGAAACATACTTAGATAAACTTGACCTATTCATTGAGACTGTGCATAATACCCGTATAAACACTACCTCAAATTGTGCCGAGATTATCATTCAGACGAGATGGTGCGAGAAAGACCCAATTGGATTAAGAGAAGATGATGATTCTTGGCATAAGTTTATCTTTCCTGCGCTTGATGAAAAAACAGGCAAAAGTGTTTGCGAGGAAATGATACCCACCGAGAAATTACTGGCTATTAAGAATACTTGGGAAAAGAAGAATCTTGGCTGGATGTTTCAGGCTCTTTATATGTGTAAGCCAGCCGACAGGACTTTTGCTAAATTAAGGTTGGATGATTTGAAGCGGTTTAGCATGAAAGACATTGAAAAGCTGGGAAATCCTGACGAAGTTCTGGGCTGGTGTGATTACGCAAATAAGGGCACGGATAACTTGTCAGCCCCATTCTGCTATAGATATGGTGACAAGAAATATATTGTAGGCGTAGTATTTTCTAATGAAGACAGCGTTGCGCTGGAGAGACCGTTGCTTGAAAAGATTGCTTACTTCAAGCCAGATGATTTTGTGTTTGAGAGTAATCAGGGCGGAGTTGAATTTGCCATGAATTTGCAAAGAAACAATCAGAACTTGTTCAGTGCGATTGGCCTTGACATAGATTATCGCTCAACATCAAGTAATAAAGAAATCAGAATTATGCTTGCATTAGGCGAAATTAAGAATAGCTGTTACTTTCTTGAAGATGATGAACAAGACGACCATTATAGGCGATTTATGTCTAATCTATCCAACTATGGAAAATATAAATATGGAAAGGATGATGCGCCCGACTCTATGGCTGGACTGTTGTCAATGATGTCTGAATCCTTCGACGTTGAAATAGATTCTGTCGGTTATGGAAATAAAATGCTTGACACTAAATATGTGGAAAATAATAATGAACCCGATACTGAAGAAGAAGATTCTGATGTTGAAATATTTTAGGGAGAATATAATTGAAAGACGAAGTTAAAGTTGTTTCAGAAGAGCCTGTTGGCGGCAGCACAGTTGAGAAAGAGTTTCTTGGTGCTGATGAAGTATTTTTTGCGCCTATCTCTAAGTCAATAAGTTTGCCAAAGAGTTCTGTCAAGCTTGCTACTCCACAAAGCATTAGGTCTAATGGGTGTATTTTGCCTCCCTATAATCCCTCGCAAATTCTGGCATATAAGGCTATTGATATAACTTATCAAACCTGTATTGCCATCAAGGTTGACACAGCAATTGGGCGGGGCTATTCGTTCGGCTATAAGGATATTGACAAACACAAAGATGTTATTGACTTTTTCAAATCACCAAACAGAAACTTTAATGATACATTTACTTCTATTCTCAAGAATATGTATGCAGACTTTGAGTTATTTGATAATTGTTATCTTGAATTTGTAAAGAGTGGGAATAAGAAGTCTCTGTATTGCCTGCCTGCAAAGGATATGTATATTAAGCCAAAGGTTGATAGGTTTGGCAACACTCTACGTGACATTGATAAGTATATGTATATTCCTAATGGTTGTTCCAGCCCGACTATATTTGAGCCATACCCTGTGTCCTCCAAAACACGAGATGGCGTGCACTATTGCCTGCACATGAAAAGACCATCGCAAGAAAATCTTTATTATGGCAAGCCGGACACATCACATTTGTTTGACTTAATTAAGCAATCCTATTTGACAGACCAGTATAACATCAACTTCTTTTCTAACGGTGGACAGCCTGCCTGGGCGGTTTTAATTACCGGCGGAAAGCTAACCAAAAAGAGCTACGAGAAGATTAAAGAGTTCATTGAGAACAATCTCAAGGGCGTTGCAAATTCGCACAAGATGCTATTTCTGTCTGTGCCGAACGAGAAAGCTCAGATTAAATTAGTGCCGCTTTCAAAATCTATTGATGAACAGTTTATTACTTTGGCAGATAAAATACAGTTTAAGATTGCGCTTAAGTGTAGAGTTCATCCCAAATTGCTTGGCCTATCACAGGGCGGAAACTTTGGTGGAGGCTCGGCTGGCATAACTGACCTGAAGCTGTTTATGGAAACTGTATCACAGCCAGAGCAAAAGACTATTGTTGATTTTATTAACAGATTTCTTGAGCTTGAGTTTGGTGTCAATTGTGAGTTTAGTCTGAACGGAATGAATATTTCTAACGAGAAAGACGATGCTATTATTGCCAACATGTATTACAATATGGTTGATGAGTTTGGCAACAGAGTATTATCTGTGAATGAAATCAGGCAAATGTTTCTGCGCCTCAGGCCGATTGACCTTAAGGATACTCCACAGGACGAGAGCGAAACTGAACACATGGGCAATTTATCTGTTAAGCCTAATAAAGATGGTGACCTGCATACAAGCGATAATTCTGACTTAGGTCAAGGTGACGGGCAGGCGTCTAATAATCTTGACCCAAACAAAAATAATGATGAAAGCACAACAAGGTCATAGGTGGTAAAATATGAAAACAATAAAGAAAAAGCGACAACTTAGCGATGTTACCATTACTCATGTTTCATACGTGAGACGTGGTGCAAATAAGAAGCAATTCTTTCTTGCCAAATCTGCTTGCAAGCAGGCTGATGCGGAGTTCAAGGTAAGGTTTCTTTCAAAGGATGACAACGTTGGCGAAAAACGCCTGCTATATGGCATTGTTTACGAGCCTGACACCGAGGACACCTATGGCGATTTTATGACAAAAGACGAAATTGAAAAAACTGCTCATGAGTTTCTTGAGTATTACCGTAACATTGACACTGAACATAACCTGCTGGCTGGTGCTGGCGTGGTTGTCGAAAGCTATGTTGCACCAGTGAGCCTAAGTATTGGTGATAATGTTGTCAAGGCAGGTAGTTGGGTCTTGGTTACACGTGCCAGTGAGGACATTTGGGAAGCATGGAAAGACGGCGAAATAACAGGTTATTCGATGTTTGGTATTTCTCGTGAAGCCAAAACGAGCAAAGGAGAACCAACAATGAAATCATGGATAAACAAGGTTCTTGAAGCTATTGGCCTTTCTAAAACCTTTGATGAGGAAATGGAAAAGACATTTGATTTAATGTCAAAAAACCCATACTTTATCATGGAGATAATGCAAGAAGATTTCTTTAACACTATTTCGTGGGACTCTGCGAGCGAGGAGCAGCTAACTGCTCTTTCAGCATCGATGAAGTCTGCTGCGGAATATATTGATAAGAAGATTTCTACTGTTGCAAAGTCAGCTGATATTCCAACTGAAGAACCAAAAACACAACCTCAAACTTCAGTTGTAGGTGATACCACTACTGCAACTGAGCCCGAAACAAATACTGAGACAACTGAATCTGAAACTGCTCCAGAAACAACTGAGCCTGAAACACCTGAAACTGAAACCTCTACTGTTGAAAAGACCGCAGAAAATCCAGAAGTTGTCTCAATCGAAACGGTTATTAAAGGCGTGGGAGAGCAGTTTTTGCAATCCCTGAAAGAAATGGAGCAGAGATTTGAAAGCAAGTTTGCTGAAATTAACAAGTCTCTCATTGAAACAAATGATAAACTAAACGACAAACAGACTGAGTCCTCTGTAGCTGTGCCTACTCATGTAGAAATCAAACGCTCCGCTCCGGCTGGTCACGGTTTGTTATAGGAGAAATTAAAATGGAATTAAAAAATCTTACTATTGATGCAAAGGATGCTCTTAATCTTATTAACGTTTTGCAAAAGAGCTTTGAGCGTGGCGTTGCCTCCGCTAATGAGGGTAATGCGCCTAAGTTTAGCCCGCTGGCCGCTTATTTGCTGTCTAAACATGCGGGCTACGAAATTACGGATTCCGATGGCATTCCTGTCCAGAAAAGTGAAGTTGACGAAACAACTCTCGACTTTACTCGTGGCAGAAGCCTGAGCGAAAAAGATGCAGAAATAGCCATACGCTATATCTATGACAAGAGCCCCTATCTCAAGTTATTCAATACTCGTATTGTAAAAAGCTTGGTCACGGATGTCAAGGGCGCCGCAATTACCAGCAAGAACTTGGTTTCCAATGAGCAGAAGGGCAGTGCTGTTACTACCATTAACAAGCGTATTGTGCACAATTTTGGAATCAATATGTGGCTCAAGAATGCTCAGTTGCAAAAGGATATTCCGCTTCAGACTGTTATTGACAATCTGCATAACCCCAACTTTGAGAATGAAGTTCTCAATGATGTGGCTATTGCTTTGGGCAATGATATTCTAAATCTTGCCATCAATGGCTTGGGCGGAAATTACGCCAGCACTGAAGATTTCTATGACCTCAATCTTGGTTTTAATAAGATGTTGCAAGCGGCAGATGGCTCTAACACCAATACATATGGCACAATCAAGGTTCAGGGCTTCTTGGGTCGTTATCTGACTCCTCATAAGGTTGATGCAACCAGTGCGACTGGCTCTAATTATAATGGCTCAAACCTTATTGCTCTTATGCGCAAAGTGTATGAGTCTATGCCTGCCGAGTTCAGAAGTGACACGGGAAAGGTATTCATGATGTCGCAGAGAGATGTTGACCTTTATGTTGCGTCTCGTTCTGATATTACTAATCCCTCCAACCCCGTCAAAGAAGATATCCTGACCAACGGCAATGTGCCTCCCTTCATGGGTCATTCGCTGGTAGCAATTCCCGGCTGGTTAAGTATCAATGAAACTCACGAAAGCGACTCAACATTGTATGGCTCTATTCTGTTTGGCAACCCCAAGAACCTTGATATTGCCTCTAATAGCACAAGTTATCGCAGGGATATGTTCTACAATGCCAGAGCCGAAACTGGTGCCGCATTTGAGTATACTTATAATATGTATCTTGACTTCCAGGCTTCTCGTCATAATAGCTTCGTAATTGCATTCAGGGGTGCAAAGGTTTCTGACCCTGTTCTGTTGTCTGCC
>JAVEPM010000144.1:0-5286 GCA_034008115.1 Methanolobus sp.
ACGGAAGAAAAAAGTGGACACTTGTACTGCTTACTGAAGAACTGAAGAAAAAAGAAGGTTTTGAAACAATAAATAAAGAGAGCATCAGGCTTATTCTAAAAAAAGCAAAACTAAACCATGGCTGAGGCGGATGTGGTGTATTCAGGAAATCGATACCGAATATAGAGACAGAATGTACAATATTCTTGATCTCTATGAAGAAGAATATGATCCACTAAGACCTATCATATGTCTTGATGAAAAACCAAAACAACTTCTTGGAGATAAGAGAAAAGCCATTCCAATGAAGCCAGGAAGTTCAGAAAAATATGATTATGAATACGTCAGAAACGGAACTGCAAATATATTTATGGCAGTAGAATTCAAAGCAGGAAAAAGGATGACAAGGGTCACCAAAAGAAGAAAGAGGATGGATTTTGCACAATTTGTTAAGGAACTTGTAGAAGAGTATCCGGATGCAAAAAGCATCCGGTTGATAATGGATAATCTTAATACCCACAAACAAAAATCACTTGAAGTGTCTTTCGGAAAAGATGATGCAAAAAGGATTCTGAAAAATGTAGAGTTCCATTATACCCCCAAACACGCAAGTTGGCTTAATGCTGCAGAGATCGAGATCAATGTCATGGATATCGAATGTACTGGCAGAAGGATTGGTGATATGGAGACTTTGGTTCAGGAAGTAGATGCATGGAATAAGAGAAGGAATGAACATCGGAATAAGATAAACTGGAAGTTTACGCGGAAACTTGCTGATGAAAAAATGTCAAAGTATTATGCAATATAATTAATTTGCTGGGACACTAGTTCTCTAGTCTTCAATAACAAGGCGTAACTCCACATAACAGATTGCTTCTTGTAAGCTACTTTCTTATTCATCCAGTTATTAAACTCCTCAGTAACCTTCCTAGCTCCTGAAGGTTTCAGCCTAAGAGAATAGCTCTCTGTCCTGATGAAATCTTAATTGTCCATTTTACCTGACTCTATCAAGCTAATAACCGAGAGATCAACTAGGAATCTAAAAGGTTCTTGCAGGTCATATGCTAAACTATTCTTACTTGGATTCATCTCATGCAAAAATCCAACATGAGCATCAAGACCAACCGTATTAATCGCTCTTAGACATTCAGCCTCAAGTAGAGTATATCCATAATTGAGCATGACATTAACTTTGTCTCCTGCTCCTGTTGCTCTCCTATACTGATCTACCCTAGCACAAAGATCATATTCTTCAGGAATAGCCTTGTTAAATTCATTCCAGTATTTTCAAGCTACTCCACCTTTAATACCCATAATTTCCTTGATGTTCTTGGCAGATTTCAGTTTTTCAATATCCTCAGAAAAGTCATATTCTATTTCAGGATAGCTTTTCAAATACTGCTTTTGTTGAAACAAATACATGATATCTGAAAAGGGTTACGCGTTAGTACTTTATGCAATATTTTCACCTTGCTTTTGAGATGTATATATAATTATTGCGTTTATGTAATTGTGCCAGCAACCACGGCAGTAAATTTGGCATCAAAATGAAGTAAAAAATGCGCTACTAAGAAAAGTAACAATAGCGCTTGATGAGGATTTCTATGAATACGAAAAGTACCCGAGTATGTGTAACTTTGTCTCTTTACCTGAAGGAGAAACTTGAACTGATGTCTGACTTTTTAGGATGTTTTCAGGCATGGTATCTGAAATTGAGGCATCATGCATGGCAAAGCCTGACATCTAGCCAAAATAGAGATAGAAACCTGTTTCTCAAGGTCTTGAGGTATACGAGAAAAGGCGATTTCTTAACAAAGAATGTTGAGAAGGTAGGAGTAAACAATGACTTTGCAGTAAAGCATCTTGGAAAGAATCTCCGTAAATCAAAGGGTAAATGGAGAGTAAATTCTTCTGATACTATTGAAACGGAGGTGTTGATCTATTCCAGGAACAGAGATCAAACAACTATAATAATTGCAAATTCAAGAGATAGAGGGCTGAAAGCGGAATATATGAACGCCGTTCAAAAGGCAATAGGCATTATTTGGGAACTGGCAAAATTATATAAGTTTTTACAACTGGTTTTTCCATTGCATATTTTTCTTTTTCCTTTTTTTCAAGCAATTGTTTCAAAGTCCCTGAACGAGTTTTTTATTTTCATTTTATCAGTAACATTATTTATTCTCAATTGAACACACATATCTAGAAGTTTCTTTACAGGCCACTTATAGCGACTATTTTCTCAATCCTCTCACTGCCTGACTATTCAAACCCAAACACCTCCCCCAAATCCCACTCACCACGATGCCTTTTTATATTCCATCAATAGAGTTTAATGCACTATAAAGGAGGTTAATTTATGGCAACAAGATACATAAAAAAAGTTGGTGTGCTTTCACTTGGAAAGATACTGGGAGTGCTTTACGCAATAATGGGACTAATATTCGGAGCTTTCATGACCCTTGCTTCCCTGACAATAGGAGCCATGTCGTACCATGGTGGAATGTACAATACTGGAATGGGAGGGATATTTTTCGGAGCAGGAGCGATTATAGCATTGCCCATTTTTTATGGAATTCTCGGTTTCATTTCCGGTATAATCACGGCATTGATATTCAATGTAGCAACTGGATTTATAGGTGGTCTGGAAATAGAAGTTGAGTGAATGTGCAGTTACTAAATTATTGAATTTGGAGGGGGTAATATGAAAAGAAATCCTACATTTTTAATCGCACTATCACTTGTGATCATGCTTACATTACTGTTGTCAGGTTGTGTTGAAGAAGGGAAAAATGCAGATAAAGAAATTATTGATAAAGAATCCACTGAGATAGAAAATAATCAAACCGTAGAAGATGATACGTGGGGTATTCAATTAAATGCAACTAAAATTACTCCTACTGGAATGACATTGGTATGTAAACAATCTGGTGGAGAACCAACTGGAGAATTAAATACTGGTAGCTATTATTTTTTAGAAGAATCAATAAATGAACAATGGTTACCTGTAGAAATGTTACCATCAGAATATGAACTAGAATGGACAGCTGAAGCTTGGATTATTCCAATGAATGACACTGTAGAATGGGAAGTTGATTGGGAATGGTTATATGGTGAACTTCCTGATGGAAATTACAGAATAGGTAAAGAGATTATGGATTTCAGAAGTGCAGGAGATTATGATACAAAGATCTACTATGCTAATTTTGAAGTAACAAATTAATGGCTCTTTTTGTGAATAAATTCTCTATTATTATTTTTTAAAGCACCTGATCCTGTAATAAATGAAATGTTCAAATAATAAACTACCGACATTTTTTTATATATTGTTATCATTTTTGTATTTGTTTAGGGGGTACTAAAAAATGCCAATTATAAACATTACGAAGATCAATCCCTTATCATTGGGAAAAGTAGTTGCAATTATCTCAGGAGTCATAGATTTATTTTTCGGAGCAATGGGAATATTGTTTATGGGACTTTATACAATAGCACCTATTGAAATAATGGAAATTGTGACAATAATGGCTGCATTTCTGATGATACCTGTTATATATGCTGTCTTTGGTTTCATTGCAGGTATCATCGTTGCTATTGTATTCAATTTTATAAGCAAGTATATAGGTGGATTGGAACTGGAAATTGAAGAGAATTTATAAGACCTTATTCCTTTTTAGTTCACTAGATTGCCAGCCCGCTCATGGCTCCCTCGGTCTCTCCAATTTCAACGGCTTTAGTCGTTCCAAGAGCATGGGATGATGTTCCAATGGCAACCCCTACTGCCACCTTGTCATCTATTCTGAACAACTTGCAGACCATGGGACCCAGAAGGACACCAGTTATGCCTGTAAAGACTATGGCTGCCACAGTTATGGATGGCAGACCTCCAAGCTGGCTGGATATCTCTATTCCTATTGGTGTTGTAACAGATTTAGGGATCATAGAGACGCTTATCAATTCATCAAGACCGAAGATCCTGCACATGAGAATAACGCTCAGCATACCTGCTGCAGAGCCAATACTGATTCCTGCAAGGATGGGGACTAGATTCTCTTTTAGCAGACTGATCTTCCTGTACAGAGGCACAGCCAGAATAACAGTAGCAGGACCAAGGAAGAATGATATGAATTGCCCGCCCCTGTTGTAGTCTTCAAAACTGATGTGCAAGCTCAAAAGGAGAGCTATGATCATTAACATACTCAGTACAAGCGGGTTCATGAGGGGCGAACCCGTTTTTTTGTATAGCAGAGCACCTGCATAGAACGTCAGCAACGAGATTCCTATGCCAAAGATAGGAGACTTCACAAACAAAGAGATTAGTTCACTCACCAGCATGCCTCCTTTTCATAAGAATCTGTACCGTTGCACCTGTCACAGCTGCGACAATGAAAGTGGAAACTACGGAAATGAACATAAGAACAAGCCATTTTCCTTCAAGTATCGAGAAGCAGGTAATCAATCCCACGGCTGCTGGGATGAAGAAAAATGAGAGGTGTTTCAGCATGAAATTGCTTACATCTTCTATCATGGACAGTTTGATGATACCTGTCATAAGAAAGAATAACAAGAACACCATTCCCAGGATATTTTCAGGAATTGGCAGGTTAAAGTAAGTCTGGAGCAGATCACCCATGAAACATATAGCGAGAATTATTGCGAACTGGATGACATACCTCATTTGATATCACTTTCATTTTTGAGAAGGGGATGAATGATACATTATATAAAACGAGTGTAACTTTAGTCTGAGCTTTTATTGCTTTCGGTTCAGACATTATGAAATACTCTGGATGCATTTACGAATAATGCAGTACTTGATATTGTATGTGGGAAAGTGCTCTTATGACAGGAACAGACCGCTATAGGGATATTGAAAGATCCGATTGGAGAGGTATCTGGGTAATTCTACTGTTCATACTGATGATAACGCTTTCCTCTGTGTTCATGCTGCCGAAATATTGGCATCTGTGGATGATGATGACCATTGGCAGCATTTATTTGATCCTGACCTGGCATACAAAGAACTTTGCTTATCGATGTCCCAACTGCAACGAGATATTCGAGATATTATTCACCGATAACTTTCTGGGTCCTAATAATATCACTAAAAAGTATCTCAAATGCCCCAAATGTGAAAAGGGGGGCTGGGCACAGATAATGATAATAAATAAATAAATAAATGGCATTGTTAATAAATGGTAGTTATATATGATAAGAACCTATATTCTTTATGAACTGCCCAAAATGTAAGAGTTCCAGTCACAAAAAGAATGGTATGGCTGCTGGCCGCCAGCGCTACAAATGTCA
>JAVEPM010000145.1:0-5284 GCA_034008115.1 Methanolobus sp.
ACCATCTTATCGGTTATCGGTTCATGGAATGCCTTCATATGGCCACGTTTGATCACATCGGTCGGTGATGTTAATGAAGGTCGTATGTACTGGCTGATTTCTGCCGCACTTCGTGATGCAGATTTTACAACAGCAGGTACAAACCCACGTGTGATGTTCAATATGCAAATTGCAGCATCCGCGATCGTTACGATTCCACTGATTGTTGTGTTCTTATTACTTAGAAAATATATTATGTCCGGCGTCGGAAGATCCGGAACTAAAGGATAGAAAAAAGGAGGAAAGACATGAAAAGAATTGTTTCATTAGTATTAATTCTAGCGGGTATACTTGGCTTATCTGCCTGTGTTCAAGTTAGAAATACAGCACCACGTTTAGTTGGTGTACAAAATGAAGTAACCATCACTTGGGGTGATCAATTTGATCCTCTTGCAGGCATCACTGCTGAAGATGATGCTGATGGTGATTTAACAGATGTTATTGAACTTGAGGGTTGGAATGCCGAATGGCTTGATGATCCAAGAGGTGGGCAATATAGTTATTCAATCTATGTTGAAGACGAGGGAGGGTTATTCGCTCGTCAACAAGTCACATTTATTGTTAATGGTAATGTTCCACAAACTGTTTCGTTATTATATGTGCAACCTGCGCAAACCTGGTATATCGGTTCAAGAGACTTTGATCCACTTCGTGGTGTAAAAGCGATCGATACATTTAATGACCCAGACAACCCAGAAGATTTAACAGATCAAATAGAAGTGTTAAACTTACCTAGTTTGACTAGAGCCGGTCGCTTTACATTCCAATTACGAGTTGAAAATGAATGGGGTGCATCAGCAACTAAATCTGTTTCATTAACGGTTAAACCAGCAGTTACTAATATTCCTAGCACATTAACAACAGAACCTATTGAAATTACCTTATGGCATTCAAACGGTTCAACCATTGAAGGTGCAATGAATAAGTATGCGACTCAATTTTCAGCAATGTACCCTAATATTACGGTTAAGATTGTAAAAAACGGTGATAACTATGATATGCTCCGTCAAAATACAGTATCAGCAATCAAAGGTGGTACATTACCTAACATCGTTCAAGGTTATCCTGATCATGTTGCTGAATACATTACCAATAACGCTGTTATTACATTAGACCAATACATCAATCATCCAATTTGGGGATTTGATCCTGAAGTTAGTGATGAAACTTTTGAAGATATTGTTTGGAAGTATCGTAATGAAAACAGCCAATACACAGCTGATGGTGAATATTATTCATTACCATTTAATAAGTCAACTGAAGTCATGATCTATAATATGGATGCTGTTCAAGATTTGATTGATGATGGTGTGATTACATCATTCCCTGAAACTTGGCAAGATCTATTTGCAATTGCAGATGAATTTGAAGCGATTGCTCCGGGTTATATTGATCAATATGGCGCAAAATTAGGTTTAACTGCTGCAGAAATTCAAACAGCTAAAGATCAATTTGTTCCTTATTCATATGACTCTGAAGAAAATGCGTTTATTACACTCATTCGTCAATGGGGTGGTTCATATACTACAATTGACTCCGAAAGAAAAGGTGTTGCACTTTATAACTCTACTGAAGCAACAAATATGTTAAATTATTTTAGTCAAAATAAAGATAAATTAACATTACCGGCAAACTGGGGTTCAGACTATGCATCAGACATTTTTAAAAAAGGTCAAACCTTTATGACGATTGGTTCTACAGGCGGTGCATATTATAATACACCATCATATGTTAACGGTGAGTACCTATTCAATTTTGAAGTTATGCCAATTCCATATAACAAGGATATGCCACAAAACCAAACAGCAATCCAACAAGGAACTAACCTATCTTTAACTAACACAGGTACTGATCAGCAAAAATTAGCATCATGGTTATTCCTACAATTCTTAAATAGTAAAGAAGTTCAACTTGATTTTGTACTGACAACTGGATATCAACCCACACGCTCCAGTGTTTATGTTACAGATGCTTATCAAACCTTCTTAAATGGATTTGAGCAAGATGGTGTAACACCACTTGAAGGTGAACCATTAATGAAGTCTAAAGCAGCAAAAGCAGCAGCTTTACAATCAGAAATTCTATTTTTTGACCAGGCTTTTGTTGGATCATCAGCAATTCGTGAAGCAGTAGGAATTGCATTCAAACGCGTTATTTTGCCAAATGAAACAGATACTGTAGAAAATGCATTAGCATATGCTGTATCTGAAGCTAGACGTTTATTGGGAGACGACAACGTTTCTTAAAAATAAAAAATATATTTATATAGGAGGATTTAGATGAGAAAGACACGCGTACTACTCTTAGTACTAGTAGCATTATTTGTCGGCTTTCTAACAGCATGTACATCTACTGAAGATTTACTTAATGCTGCAAAAGACGAACTCGTTGCTAACTACGATGCAACTATCGCAAGCGAAACTTATCAGGTTACTGGTAACTTGACACTTGTGACTGAAATCGCTGACGCAACAGTTAGCTGGACATCAAGCAATACTGCGATTATCTCTAATGCAGGTGTTGTTACACGTCCAGCAACAGATACACAGGTAACTCTAACGGCAACACTCACCATTGATGGTGAAACGATTACACACCAATTTAGAGTCACTGTTAAGGCTGTTGAAGTTACAGTAGCTCAAAAGTTAGAAGCAGCTAAAGCTTTACTCGTTACTAACTATGCAAATACCATCGGTGATGATGAATATGTTGTTACCGCTGACCTTACATTAGTTACAACAATCGGTGAAGCAACAGTTAGTTGGGCATCTTCTGATACAACAATTATCACAGATGCAGGCGTAGTTTCAGCACCAGCATTCTCTGTTGGTGATCAAACAGTTACATTAACTGCTACACTTACCATCGGAACAGAATCAACTACACAATTATTTTATGCGTTTGTTGAAGCTGCAGATGAAACAGTTGCAGAACGTTTAGACCGCGCATTAGCGTTTGTTACAACATTCCCAGCTGTCGAAGGTATTACTGGTGTTGAAGATTGGATTGAATTCCCAACTTCAGTCACATTTGAAAATACTACATACACAGTATCTTGGGTTTCAAATAAACCTAACTTCTTAGCAGTTGATGGCACAGTAACAAGACCTGAAGTTAATACTCCAAATCAAAAAGTTATTATGACTGCAACTATTACAGAAGGTACAGTAACAAGATCAATGGAAGTAGAATTCATCGTATTCGCTATTGAATCAAGCACTTTATTAGACTCAATTGGTGAAGTTTATTCATTTGAATCTGGCGATTATGTCAAATTTGAAGGTGTCACCGTAATCGGTAAGATGCTTTATGGATTCTTCATTAGTGATGGTACTACTGTTCTATACATCTATGATTCATCTACGCTATACGATTATGTCGTTGTTGGACAAACGTATGACATTGAAGGTGTTTATGATTTATATTATGGCCTTCCACAGTTAGCAAATAATGCAGCACGCCCACTCACAGCAACTCCATCAGATGCAGCTCCTGTTTCAATGACAGGTACACCGGCAACTGTAGATTCAGCTATCACTGATAAACCTACACCATCGAATAACGCTCCAATGGTATATAATTATCTATCAATTACTGCTAAAGTTCTTGTAGATGGCCAAGAAACTACAGATATTGGTCGCTATAATACGTTCTTAGTTGATCCAACATACACTGGAACAACAATCATTACAGAAATGAACACCGATGGTAAGGCTATTTCTTATGCTACTGATGGTATTATTATTTACTATCAATCATTAAACAAAGCAGCTGTTGAAGCTCTTGATGGTAAACTCGTTACCATGAACATCTTACTCTATGGTTATAGATCTGATAGAATGATTTGGTATGCTATTTACCTTGGTGATGGCACAGATATTCAAGCAACATTTGATACTGATGCAGAAGCAGTTGCAGCTGTTAAGAATAGTTTAACAGTTCCTACTAATATCAAAACTGCTACCACACTCAACTTAATCGATGCACAACATGGAACAACAATTACTTGGGCTTCAAACAATGAACAAGTGATTGATCCAGCAACTGGTGTTGTAACTCCTGTTGATGGACAACAAACAACCGTTGTATTAACTGCAACCATTGAAAAGGGAACAGTTGTCGAAACTAAGACATTTACAATTAAAGTTGGTATTCCAGCACTATCAACAATTGCAGCAGCAATTGCATTACCAGATGCTTCAATTATTAAGATTAGAGGTATTTTAACAGGTGTTACAAAGACCGGATCTAGTGGTAATACTTATTGGATGCAAGATGCAACAGCGGGTATTAACATTTATGCAGATGCAACAATTTCTGCATTATTAGATGAATTAGATTTCGGTGTTGAAATTGAAATGATTGGTGAACTAGATATATTCAATGGTTTGTTCGAAATTACAAGAATTCAAACACTTGAAGTTATTAATGAAACACCAGCATTACCATCACCAGAATCACTTAACGATGTTGATTTTACAAATGCTGCATTATTGCCATACCAAGGTCAACTCGTAAGTTTTGAAGGATTCTTATTAGAATCTGATGTTAATGTTACAAGTGGTTCATTTAGTGTTTACTTATATAACCCAACAAATGGCAAGAAAATTTCAGCAAGAGTTGAATCTTCTGTTCCAGGATATGCAGACATCATAGCATTCTTAAATCCACTTGCAGTTGACTCTCCAGTTAATGTTGTTGGCGCAATCGTTGGTTGGTTTAACAATTATCAATTAGCAATAACTGGTGTATCTAACTTTGCCGTTGGTACACTAACAGATGATTTAAAAGTTCATGTTGACGCAAATGTATTGACAGTTCCTGAATTTGTTACCGAAGCCGGAACTCTTACATTACCAACTTCTGGTACAAATGGTACAACAATAACTTGGACATCTGACAATGTGTTAATTGATGCTACAACAGGTGCAGTAACAATGCCAGCTTCTGGACAAGTTACAGTTACTTTAACAGCTACAGTTACATTAAATTCAGTAGTTCCTGCTGTTGCAACATTTGAAGTTCTTGTTGGTGAAATTACAAGCTTTACAGCAACAATTGATTCTGCCGGCTCTTATTCAAGTGGTATTTCTGATGGTAACATCCCAGTTGAAAGATTATCATTTGTTAATAATGGTGCAGCTGTTATTACTGTTGCGTTCAATAAGAATGACAGTACAACAACAAGTATTTTCAATAACTCAGCTGGCGAAATTCGTCTTTATGGTAAAGATGGCAATGGCGG
>JAVEPM010000033.1:0-33437 GCA_034008115.1 Methanolobus sp.
TGCTATTCCAAAAGTCTTGAAATGTTAAAATATTCTGTTCTTCTCTTAATGAAGTACAGGAATAAAGAGATAGATATGTTTAATTAACAATGCCAAAAATATATATTAGAAAAGATGAATAATAAAATTCATCTCATCCAAGGAAGCCTTTGCGCTCCAACCAGTTAACCTGCGGACGAGTATACTTCCATATAACATCAGCTTTTGAATCCTGGACTTCCCAAGGAGTTGCTATAACAATGTCGCCTTCACGGACCCACATTCTTTTCTTCTTTGAACCAGGAATCCTTCCCATACGGACCACACCATCCATACATTGCAACCTTACCCTGTTTGCTCCAAGAAGACTTGAAACGGTTGCCAGAACCTCACCATTCTCTTTGCGTGGAGTCCTAACCCTGACAACTTCCTGTCCATCAGGATTTCCACCCCTTGCGTTACTTTTCCTTTTATTACTTCTATAATTAGCCAGATTAATACCTCAGTGCATGTAAAATTTTCATTCTTGCCTTACTCAAAACAGTATATTTAGCAAAATGTTGTCTATGGATCGCACAACATTAGAAATATCTAATTTAAATAAAGCAAAATATAGCCAATCCCACTACTGTAAATAAAAATTTACGAGTGCAGTATAGCCATTTGATTCTATTTGTATAGATATGCTCAAACTATATAAGATGAATCGTATATTCAGGGAGTTACCGAATCATATCCGGTAACGATTATCCCTTATTTTAACTGTTTAAAAATTACTTTTTTCCAGAAAGCATTAACTTGACAAGTCCGGCTGCAATGTCCATTGTGGTATAATCATCCTCCGTCATCTTCTCCACCCAATGCATATGCTTACCAAGGTTACCTGCATCAATGGTTTCCTTAACTTTATTTGCAAGTGCATTTGCCTTGAAATCCTCAGCATCACTTCTTGTTGGGACCTTCTGGTGCTTTATTCTTGTCTTAGTGTACTTCTGGATGCTCTTGATCTTGTATATCTCTCGGGGAGTTACAAAAGTGAATGCTATTCCATGTTTCCCTGCACGTCCCGTCCTTCCGATCCTGTGAACATATGATTCCTCGTCCTGTGGCATATCATAATTGAAAACTACTTCTATATTTTCAACATCGATACCACGGGCTGCTACATCAGTTGCAACAAGGGTCTCAATTTCCCCTTTCCTGAAACTTGCCATTACCTTCTCTCTTTGGGTTTGCTTCAGATCACCATGAATTGCATCAGCAAGAAAACCTCTGGTTTTAAGGAGACTGACCAGTTCATCCACCTTTTTCTTTGTATTACAAAATACAAGAGATGATTTCACATCATAAATATCGATCATCCTGCAAAGGACATCAGGCTTCATATGATGTTTTACTTCAAAGTAGGATTGCTCCATGTTAGGTGCTGTGACAACTTTATGGATTGTCTTGACATGTACCGGATTATTTTGAAACCTTTTGGCTAATTTCATTATTGGAGCAGGCATTGTAGCTGAGAAAAGGATGGTCTGCCTGCTATCAGGAACACTGCTAAGGATGCTTTCAATATCCTCCCTGAATCCCATATCCAGCATTTCATCAGCCTCATCAAGAACAACCATTTCCACGTTGTCAAGTTTTAGTGTCTTGCGCTCGATGTGATCCATGACCCTTCCAGGAGTTCCGATCACTATATGAGCACCACTTCTAAGAGCTTTTATCTGCCTGTCAATGTTTTGTCCACCGTAGACTGGCAGTATCCTTGCCTTAGTATATTTTGCAAGCTTGGTCAACTCATCTGCAACCTGATTTGCAAGTTCTCTTGTAGGACATAGAACAAGTACCTGAGTGTTTCTACTGTTAGGCGTTACCATTTCCAGAGCAGGTATTCCAAATGAAGCTGTCTTACCTGTACCAGTCTGTGCCTGACCGATAACATCCTTGCCTTCTAAAATCTGAGGAATGGACTGAACCTGTATGGGAGTAGGTTCCTCAAAACCTAGCTCCTCAATTGCTTTTTCGATATTTCTAGATAAATGAAGATCTTTAAACGTTGATGATTCCATATTATATTTCCTGTGATTATGTGGCCATCAATGCAAAACATGGGATGAAGTCACATCATCTGGATTTGTTTTCAATTTGGCCCGATTTCAGAATTAATGTTCCAAATTGTTTTGTAAAGCAAAACAAAAAAGAGCAGTGCATCTGCAACAACTGCAATGGTATTAAGCTTGTCGGTGCTGATTGGTAAGTAATATTATTCCAAACGAATTGATTGTGATATTTTCTCAGCCATCCTGTAAAGTCGCTGATACTCAGGATTTTCTATGTATTCCATAGAAACTATTAAATCATCCATAGAATCTGATGTCTGAGAAGCTGATGATATCTGGCCACTTTCTGATGCCTTTCTGCCAAGTTTGCCGATTTTGTGAACTATATCATCTACAATCCATGGATCAGCCCGCTTATCAATACAGGAAAAACCAATCGAAGCCAGGGAATCTATAACCTTTGATGCTTCCCTGTCATATCTTTTATCAAGAGCCCTTTGACTAATATCAAAAAGATGGTTGATAACAGTGGATAATATATCTCGCTGCTGCATATCCGATGCAACTATACCAATCTGCTCGAGGGACAATGCTGCCTGCAATACAGAATTACCAGGGTCATCCTTTTCCAATTCTTTCCACATGACCTCAAGGTTCCTGATCACAATAAATGTAGCATCCTCATCACCATGCTTCAAAGTGAACTTCCCAAACCTTGCCAGCCGGGAAAAAATATAGTTTGCAATTATTTTTCGTTCTGTGATGGCAAGGTCATTTTTTATGAATATCTCTTTGGCACGTGTACCTATGATATTCAGTCCGTTCCTTGTTGTTTCAAAATCATGTTTTAACAATGAACTACTGATTATATCGATAATTGGTTGCATAGGATCATTTTCATGAATCCTGCCAGCATCTGAACTAATAGCTGTTGTGATATTCTTTGCATTCAGTTTCATTGCCTGCATATTCAGCAATGTTGACGGCTTTAGCATTTTAAGTGTCCTGAAAAGATATGGGAACAATACAAGGAAAGAGTAGACTCCGAAATGGAATGCAAATGACACCTTGACTTGCATTTGAACTATATCCTTATCATGTATGGATATTAAAACGAACAAAGAATAGATCATGGATACAATATATATTACCATGAGAATCCAAAAATCAGGATTATATACTATGAGATGATCGATCATTCTCACAGAGTAGGAGCTCGAAGCTAACTCTACTGTCACAAGACTCAGTGTAACAATAATGGCTAGTATAGCCGCTTCACTCTGTATCAAGGCACTTATCATTAAGCGTGCACTCGTCATATCATAACTGGAAGGACCAAAGACCAGAATTATGTAGTGAAATATTCCAAAACTTAACACAAACAGAAGAATGTACAGAACAATCCGTGAAAACCACAGACGCAATACATCCAAAGAAAGGTGTTCATTGGTTATTTTGGTTAATAGCATTTTTAACTTCAGTTTTATTTCAATAAATATTTATTATTCAATTCAATGCCTGCAAAGACTCAGACACAGTTTATGGTAAGCATATTTTATGAGCTTATGTAGTTTGGGGTTGGCATTTTCCTGCCAGGAGGGGACAATTCAAATTTCCTGATTGTTTTTGAAGCTTAACTCTGATTGACTGTCTGCATACCTGGAAAGTGTCCTGCATCACCCATATGATGACACAGAATTCCTTCCCTTTATCCCAATATATCCGAAGGCACCTTGTAATCTGGATCTTCCCAGTGATTGACATCAATAATGGCAGATGCATTATCAACCAATACCTGGCAATCTTCACTTAAGTGTCGCAGATGTACCTTCTTACCAAGCTTGGCGTAGCGTCCAGTGACCTTGTTAAGTGCCTCGATCGCAGAATGGTCAGCAATTCTTGATTCTTTGAGATCGATTATAATCTCATCAGGATCATTTAGTACATCAAATTTACTCTGGAATTCAGTAACTGATCCAAAGAACAACGGGCCAAAAAATTCGTAATGCTTGATACCGTTGTCATCGAGAACTTTCCTTACACGCACAAGCTTGGCATTCTCCCAGGCAAAAGCCAGAGCAGAAATGGCAACACCTACAATTACTGCAAGTGCCAGATTGTGGAAGATAACTGTTATTGATGCAACGATAGCCATTACAAGTACATCTGTAAGGGGCATTTTTCTGAACATCTTCAAGGATGCCCACTCAAATGTTCCTATGGCAACCACAAACATAACTCCCACCAGAGCAGCCATAGGGATCATCTCGATAAGGGGGGATCCTACCAGCACAAACAGTAACAGACTCACAGCAGCAACAACAGCAGAAATCTTATGTCTGGCACCTGAATTTATATTAATGAGACTCTGACCTATCATGGCACAGCCTCCCATGCCTCCAAAAAGTCCACAAACCAGGTTGGCAACACCCTGTGCAAGACTTTCCTTATTTGCCCTGCCTCTTGTTTCTGTCATCTCATCGATCACGGTCAGCGTCAGTAAACTTTCAATCAAGCCTACAAGTGCCATAATTAGTGAAAAGGGGAAGATAATTTTCAGTGTTTCGAGATTCAGTGGGACCTGTGGTAGATGAAATTCAGGGAAACCACCTGCGATCGATGCAATATCACCAACTGTCCTTGTCTGTATCTGGAAGAAAATGACAAGCGCTGAAACAACTATAATTGCAGTTAGTGAAGCAGGAACCGCTCTTGTAATTCCCGGCATCAAGTAGATGATGGTCATGGTCAACCCCACCAGACCTAACATGATTAATAATGCCTGTCCACTCATCCAATGCTCAATTCCGTTGCTATCCATGACTTTGAACTGGGAAAGCTGTGACAGGAAAATCACAATGGCCAGTCCGTTGACAAATCCGAACATCACTGCATGTGGAACCAAGCGGATAAATTTACCCAGTTTTAAAAATCCAATGGCAATCTGTATAATTCCCATTAACACCACAGCTGCAAAAAGATATTCAACTCCGTGTAAGATCACCAGACTTACTACTACAACTGCTATCGCACCTGTGGCACCTGAGATCATTCCCGGCCTGCCACCCAGGATCGCAGTTATTAATCCAATAATGAATGCAGAATAGAGTCCGACCAACGGACTGACGTTTGCTATTATTGAGAAAGCTACAGCTTCTGGCACAAGGGCCAGTGAGACCGTCAGACCGGATAAGACTTCTTTTTTTAGATTTACTTGATTATTTTTTATTTTTTCTATAAATGCCATACTTTATACCATTTTTTAAAATTACCATGACCCGTGAGTTCTACCTGCGCTTAAAATTAAAACCCATTAACATTGAAGGTATTATGAAAAACGTAGTTAAGGGTGCTAAGGGTGCAGTAAATTTGTGAATATTATGAATATTTATCTGGATATAGTAAATCAAATTACCAAAAGAAAAAATGAGCATAAATCGGAGTGTTGCAATTAAATCTGCTTAGATCACTGCGGAATGACTGTTGGAATACTCTTTGAACTTGTTCTCTAATTTCATTCGATGTATTTCTTTTTATCCATATCCTGCAAATAATTCTAGGACTCGTAGAATAAACTGCCAGTATATAAATGTAGTCATGTTTTAGCTCTGTAGAGATTCTCATTTAAAATTATTTAATTAATTCTTTGCACTTGGGAGCTGTCAAATCGATATAAGGATTATAGCAGACAATGCGGCTATAACTCCTATCCATTGACGCAGAGCAAGTTGCTCTTTTAATAATATACATGCCAGCAATACTGTAACTGCAGGACTTAATGATGATAGAATGGTGGCAATATCCAATCTTCCAGCTTCTGAAGCCAGAGCAAAAAAAGCAGCTCCTCCTGTATTAAATAATCCTGCAAGGATAACTACCAGAATTGCATCGGATCTGGGTTTCTTGATATTCTTTGTTAATATCATGAATCCTGTGAGCAGGATAAATGCTGAAATTCTTGAAACTGTTAATGGCCAGTAAATTGCAGTGGTACTAAAATTATCAATGGATATATAAAATAAACCAAATAATATACCTGCAATTAATGAATATTCCAGATCTTTTATATTTAAATTTGCTCCGGTATTCATGCGAACAATCGACCAGATCCCAATAAATGCAAAAATGAAACCCGTAATTTTAAAAATGGAAGGAATGCCTTCAGTTAAAGCTGAATATATTACAGGTATGATCATTGCTATTACTGCAGCCAGAGTAGCAACTATACTCATTTTCCCTTTGGCCATACCCATATATAGTGCTATCAACCCTGCAGCTCCAAAAAATCCTGCAAGAGCACCCCAGATCAGATTGTTCAGTGGTGGCAGGCTCTCTGAAAATACAAATGCAAGAATTGGGAATATAATAATACCTATGATTTGTGTGATCAGAACAACAGTATAAGCACTTGTCCGTTTGGCAGCATACCCCCCTGCAAAATCTCCTACACCCCATGATAATGCAGATGCAAGCCCTAAAATAACAGCAAGATTTTCGATAACTAGCATTTATATCCCGGTGATTTTTTAAATCCAAGCACTTTTTTATAATACGCTTGTTTTGTATTCCATTTCATAGAATGGATTGAAGTAGTAATCATGTGAAACGATTTTGTAATTATTCAATCTGTATGCCAGATGAGTTCATAGTTATAGTTCTTTTTGTATTTGTAGAGATATTCGATATTCAGACACAAATTATAAAGTACAGCAGTCAAAAGAGGAGGATAGGAGGATTGTGGGGGAATTTGCTATATGGTGCCTACAATACAGGCTATCACTAATAGTTTTATGTACTTATCACTAAAGAGAGATATATATCACTGATATGTTTATATACATATCACTACATAGTGATAACTACATATGAAAAAGAAAGAATCAAAAGACTTAGAAAAAAGTCTTGATTATATCAGGAATTATCTAAGTATTTCATCTAATTCCACAGATACTAATATGAATAAATTATATGAGTATCATTCATTAGATCTTCCTTTTCGTCCTGATATAGTACTGGAAGAAAATGATTCCATATACTTCATAGAGATAAAATCAAAAGCTACAATAGATATTATTGCAAGGATGAATCTTCTTCGTGATCTTTTGCTTCTGAATGAAAACACAAGAAGAAATATTAACATAGTTATAGCTGCAAAGTCTTTTCCAGAAAGAGAAAAAAGAATAATGAACCAATTGGATATCATTATGGTAAAACTTCCATGGTCCCTTAAATCGAATCTGAATAAGCAGTTTAACTCCAAAGGTCCTCGAATATCATCAGATAAATCGTGGAAAATAGTATCTCGTTTGTTGAAGGAAAAAAAGACTTCAATAAGACAATTATCAATTCTGGAAGATGTATCTTATGGTTGGGCACACAAAATAATCCAAACATTAATTCAACAGAACATTGTGAAGCAGGATTATAACCATGTAAGCATCTCAAATGTGGATAAACTGCTGAATGGTGTTGCATGGGAACGTCCCTTTATAAATCTTAAAGGTCATGAAATACAAATTCCTTTTAATGATTCTATGTATGCAGCAAGAGAAATTACTGAAGCTTTTGCAATTCAAGATAATATACCAGTGGGATTCACATCATATACTGCAGCAACACTTTACACAGGTTATGGAGTACGAAGTGACGCAGTTTACCTCTACTTAAAAGATGAACATATTGACTATTTCCGGGAAATATTTGAATCCCCTTCAACAAATGGTATAAAGGCAATAATCTATCGGCCTGACCGAGATGTTTTTCAAGATACTTTGGAAAAAGAGGGAATTAGAATAGTATCTGCTTCACAGACACTTCTAGATCTAGCAGGAATGGGATATTCTGCAATGGACATTACAAAAGAAATGGTTTTGATGTATGACAAGATTTGATTAAATGAGCAATATAATCAGATTTTCTTTGGATGAATTGGGTGTAATTACTAAGTATCTTCATGATAAAGAAGATGCAGATAACCCAACAACCGTACTCATTGGTGGTTGGGCGGTTGACTCGTATAACCCCTGGTTTGGCTCAATTGATATAGATCTTATAACTAATAGCAGCACAAGAACTAGCTTGAGTTTTCATTTGCGAAAAAATCATGATTTCGTACCATATAGACTAGCTGGAATACCAAGCAGCGTTAAAAAGGATACAGAATCAGGTGCATTAATCATTGATTTTGCATCAAGACAGAATCCTTTTCCTTTTGAAAGAAGAGACGAATCATTGGATTTCAGTATTCTTGATGGAAACACTGAAACAAGATTAATCAGAGAAAGCATTGAAATGCCTGTACCAAATCGTGCAACATTACTTATTTTAAAACTAAAAGCTATATGGGATCGCCAATATCGAATTGAACAGCATACAAGTGATAATATTGATTGGGAAAAAGGAAAACTCATAAAAGATTATGCTGATGTACTTGCATTAATAGATCCCAACTACGGTGGAAATCAGATAGAAATCTCCGCCTTAGGAAAACTATTAGCAATGTATCCATTCCTTGAAAAATCTCTTATTTCAGTATATGGTTCAGATGATGAAGTAGCAAAGTATGGCAGAATGTCACAAGATGATGCCAAACTTACTATTGACCAGATAATATCTTTGAGCCATTAATTTAAAAAATTAATACATGGAGGAAGATTTCAATGGCGAACTTTAAGTTATACAGCCCAGCAATAACTCAGACCTTGAAGCAAAAGTAGAATCACTAGAAAAACAGCTCTAATTATTACAAAAAACCAGCATCAGAAAAAATAAGTGTGAATGGTGGGCCCGATGAGATTCGAACTCATGATCCTCGCCGTGTAAAGGCGATGTCATAACCAGCTAGACCACGGGCCCACGGTGTTTGCGAATAAAGTTGTTCGTTGACGGTTTCGCCCTCGAGCAACTTCTTAATGTAACTAGTTATATATAACCTTTTTTGACGGAATGGGAAAAGTGGATGGTAATTTTAATTTCTCATGGTTTTTGCTTCCATCTAAGGGATATTTCAAATCCAAATTGGGATGAAGCAATTTCAGACCATATAATCCACAACGACCCTGTCATCATAGATCTTGCCAACAAATTCGGCAACCTTCAGGTGTTCAGGATGATCCAGGTAAATATTAAATGCTTCCTCATCTTTAAACTCGGAATAAAGAACAACATCATAAGCAACAGCTGAAGAATTGATGTTGAGTCCCACCTCTATCGCTCCAATCTCAGGTATCGAATTCTTAAGAGTCTCAAGCATTTCCTTCATAAGCAGAGCATTCTTGATATTAGTATTTCCTTCTGCCTGCTCCTTCAATTTCCACATCACAATATGTTTTAACATGCTATTTTCCTCTTTTATACAAATGTTGACATATCTTATGTCTTTTATGTTTTACCATAAAGAACACGATAACCAGGAATAATAGTGCTGATATGTATTTAAATACTAGCAACGTGAAATAGGGTAAAAATGCCTTACGATTCAAGTGATGAAGACGAAGACTACGAGATAGAAGTCGTAGAGGAGTACATTGGAGATTACGGTAGCATCCGCTCCATTGTACGTGAGGCTTTACCATTTGAGTTTATGGCAACCGTTGGGGGAGTGATCTCAGGAGTAATCCTCTCAGGAATGAGCAACGAACTTGAACTCATACCAGGATTAATAGTCATCACACCCGCTGTACTTGGCATGCGCGGAAATATATCCTGCACACTGGGCTCTCGTCTTGGAAGTGCCATACACATGGGTCTTATCACAAAGATAGACCGCAATCCCGAACTTGTAAACAATGTTTCAGGATCCCTTCTATTGAGTCTTATAATGTCTATCATACTTGGAATCGTGGGTCATCTGATAACCGTAGCCCTTGGTCTTCAGAGCGCAGGTGCATTCACCCTCACATTAATAGCAGTTATCGCTGGTGTTTCATCAGGCATAATACTCTCATTTGTAGCCGTCCTGCTTGCAATTGGTATGTTCCGTTTTGGATTTGACCCTGATAATGTGGTCACACCAGCCATCGCCACCATTGGTGACATAGTGTCTATGATAATGCTCTTTATGGCCGCAAAGGTGGTGCTTATGATATGAGCTACTACACAGTAAGAGGCATTGTAGGAAAAGGATTTCCCATCCTCTTAGTCACATCCGTCATAGGCATATTTGCAGGCCAGGTGCTTAACCTGCAAATTGATAAACTCGTCTCAATGCCCATCATACTTGTACTGATTCCTGCACTGATCAAGATTGGAGGGGATACAGGAAGCATACTTGGTGCAAGGCTCTCATCATCCTTCCATATGGGACTTGGAAGTCATCTTCGAAGGAATCCTGTTGTGAGAAACAGTGTTCTTGCAGCCTTTATAATAGGAATTAGTGCCTGTATATTTGTAGGTATCATGGTGTGGATAGCAGGAGCAGCACTTGGGATCGGAGTGCCATTTATCACGATCATGTCCCTATGTCTTATAGCTGGTACATTTGAACTAATGGTAGTCCTTTCAGCCACAATTGCCATTGCATTTGCATCCCACAGGTTTGGTATCGACCCCGATGACACAGTAATACCTTTAATTGCCACACTTGGCGACCTTGTAGGAGTTATAGGGATTTTTGTAACAATGTACATTCTGAACCTGATATAAACTATAATATAAGCTAATATCTAATACATAAGCTAATATCTAATACAGAATAATAATATATGAACGGTAGAAATTTATGAGTCCAAAGGAAATAAAATATATTCCACGTAACCTCAAAGATCTGTTAATAGAAATGAAGGATACATCCGAGCTCATGGTGGACCTTGCGTATGCAGCAATGGTCTATGATGATGAGGATATTGCCGAAGAGGTTATCCGACTTGAAGAAAAGATGAACACACTGGATTATCACATGAAAATAGCAGCCATGCTCAGCACCAGGCGTGTTGATGAGGCTGAAGAGATGTCCGCTGTGCTTCAGGTTGCACATGCATCGGAGAATATATCCAATGCTGCAGGTGATATTGCCAAAATAGTTCTCATGGACATGGGTATTCCCCTGGAATTAAAAATTGCAATGAGAGAAGCTGATGAGACCATCGCCCGGGCAACCGTGAGTGAAGATTCAACCATTGCCGGCAGGAATCTGGAAGATATCGAATTCGATACCGAGGCAGGCATGTGGATAACCGCAATACGCAGAAATGATGAATGGATCTACAACCCCAATCACCAGACCCGCATAAGATCTGATGATGTTCTTTTTGCACGTGGACATGAAGAAGGTGTGGACCTTTTCATTGAACTTGTAACAAACCGCAAGCATATGCCCAGAGAGATACAGCATGAAAGGTTCCTGATGGACCTTGAAAGAGCAGTTGACATTATCATCGAAATGAAAAACAGGAGCGAGCTTGCTGTAGGGCTGGCATATTCTGCCCTGCTGTTTGATAATGATGACATTGCACACGAGGTCAAGGCCCTTGAATCTGAAATGGACAGCATGCAACATGAACTTTTACACTGGGTGCTTGTAACAGCAAAACATGTGCCTGATGTGAATATTCTTCGTGGGCTCTTGCACCTTGCAAACGCTGCAGAAGTTATCTCAGATGCTGCTTACACCATTGCAGATACAGTTCTTAGAGATATTGAACTGCACCCCGTCATCACAATAGCTGTCAGAGAATCCGACGAGGTTATCACCAAACTGACTGTTCAGGACTGCTCACCAATAGTCGAGAAGACATTTGGTCAGTTAAAGCTTGAAACTGAGACAGGTGTGCATGTGATGGCAATTAAAAGAGGAGAAAAATGGGTTTACAGACCTAACAAAAAAACAGTTGTTCAGTCAGGCGATCTACTCGTAGCCAGGGGTACACGCACAGGAGAAGAAGCATTGTTTGAAATGTGTGCCTGTCCACTTGACGATAAAAATAATTCCTGATCGGATAGATCAGGATATCCATTTAATTATATAAAAACTGATTTTCTGTTTTGTTCTTATTTCAGTATCGTGACGGAGCCATCTTTATTGCCGATATAGATCTCGTTCGTATTGGTAAAGATACCATGCTCGACAATGCCAGTGATCTGCGAAAGAACAGTAGACATAGCAACTGGATCCTCAATTACACCAAAACTTGCATCGATAATGAGATTACCATTGTCAGATATAACCGGACCATCCTTTCTTGATGCAAGACGCAGCACCGGGTCTCCTCTTATTTTTCTTATCTGTGTTGACACAAGTTCTTTTGCATAAGGAAGCACTTCCAATGGAATATAATGATCCAATTGTTCACTTAGCTTTGAATCGTCAGCAACTATCACAAAACGCTTTGCAGAATGTGAAACGACCTTCTCACGTGTGTGTGCAGCACCACCGCCCTTTATAACGTTCAAGGCAGCATCTACCTGATCGGCACCATCGATTGCAAGATCAAGTTCTGGATGCTGCGCAAGTGATGTCAGGGTTATGCCTGCCTCAATAGCAAGCATCTCTGACTGGTACGAAGTTACAACTGCAATTATGTCAAGTCCCTCAGCAACACGCCTTCCAAGCTCAGCTATTGTGTAAGCTGTGGTTGAACCAGTGCCAAGACCAACGACCATGCCATCTTTTACAAGCTCAGCAGCTGCAAATCCTGCAGCTTTCTTTTCCGGACTTTCTTCTACTGGATTTCTTTCTTTCATGAAATATTCATCCTGTGGATCTATAATTATGGAGAAAGTCTTCGCCTGTCCCTTGGGAAGAGTACGACATCACGGATATTCTCAACACCAAGCATGGTCATGACAAGCCTTTCACATCCGATACCCCATCCTGCATGTGGGGGCATACCGTACCTGAAAGCCTTGAGATAGAATCCGAATCCTTCAGGGTCAAGACCCTGTGATTCAATTCTGCTTATGAGAAGTTCAGGAGTGTGGATACGCTGGGCACCGGATGAGAGTTCCATTGTCCTGTGCATCATGTCAAATCCTTTGGAAATGGTCGGATTATCCTCATAAGGCATTGCGTAGAACGGCTTAATTTCGGTTGGCCAGTCGATGATAAAGTAGTGTGATTCACCGCTTTCCTTGAAAATATACTCACCAATTGCATGTTCTGCAACAGTGCCAAGGTCATCTCCCCAATTGAGCATCTCATCAGTGTTTGCATTGACTATCTCAATGGTTTCATCATAGGTCAATCTCTTGAATGGCAGTGCCGGTACCTTTAATTCGACACCAAGAATTGCAAGTGAATCGGGCGCATTCTCAATTACCTGCTCATATATGTAAGCGACCATTTCTTCAAGGATCTCCATTACATCGAAGTGATCACAGAAGCTTGCTTCTATATCAATTGATGTTGCTTCGTTAAGGTGTCTGCGGGTGTCGTGTTCCTCTGCCCTGAAAATAGGACCGATCTCAAATACCCTGTCAAGTCCGCCTGACATAAGGATCTGCTTGAAGAGCTGAGGACTCTGGTTCAGGAAAGCTTCCCTGTCAAAGTATGTGATCGGGAAAAGGGATGTTCCACCTTCTGTTGCTGTTGCCACGACTTTTGGGCTGCATGTTTCAATGAACCCATTGTCTGTAAGGAAATCCCTGACAGCTTTAAGTACTTCATGTCTTATTCTGAAGATAGCTGTGGTCCTTTTTCTTCTAAGGTCGATGAACCTTGAATCAAGACGGGTGTCAAGTTCTGCTTCAACCTTTCCGGTTGTGTCCATTGGGAGTGGTGACTCTGCCTCATTGAGAACTGTTATCTCATCAGGGATGAGCTCATATCCATTTGGAGCCTTTCCTTCCGGTTTAACGCTACCTGTAATAGATACTACTGATTCCCTGACAAGTTTCCTTGCTTTGTCCAGAAGTTCTGGATCGGTCTTCTTTTTCACCAATGTGACCTGGGTCCTTCCTTCACGGTCCCTGAGCACAACAAAACAAATTCCACCGAGGTCACGTACCTCATGTACCCATCCGGCGACAGTGACCTTCTGGTCATCCAGTTCCTCCGGGTTAATCTGTGACGTATAATGTGTTCTAAGAGCTGCTAATGACATATATTCACCTGATCATTGTATTAATATAATAGACTGATTCGCTAATACCTTATTTATTCGTTATAAAGGTTCGCAAAACAATGATTAATAAAAAGTTTTACTATTGAAAATGGAAGGGAAATTAATAATTAATCCTATCCAATAGTTTGCTTAAATTTTGTTGAACCTTTTCTATTTATTAAATTTGTGTCTTAGTCTTACTTATTATTAAAATGCGAGTGGCATTAATTCTTGAGATAGTAAAATTATAGAATCATTCACTTTTTAGATTGAATATCTATTCAGTTTAACTTATGGCCATAATGCATATATAGCTAGGAGAAGAATTGTACAATGTCACATTGAAATAATATGAAGTGAGGTTCAATCTATTTTTGCAGAGTAGGCTTGAACCCCGAAATGCCCTAAGGCAAGATTTTTGTTGGCTTTGATAACACTTAAGGTTTGCGTAATCTTGTCTTTGGAATAATAAGGAGAAAAGTATGATTACAAAAACCAAGATTAAAATTAGTGCGCTTCTTATGGCAGTGCTAATATGCAGCTTAGCATTTGTATCAACGGTAAATGCTAAAACTACGGAAATTGACGACAAAATGCCTTCAGGACTGAAGGAATGGATAAAAGATAATCAAAAAACAGATGAAGAACGGCTTTTAATGGAAAAGAAAACTAAGGAGTGGATGCAAGAACATACACTAAGCGTGACATCAACTAAAACTTATAGATACAAAAGTGGAGAACTTATAGTTGAGGAAACATACTCTGGTAAGGAATTTGAAGAAAAATTCAAAACAGATGAAATTACGAAGGAGATGAAAATTAAGAATCCAAGCAAAGAATTTAGGTCAATCAATTCCAATGGTCAATCCGTTCTTCTCAATGAAGGAGATGAAGTAACAACTACCAATACAGTTATGATTGTGATGACAGAACAATCTTCACCATTTGAATGGTGGAATATTGGTTATGAATATCCACAGTATAGCTGGTATCAAATAGACAATGGTGGAACTGTTTTATATGAAAAGGCAGACCCAATCAACATAGCTTGGGAAAATACATATAGAAGCACAGTTGCAACTCGCATAATAAATCAAGGGTGGACTGATACTGTTATTGAATGGGCCGAGTATGTTTCGGACCCCAACAATGGATGGATAGAAGGGGACGGTGTTGCAACAAGTACTGCTCGTCTAACTGGTGGTTTCCATGTGAGGTTATTTGTGCTGTCAAATGGCGATATAGTAGGAGATGCACATGAGGATTCATGGCCTTTACCTGAACATGAAGTCATTGGGCTTGAAAATGCTGAAGATCTGATTGCAGGATTCTTTGATAATGATATGTCCAACTGGTGGGTACTTTATGATCAAGAAGAACTAGATAATGAAGTAACTAGTCCATTCTCCAATGGTGAAGCTACTTGCATTTGGAGGGTAGGTTCACAAAGCTGATGTACTTTCGCAGGAAGAATTTCTTCCTGTTTTTTTATTAGTATCAAAGAGACTTCATATCATGAAAATAAATAAATTGTGCAAAACAGCCGAGTGCCAAGACAAAATTAGAGAAATTATCGCAAACCCAAACAATTCAATTATCTTTATTCTTGGAATTCCATTCATATTTGCACTAATATGGATACTTTTTGAAAAAGACCCATATTTATATTACTTTATGATAATTGGACCATTAGTCCCATTATTCATTTATGGTTACTGTACTGAACACAGAACCACTTCTGCCATATTTGGGTTTCTTTTGTATCCACTTATCTTTCTTCAAACAGATATTCTAAGCTTTATTCTTGATTTCGGATTCCAACAAGCTCTCAATCACTTAACTTGGCATCGTATATTAAATCTTATTTTGGGAATTTGGCCACTTTCAATAATTCATGCACTAATAGGGTTTTTAGTAGTACACAGGAAACAAACCTATTTATTTGCCGCATTTCTGTTATTTGTAGTACATGCTATCCTATTTTACTTTGCAATTGACTAAGTCAACAATTGATTTGTTATCCTAAGTGCAGTATATTTTACTATACTAAAATGAAACATAGATAATAAATACCGGAACCTCTAATCAAGGCTCCTCTCATTGATCTCGCACCTGATATCCTGTTTAAGAATATCAACTGCATCATCATAATCCTTCATCTGCCCAAGTACCCACATCATCTTGACAAGAGCGACTTCGGGTAGCATATCCTCGCCTTCGATTGCACCAGCTTTCAATATGTCCCTGCCTGTGTCATAGACCCTGTCACATACTCTTCCGTTGAGACATTGGGAAGTGATTATCACAGGAATATTTTGTGATCTGGCTCTCTCCAACTGTGGTACCCAGTCAGTTGATACATGCCCAAGTCCTGTGCCTTCGATAACTATGCCTTTGTAGCCTGCATCAATGAAGTAGGCCAATATATCAGGACTTGCACCAGGAGTGAACTTCACAAGGGCACATTTTGCTTCAAGGGAATCTCTGAGTTTCAGTTCTTTTTCATCTCTTTTAACGTAAGGAAGTGACGTAAGAATTTCTCCGCTAGCGTAATCCACATAGCCGATGGGCTCTGAGTTGATCGACCTGAAAGCATCCCTTCTGGATGTGTGCATCTTACGTACCTTGCTTGCACGATGGATCGAACATTTATCGTCTGATGGTCCAGTATGCATGACAACTGTAACCTCGGCAATGTCACTAACAGCAACCTTTGCAGCACATATTGCATTCATGGCATTGTCACTGCTTGGCCTGTCAGCACTTCTCTGTGAACCTACAAACACAATTGGCACAGGAGTGTCGATCATGAATGACAATGCTGCGGCAGAATACATCATGGTGTCAGTGCCGTGGGCGATTATTATACCATCAGTACCGCCTTTTATCTCTTCCATAACAGCTCTTGAAAGCTCCTGCCAGTACTCAGCCTTCATGTTCTCAGAAAGTATATTGTAGATAGCCTTTCCACTGAAATTTGCGATCTCAGCAAGTTCAGGAATAGCCTGTAAAATATCATCTGCCGAAAACTGTGAAGTTACAGCACCGGTCCTGTAATCTATCTTACCGGCAATTGTTCCCCCTGTGGACAGAATGGATACCTTTGGAAGATCTTTTTTAGCTTTGGTCTCATTAACTGCAACTTTAGAGGCAGCTTCCATATCCTGCCTTCTTTGCACCATCGTGACAGTGGCACCTTTAGGATCGATCCCTGCATTGTAACCGCTGACCATCTTTAAAATAATATGACCGGTCGTACTGGGCATGACAATACCTTCGTACTCCACACCAGCCTTCTTGACCTTTATTTTGTCGCCCTCTTCAAATTCCATGATTATCCCTTGATTATTTGTATAATGTAATCGATAAATTCAACTGTAACTTCTAATTATGCAGCTTTTCCCGTATAACCTTCGACAACACTGAACAGAAGCTTCAATGAGTTCTCAATACCGTTGTTCATATCTGCTATGCTTGTCTTTGTTTCGTGGAGTTCTTCAAGACTTATCTTTATGGCCCTTTTTACTTCATCTGGTGCAGGTCCACCTGTAATAGCTCTCCTGCTGATGTTAAGAACCGGGTCAAGAGCTTCCTTTACCATATCTTCACTAAGGCCCCTGCCACTTAAGCTTTCACTAATTACATCCTGAGCCACAGCATTGATCTCATCCAAAGTAGGCTTTCCATTACCTCGGGCCAGCACAGCAACTATCTGGTGAGCTGTTCTGAACGGAATTCCCGCTTCCCTTACCATGGTATCTGCAAGTTCTGTGGCAGTGGTAAAGCCCAGCACTGACTTTGCAGCCATGGACTCTGTGTTCACATTCATGGTAGCTATCATGCCCTTAGTGATACGAACAGCACTTCGGGTAGTTTCAACCGCACGCCACATGTTAGGGGTTGCTTCCTGAAGGTCACGGTTGTAACTCAACGGAAGTGCCTTAGAAATTGAAAGTAAAGCCATTAATGAACCGATAACCGTTCCAGCCTTACCCCTGACCAGCTCGGCAGAATCCGGATTTTTCTTTTGTGGCATAATGGAAGATGTAGAAGCATACATATCATCAAGTTCAACAAAAGAGAATTCCGAACTTGACCAGATAATTATCTCCTCTGCCATCTTGCTAAGGTTGACCATGATATTTGACATTGCAGATGCGGATTCAATAAGGAAGTCACGTGTGCTTACAGCATCCATGGAGTTTCCAAGAACAGCGTCGAATCCAAGAAGCGAACAGGTTCTTTCGCGGTTAAGGTCAAAACCAGTAGACGCAAAAGCCGCAGATCCAAGAGGGCATTTGTTCACTCTTGAAAATGTACTGATAATGCGCTCGATGTCTCTTCCGATGGCATTGGAATGTGCAAGAAGATGGTGTGCAAAAGTGGTAGGTTGTGCATGCTGAAGGTGAGTGAAGCCTGGCATGATGGTCTCTGTATTCTCAGATGCCCTTGAAAGGAGGGTCTTACGAAGCTCAGAGAGTTCCTCCATTAAAGACAATAGCTCGTCCCTTAACCTGATCCTTATACAGGTTGCAACTTCGTCATTGCGGGAACGACCGGAGTGCATCCTGCCTCCTGTGTCCTCGCCTACAATATCTATAAGCCGGGACTCCAGGGAAATGTGTATGTCCTCATAACTGTGATCAAGTTTTTCAATGCCCCCTTCCTTTATCTTTAAAAGTCCGCTGAGAATACTTTTGCAATCATTCTCTTTGATAATATCCTGTTCATGCAGCATAACTGTGTGAGCCATGTCTACCAGAACATCAGCCTCAAATATCCATTTGTCAGCTGACATTGATGATGAGAAATTTATCATATCTTCATCGGGTGTTGAAGATAAGCGGCCTCTACGTAAAATATCGCTCATATGAAACCTCGTGGTTATAAAATATTTAAAAATAATCCTGTTTTGTAGCGTGGTATTGGTCTAAATACTTAAATAAGAATCGGTTTTTTGAACCTTCCCAAAGTATTTGTGGCATCCTTCCAGTTTAAGATAATCTTTTTATACTATTTGTAATATAATATAAAAATAGATAATTGTATGCGGTGTGTTGTGCGCTAATACAGTCCCTTATTTTTTGAGGTAAAAGAATGGCAAATATGAATGAAAAGTTTCAGGATAACATTGATGAGTATCTCCATCAACTTGTAGTTTTTAGTCTGGGTGTGGAAGAATTTGCTGTGAACATAATGCAGGTACAGGAAATAATCCGAATGCCTGAAATTACAAGAATTCCAAGGTCTCCTGATTATGTAAAAGGAGTGATAAATCTTAGAGGAAAGATAATTGTTGTCATGGATCTTGACAAACGCTTTGGAATGTCTCAAAAAAATATAACTGATGAGTCACGTGTTGTTGTTGTGGACATAGAAGGTACTGTCATTGGACTGGTTGTAGATTCTGTCAGTGAAGTCATACGTCTGCAGGGATCGAACATTGACCAGACACCTGAAATAATCACACAGAGTATAAATGCAGAATACTTGAAAGGTGTTGGTAAATTGGAAGATAGATTACTCATCCTTCTTAATCTTGAGAATATCATCAGCGAAACTTCAATGTAAAAATATTCGATTTTTTGGTTTTAGAATGGTAACGATCCGAAAAAACTTGTTACCACATTTTTTCATTTTTATCTTATGTTGACTTTTCTCAGGTCAGAATCTAATGTATACTGTAGGCAAATCCGACTACATGAAAACACGTAGTGTTCTAATAAATGATAACTACTTTAGCAAAGGTCTTTCGCTAGATATAGAAGTTGAACTGGAAAAAGCTGAAAATTGATTTTGCCTTAAAGGAATGAGTATATGGACTTTTGTTCCTTTTCCTTTTTCACTTTCTATCCATATTTTACCACCGTGGTTTTCTACTATCAATTTACTTATGTAAAGCCCAAGACCATTACCACCATAATTCCTGGTTGATGAACTATCTATCTGATAGAATTTCTGGAACAGATTTTGAAGATCCTTTTCAGAAATACCAATGCCGCTATCTTCTATTATCACATGGATTTCCTTGTCCTCTTTAAATGCCAAGAGATGGATCGTCCCATTGTCGGATGTGAATTTTATCGCGTTATCCATCAAATTGGCGAATACCTGAGGAAGATACGTTCTATCAGCATCAATTAAACATGTTTCAAAATCAACATCAGTGTGAATATACATGTTTTTCTTTTTGATCGTATCAAAGAAAAGGTTCACAATGTTAGTAAGAAGAGAAGAAAGCTCGATCTGTTCGAAATTGTATATCATATTTCCGTTCTGGTTTGTGCTTACAAAAAAAAGGGAATCAATCAAATTCTGCAGCTTGTTTGATTTTGTCACAACACGTTCTATTGCATCCATTTGCCCATCGTTCAGTGAACCAAGAGTACCATCATACAAAAGCTCGCTGAATCCTTTTATGGAAGTAAGCGGTGTGTTAAGTTCATGTCGCAGGTTAGAAAGAAATTCATCCTTAAGCTTGTCAAGAGATTTTAACTCCTCATATGCTCGTTCTAATTCATCTGTTGATCGCTTTAAGGCATCTTCTGTTTCCTTGCGTTCAGTGATATCACGTACATGGCTTACAGCCATTATTACATCACCTTTTGTATCATAGACAGGGAATATACGAAAATCCCTCACTTTATTGTCAACAGGATCAATATGCTCAAATTCTTTCATGCTACCTGTTGAGAAAACATCCTTTACAGGGCATGGGTCATAAGGCATCAGATTATGAGTAAAACAGTCACATATCTGCGGATGCATTTCTTCACTTCGTGGAGGAGAGATTATGTCGCTCTTCCAGTTGCTGGTAACTACCTTCATTTCTCTGTCCACAACAACAATAAGATCCTGCAAGGCATTGAAAGTACTTGTTAGAAGTTCTTTCTGGTTTTGTAATTCTTCTTCTGAATTCTTGTTTGAGGTTATATCAGCAATAAGACCAATGCCACCATCTATAGTATTGTCCTTTGACCTCAATGGAACATAGTAAGATCTCAGATGTACTTCCCTGCCCGGTATTCGTGCAGAGTATTCATTTTCATAAAATGGACTGGAATACTCTAAATATCCGGCAAAAAGCTGATTTAAACGGTCATCATTTACAAAATCAAAGATCTCTGCACCCACAACATCATTTTTTGAAACTCCAAAGATCTTGAGAAAACTCCTGTTGCAATGGCTTATGATTCCTTTTTGGTCCATAAATATTCCAAGAGGAGAAACATCAAATATCATCCTGTATCTTTTCTCAGAATTAAGAAGAGCTTCTTCTACATGTTTTCTTTCTATAACTTTACAGAGACGTGATGTAATTACATCCAACAACCGTTGCTCATCTTCCAGGAATGGACCAATATCACGTAAAGGACATACATCACGGTAAGATACAGTAAGAAAACCTCGTTTCTTGCCATGAACTATAATGCTGCTGGACAAGGATTGCCTGTTCTTTTCAAACATGTCAGTTTGGTATATTTCTCCATCCAAAGCTATACATGACTCAACAAGTTCAGGATAAATAAAAGCTGATGACAGCCTTTGTATTATACCTTTTAGAAGAGACTCAAGAGGAACATACAGATCGAACAGATCTGATATGCTATAGATGCATTCAAGCTCCTTTTCTCTCTTTTTCAGAATGTCCAGTTTTTCATCGAAACTAATGATCCACACCACATATTAATTATAAATATAGTAGTATATTTCATATTATTTATATTAATAGATTGTGTTTGGATATAACTCTTTAAACTTCCTAAAATAATTTGTTTATACTATGTTATTAAATAGATAGGAATACTTAAATGAGTTGCATAGATGCCATATGGCACAAAAATGCTTTTAAAATAGGTGAATAAATGTATTCTGACAGGATAAACTCATTGCCCCCGTATTTGTTTGCAACAATAGACGAGTCTAAGGCAGCCATGAAAGCAAAAGGAGTAGATGTTATAGACCTGGGAGTCGGTGACCCGGATCAACCAACACCTGAGCATATTGTAGATTCAATGTGCGAAGCTGTACGTAAACCTGAAACTCACAGTTACCCTTCATACGCAGGAATGCCTGCTTTTAGGAAAGCTGCTGCTGACTGGTGCAAAGAAAGCAGGGGACTCGAATTGGATCCTGCAACTGAAGCCCTTACTTTTATAGGATCAAAAGAAGGTATTGCGCATATACCACTTGCCTTTATTAACCCAGGCGATATAGCACTTTGTCCGGACCCTGCATATCCCGTATACAAAATTGGAACAGAATTCGCAGGTGGAGAAGCCCATATTATGCCGCTTCTTAAGGAAAATGACTTCCTGCCAGATCTGGATGCAATTCCAAAGGACAGACTTGAAAAAGCAAAATTAATGTTCCTGAATTATCCGAATAACCCAACATCAGCCGTTGCTGATAAAAAGTTCTTTGAAGAGGTTGTACAGTTTGCCCGTGAAAATGAGATTGTGGTCATACATGACAACGCCTACTCTGAAATGACATACGACAATTACAAAGCTCCAAGTTTCTTAAGCGTTGACGGTGCAATGGATGTGGGAATTGAGGTCTACTCCCTTTCCAAGACATATAATATGACAGGATGGAGAATTGCCTTTGCAGTTGGTAACAAACAAATAATATCCGGTATCGGCAAGGTTAAGTCCAATGTGGACTCCGGAGCCTTCGATGCAATCCAGATGGCAGGTATTACAGCGCTTAGCAGCTCCCAGCAATGTGTTTCAGATATGAATCACATATACGAGGAAAGAAGAGATGCACTGTTAAAAGGACTTCGTGAGTTGGGACTTGACGTCAAGCCACCTAAAGCAACATTCTACGTCTGGGCACCTGTTCCTGATGGATATGATTCATTAGGATTTGCAAAACTGCTGCTTGAGACCGCAGGAATTGTGGCAACACCAGGTGTTGGCTTTGGAACTTACGGCGAAGGCTACATCAGGTTTGCACTAACACGACCCGTTGAGAGGATCAATGAAGCAGTAGAAAGAATGAGCAAGCTTAACATCTGATATTGTTTAGCTTTTCTTCTAGCTTTTTCCTTTTCTCTTCTTTTTTCTTTTTTATTTTACATTATAAGCATAAGTTACTGATTTTCATAAACAAGAGATGTTTCTATATAATTTGTTCATGATCTTATGATACAGTGAATAAATTATCAAAAAAACAATGCAAGAACCCCGCCGCAGGCAGCACATTCCATCGTCACTGCTGTAAAAACCCATCTAAAGAAGTATCGATTATGATCTGCGATATTACCCGTTTTCAAAGATTATGATTGATAATTTTGTACGATACACACCTTCAATAACACATCTACAAAGCCAAAAATTATGAATTAAAAACACTCATTCTAACAACGAATCAGGGCCAATGCGCCCGCTCCTTATCATATGATCAGCAAGTACAAGTGCCATCATAGACTCTGCCACAGGCACCATTCGTGGAGGAATTGTCGGGTCATGCCTGCCATGGACTTCAAGGTCTATCTCTTTCATCGCAGTCATATCAACGCTTTTCTGGGTCTTTGAGATAGAAGGTGTCGGTTTTACTGCTATTCTGCAGATTATTGGCATCCCTGTGGATATACCACCTATCATACCACCTGCATTGTTAGTGACTGGAACTACCTTGCCATTTTCAAGCATGAAAGGATCGTTCATCTGGCTTCCCTTCATCCGGGAACATTCAAAACCAGCACCAATTTCCACACCTTTCACGGCACCAATTCCCATCATTGCACAGGCAATGTCAGCATCCAGCTTAGCGAATACTGGCTCACCAAGACCTGTAGGTACACCCGTGGCTATAATTTCCACAATACCACCAATACTGTCACCTTCAAGACGAGCAATATTCACCTGCTCAAGCATCCTTTCAGCAGCCTCTGAGTCAGCACAGCGGACAACATTTTTCTCAACGTTCAAGCGTATCTCATCAAAGGAAAGATGCTTTGCTTTTACACCACCAAGCTCAATAACATGGGCAAATACTTCAATACCTGCCTGAGAAAGGATTTTTTTGGCAACAGCGCCTCCTGCAACCCTGCCAATGGTTTCCCTGCCGGATGACCTTCCACCACCTCTGTGGTCATGAATTCCATGTTTTTCAGAATAGTAAAGGTCGGCATGGCCCGGGCGAGGAATGTTCTTTATGTAATCGTATGCACTGGATTTAGCATTCTTGTTCCATACAAGCATGGAAACGGGCATTCCCGTTGTAACACCTTCAATTACGCCGGACAATATTTCCACAGAATCAGATTCTGAGCGGGGAGTGGATACTTCACTCTGCCCCGGACGGCGGCGGTCAAGGTCTTTCTGAATATCATTTTCTGATAATTCAAGCCCTGCCGGTACCCCGTCAACAACAACTCCAAGGGCTTTACCATGAGATTCACCCCATGTAGTTATCTTGAAAGAATGTCCGAATGTATTTCCTGGCATAAGCGTATAGAGTTCCTGATAATATTTATATCGACCGTGTGCGAGCCGGCTCTATATGCACAAGGACATCTTCAATTCCGTCAAAATTCTCCTTGATCCTGTACTGAACAATATGTGAGATAGTATGAGATTTATAAGTACTCATATTAGGGTCCACTTCAACATGAAGGTCCACGTAGACACTTCCCGGAGGACCACGCGTACGTATGTCGTGACAAGCAATGACACCTTCTATATTATGTACTACCTGAGAGATAGCTTCCGGATCTATCTGAGATTCATCGGTCAGGATAGATATACTATGGAATATAATTTCTGCACCTGCACGAAGTATAACCATGGCTATCAATATCGAAATTATAGGATCGATGACAGGATAACCGAGCTGGATAGCTATCAGGCCTATAATGACAGAAAGTGAAACGTATATGTCACTTTTAGTATGAGCAGAATCAGCAAGTAGTATCTCACTGTTTAATTCTTTACCTTTTTTGCTTTCATGGGTGGTCACTGCATAATTGACTAACATTGTTCCAAGCATCACTGCAAAACTTATTGCAGTTACCTCCGGATGACTGCCGTCTCCAAAACGGGTAAATGCCGAATGGACTATTTCAAAGGCAACAATGGCCAATATCACAGCGATCATTATAGAAGCCATTGTCTCGAACTTACGATGTCCGTAAGGATGTGCTTTATCAGGAGGTTTGGATGCTATATGTATTCCTATAAGACCCACAATGTTTGAAACACCGTCAAAAAGGGAATGCAAACCATCTGACTGCATACTGAGCACATTTGTATAAAAGCCATACCCGATCTTTGCAAATGAAACAGCCAGATTCAGGAAAAGCACATAGATCAGCACTTTTCGTATTTGTCTGAAACGTGAGTCCATGTCGTGCATAAATAAGAATAATGAACATCAACAATATAAAGCATATGATTTTTATGTCTAAAAAAAGAAGGGAAGCCAACAATCGCTAATGCCAAGTGCTTTAATATATTAATAAATGCATCATATATTCAGGTGATACTTTTGGTCCTGAATATAAAGAATAATTATTTACTGATTTCATTCATACTCATAATTTGTCTGAGCTCAGGATGTCTTGAAACCCCTCAGGCAAGTCCTGCAAGCATCGACGAGAATGCACTGCTGGCCTACGGCTGGTCACAAATATCCATTGAGGAAAACTCATTAGAACAAAAAGTTACCGATTCAACAAACATAGTTCTCAATTCCACGACTGTAAAATACCAGAATGACAGGCTTAAAGCAGATATCAATGAACAAGTGCTTGATTTTAAGGAATCAAATAAGCTGCCGTTTTCCATAGATATACCTGAGAGTTTGAACGCCCAGATAATCACGTATCGTCTTTCTTTGCCTTCGGGAGCAAAACTACCTACAGGACTTGTTTCCAAAATAATGGAGAGCAAGATAGATGAAATGGAAGCAAACAATGACGTTAGCAGCGTAGAAGAAACAAGTACAAAAAAACTTGTACTCGATGATGGTACGGAGGTCATCGTAAAGATATTCTCTGCAGCTGCTAATTCGACAGATTCCGGAATGAGGATGTTAGGTTTTGTCACTGCCTTTGAAAATGAAGATACAAGCACCATTGTCATGGGAGTAGTACCAGATGGAGAGTACAATGTTGATGCCGGAATAGTAAATGGCACGCTATTCTCAATTGACGGAAACAGTGAACTGGATGAAATGCTGGAACTTGTAAGTACTATAGAATGAATTGCAACCGGAACATATAATTCATATAAATCATCAATTCAGAGCATGGTAAAAATTGCAGTCACTGGAAAAGGCGGGGTAGGCAAGACAACAATATCCGGCACTCTTGCAAGAATGTTGGCAAGGGATGGATATGACGTACTTGCAATCGATGCTGATGCTGATATGAATCTTGCTTCCTCCCTGGGGATAAAAAAAGCTCCGGAACCACTCACCGACTATCAGGATCTTATTGAAGAGAGAGCAGGAGAAAAGGGAGGAATGTTCAAATTCAACCCGAAGGTCGATGATATTGTAGACAAGTTCGGTGTTGTTGGTCCTGATAATGTAAAAATGCTTGTCATGGGTACAGTTGAGACAGGAGGAAGTGGCTGCATGTGTCCTGCCTCTGCATTTCTGAAGGCTTTCCTGAGACATGTGGTACTAAAGGATACCAGTGCTGTGATACTGGATATGGAGGCAGGGATAGAGCACCTCGGAAGAGGCACCACCCGTGGAATAGATCTTATGATAGTGGTTGTTGAACCTGGAATGCGGTCAATTGAAACTGCCCAGAGGATAAAGCAGCTTTCCGAAGGTATTGAGATAAAGCATCTTGCTGCAATCATCAACAAAGGCACTTCTGCAAACATAAAACCAAAACTGGAAGAACTCGGCATTCCTGTACTCGGAGAAATACCATATGATCCGGACCTTATGGAAGCTGACTTCAATGGCCTTGCACCAATTGATGTCGGTGGCAAGTGGGTGGATTATGTCACGCAGATCAAGAACAACATGCTTGGAATGATAGCAAGCTTTGAGAAGGAAGAATAGATTTGTGATATAATAGATTTGTGATATTTATGATGCTCAAGACTTCCTGCAAGACGACAGAAGCTTACGTTACAAAAGATGGTTCATCCATCAGGGAACTTATGCATCCTCTTGTGCATGGTAACTCTGCCCAGAGTCTTGCTGAGGCCACAGTACCGCTAGGAATTACAACACTTTTACATCGTCACACCGTTACAGAAGAGATATATCACATTTTGTCTGGTTGTGGTCTGATGACACTTGGGGATGAATCTATTTTAGTCAATGAAGGAGAATCTGTCTGCATTCATCCCGGAACTCCCCATAATATCAAAAATACCGGAGAAGAAGAACTCAGATTACTGTGTTGCTGTTCTCCAGCCTATTCGCATGATGATACTGAACTGCTTGAAGAATCTTAAATAAAATACAGGATAACAGGCAAAAGTATCACTCCCATTGCGTGACTCTTTTTTACCTCCAGAAATGGTGCAAGCATCCCTATGGGAATTGCTATTACAAACACCAGCAATCCGAATAACCCTGTTGAGAGCAATACCATGGAAGCAAGAAAGAAAATAATCCCGTAGCAAAGTTTCGGGTAGTCTATTTTTTCCAGCACATGGTGGATATTGTCACCAAGATAGATCGTGGAAAAGTATGATAGTAATGATGTCAATAGTATTGCACACAAAAAAAGCAGCACCAATGAGAATTCAAGAGAAACACCGTCTATCAGTTCATTTATAGCTACCATGGCTCCACTTCTTGTCTTTCCAACAAATGCGAGTGCCATCAAACCGAAAATTGCGTTACTTGTATTGACACCAGAAATGGACACAATAAACTCTTTTGAAGAACTCAGAAAAGCCTCATTATTTCCATAAGCAAAATTGGAACTCTTTTCTTCCTGCTTAACAAAAAGACGTGCAAATACTGTTGCTATAGATGAAGATATTCCCGGCAACCACGCAACAATGGAACCAAAAATACTGCCGGTAACCATACCCCTGAAGATCTTTCCTGTTTCCAGTTCCGGCTTTGAGTCATATTGTGCCGGGATAACTGGATCAGAGAACAGGCTTACCATAAGCTGGGATGCTCCGAAGAGTCCGCTTAGTAGTGGAAGTAATATTGAACCCTGACCCCAGTCAATTACAGGAACGGCAAGATAATCCATTCTGAATGCAAATACCCCTAAAAGACCACTCATGCCAAAAAGCAAAAGGGCATAAGCTCTCTTTCTCCAGACTTTTTGTCTTCCTTCACCATGATAATACTCCCCTTTTTCGGTTATGACCATTACAAATACTACGAAAATCAGTATGAAGGCCATATTTTCCTGGATGAGAGTATAACTTTTCACAAAAATAAGTGAAAGAGGGATCACAGTAAGCATGGAAAACACCACTGAACCCGCACTTCCCAGTGCTGAGAGGCGGATAGCCTGTGCACCCTGGCCCTCAAGCAATAAGGTATGACCGGGAAGCACTGCCAGTGCCGTGTCCTCACCAGGTGCTCCAAGAAAGATCGATGGAATAATATCGTGGAAGGTATGTGATATTGCATTTGACAATATCATGGCTGCAATGCAGACCAGGGATAATCCATGCTCTGAAATAAATGGAGAAAATGCAAGCAGTATAAGTGCAAAATTATTGGTATGTATACCGGGCACAAGCCCTGAAAACACACCCAAAAGGTAACCTGCAATCACAGATACCAGAAATGCCCACAGGGGGACATCTGTCAACATACTCATCATCTTTTTCCTTTACGTTTTGTTCAGGAATATTTGGTTAGTACTTAATTTTTACTATTTTGTTTTAAAATAAATATTATGGAATATAAAGGACAAAGGATGAGAGCATAAAAATAATGCTGAGATTAATAAACCGTTTGGTTTGAATGCTCATGTTGGATAAAAAATGAGAATCATGAAAGGAATATTGTTATAAATGGTTGGTTTAAGTGGAATTTACTGAAGTAAATGATTTTAAGATTTACAATCATACAAAAAAACTTGCTAAGCAACAAATTCCAGTTAAAAAATACATAGAATAAGTTGCCTGTTTTTCAGTTATATTATAATAATAAGGTAAAAACCATTTTAGAGTTAAGCGATTTGGAACCTCTAATGTTCCATCATAACGAACTTTAGCAAACTCTACATCCGGTGATTTATTCCATTTCCAGTAGACATACATCAAAAAATTAACTGTATGTGGTAAAAGCATTATAAGACCACTTATCAAAAAGCTCTGGATTACTATCGTTACACCTATTGCGGCTCCAATAGAAAGTGAACCGATATTGCCCAAAAAAATACTAGAAGGATATCTTTCATATACAAAATACCCAACTAGAGCTCCCGCTAAGCTAATAATCACGATTATGTTTTCAACATCATTTACAAGTATTGATTTTAGGATCAACGAAATTAAAATTATTATCGATAAACCAGAATCAAGCCCATTGAAACCAGCGTGCATATTTATCAGATTAGATACAACCAGAACAAAAGTTGGGACGATAAACTGCAGATAGAATATTCCAAACTCGATGTTTCCAATGCTTGGAATGATAATCGCAGTATGAGTTACGCACTGAATTAATGGGTAGGAACAGTAATACATAATACATAATTTGGCTAATTGTCCTATATTGATCATATCGTCTATGAGCCCAAATAATCCAAAAGAAATAATAACTAACATGCAAACATAATTTTGTATTGAAAGTTTAAAGAACATCGGATTTAAGGAAATTGAAAAAAAAGATGCAAACAAAATCAAAAGCCCTCCATATGTAGGCACCATAGTAAGATTTTTTTTGTGATAATCTTTTACAACAAAACCTCTTTCAATAAATTTTTTTATAAAATATGGGCATATAAAAATTGTAACTGTTAAAGGTACAAAAAAATTAATAAAAATAATAACCTGATGAAGCTTTGAAACACACATATTTTTAACCGATAAGTATGTACTTTTTTAGATTATTTGGGAAAAATTTGTTCGTAGCTAGTTGTTCATTCTCTATAAATTTACACATTGAATATTATTTAATATTTATAATTTTTAACCAAATTTTTCGATTGAATCTACCATAAATTTTACAACATCTGTTTTTTCACTTAGCATTCTGTTTCTTTTTAACTTCCATTCATCCAAAATCGCATCATTCTCCAATATTTCTACAGCCTTTTTCAGTGCATCGTTTCTATTTGAAATAGTGTAAACAAGCTCATATTTTTGCTCTAATTCATTTAAATAACCTCTTTGGGTATTTGACATATAAATAGACGGGACACCCAATATAGCAGCCTCAGAGGCCATTGTGGCACCTTCACCAATATACAGGATTGAATAGTTTATTATGTCGTGGAGGTCTTGAGAATCAATAACCAGGCTATGATCTTTTATTGTTTTCCATTTATGAATTTCAGAAAGTATAATTACTGTTGCGTAATGTTCCAGTTGTTTTACATATTGTATCAGTTCTTTTTCTGTTTTAAAGTTAAAACCTACTGCATTCATATCATGACTTGAGTCAAAAGCAGATAATCTTAAGATAATATAATCATCATTTAAATCATATTTATTAAGAACTTCTTTATTAGGGGTAAAATATTTGGGATGTAGGTATGCAAGCTCATAATAACCATCAAACCTTTCTTGCTTCGAACCAAGATCTAGATAAAAAGAAGTAGAAGTATAAACTTTAGATGTGAAAGGCAGAGTAAGTTTTGTCACAATTCCTGCAATCTCTGTATCAGAAAATGCTAAATGAGGTTTTTTAAGAATAGAGCTTACATGGGCTGAATATGGAGAACCTGGGCTTATAAAAATGTCTGGCTTAAAGGATTTGGAAACATTATAAAGCCACAGATTATTGAGCAGGAGACCAAAAGCCTTTTGGCAAATATTAGTATAAAATTTACAGATCTCACATTCAAAGCCTAAAGAATGCAATACATATTTTGTGTTTTCTCGATCCCTTACTATTATTTTAATAATATGTCCTTTTTTTTGAAGTGAATATAATACATTTTTAAAAATATTCACATCTTTTGGATGTCCTAAATCCACGAGTATATTCAATTATAACACCCCATATGAACGCTCTTTGATTTTAACTCTCGATTTGAGGAAGCACATTTTTATCATTGTTCAAAGATCGGTACAAAATTAACCCCGCTTTCCCGATATTTTTTATACGTTGAAAAACTAACTCTTTTGTCCAAGATAAATATTCATCACACCATCTATTAGGATGTGTGAGCAAGCATATTTGAGGAAACATCTCACTTTCAATTAGTTGAATAATATCATCTGTTTTAAAAATGCTTCTGGGCTTATACTTTCCATTGATTCCCGACCTGTCAATGAAATCTTTGTTGTCAATAAAATACTTATTAAGTATCTTTGGATCAGACCAAGTTCTACCAGTATCAGTAAAATAAATTACTTTATTATAATCAATAGAAATATAAGGTTCACCCAAAATTCCAAAATTCTCAAAACTATATTTATCCCATATTTCTAAATTCGAAAAAGGGCTAAGGGGATTTCCATGCATACAAATAGTATTGATATTAGTTATCAACCTAAATTCATCAAGTTCCTTTTTAAAAATTTCAATTGCTTTTTCAAAATCATGTTTTGCTTTATCAATTACTTCATAATGATATCCAACCTCATGCCCCATATCAAGTATTTTTCTAATAATATCAGGCTTAAAAGTATCATTTCTATATCTAAAGTAATAAGTTGATTTAATTCCATAATCATATTCGAGCTTGGCCATTGCAAAACTTCGGTTTATTGCACGATCTACATCATGACGCATTATGATACAATTTTGAGGTTCAAAAGCAATATAATCATTTACTGTAGTCGTAGTATAATTTGTTTTTATTATGGCTTTAAGCAAACTCTCATATTTTATTAAAGTAAAGTCCCTATTCATCCAATCACAATTGAACTTGTGCCCCAATATATATATGTTACAACCCTAATTTGACAGTTTATAAAATCGATGAACATATTGGTGGTATTTTGCTTATTTTCCATCAATATGGGCTTAATTGGCAACATAAATTCGAATATATCATATATTATGACATATTAATAGCATTAATTAACATGAAATTTTTATTTAATAACAAATGTCAAATTCTGGTAGTCCAATATCATTCAGTTGATGTTATATAATATGACTTAGAGATATTTTCATCATGGGAAAACGAGGACCTACACCAAAATTCACTGATGTTGCTTGTCCTAACGAAGACTGTCAATATTTCGATCTTGCTGGAAAAGGCCAATGTCATAGCCAATGGAACTTATCAGATCAAAGGTAAACGTATTAGGAAATACCTCTGCCGCGAATGCGGCAGAGTATTTTGTAATCGTACAAACACCTTTTTTTATGACATGCGAAAAGAAGAATCAACCATACTGTTAGCTTTGAAAATGTCCATAAAAGGAATGAGTATTGAAGCAATTGCTGATGTACTGGAAGTCCAACCAATCACCGTAAGTAACTGGATATCCCGTGCATCAAAGCAATGTGACAATATACATCAGGAAAAGATGAAAGATCTGAACATTGCAAAGGTAGAGATGGATGAACTCTGGACGATAATAAAAAAAAGTAGTTCCATCAACAGCTAATTTTGTCGATGATGATGGATCATGGTTGTGGATAAGTTTTGCACCTCAATTCAGACTGATAATCGATTTCACGATTGGACCAGGAAAACAATATGTAGCTAATAGATTGGTTGAACTTACCGATAAATGTCTTTCAGGATTGAAACCACTTTTTGTTTCAGATGGATTAAGATTTTATTCAGAAGCACTTTTACAAAAACACGGTAAATGGGTGGAGTTTCCAAGAACGGGAAAAAGAGGAAGACCTAAAAGCCCAAAACTTGTTCCTGATAAAAATCTGTAACTATTCAGCCATAAGTCTCAAAAAAACAAAAATCGTAACTATTCAGCCTAGCACAATCTGCCTATTGGTACTGATTTCATCGAAATTGAGATATCTGCCCACTAACAATCTAACAATCAAAAAAGCAATCAATAGTAACAATCAAAATAAATCTTCATAATGAAATTTACATTTCAACTTTTTGTCAAGATTGTTATAGATAGCGTTTTTATCAGGCTGAATAGTTACCAAAAATCAATATATTATGACTTCATTCTAACATACAGACAAAAGATTCTGATGATCTGAGGGGATTAAAATAGAGCGGAAAGAAATACTTGCAGTTTATGAAGCTGGTCCAGAAGCAGTAGTGGAACTTGTAACTCGATTACTTGGGATAATTGAACAACAAAAT
>JAVEPM010000146.1:0-5241 GCA_034008115.1 Methanolobus sp.
TTTTCTTTCTTTATTAAAGCATCAAGATCGTCAGGTTTTAGCTTTTTCTTAATAATGTTACGGTCAGTTCCTCTCATAGAATAAAATATATCAATTCAAGTATAATTAGTTGAGTGTATGACTATAATTCCAGTATAAGTAAATTTTATTTCACATTCACGCTACTTCATGTGTTCCAAGATCAATGGGATCTTGCTGGCAAAGAATCTCATTCACCTCAAAAGAAAAATTGAGATTTCCAAGATCGATCTTTCCAGCGTTAATTGGTTTTATCACAAGGGATGCATATGCGGAGGAATGTGGCTGTATTTCAGGTATGCAAGCGTCAGTATTATAACATTCTATAAACGAGGAGAAGCAGCTATTAAAACAAACATTGCTGATAAACTCGTCCGACCTGTTCTCTACATAAATACTCAGTGTGTTAGCAACTTCACTGTATAGTGTTTCAGGAACATTGACCTTAACATTTACATCTGGCATCTGTATGTGTTGCTCTCCAAAATCCACGGGTCCTATCATGCAATTGTTATTACCCAGGGTAAATATAATTTCAAAATACCCAATGATCAAAGTACCCACATTCGTTGGCATTACCTGATATGTAATATCATAAGATGAACCAGGGACTATATTTTTTGTATCTGAAAATACAGTATCACTTTTTATCCTGTCTGAAAAATAAGCTTTCACATATAGGTTCACCAGATTAACATTTAAGGTATTTTCAATTTTAATGGATACTGTAGAACCGTGTCCTAATCGAAGTGCTTCAAGAAGCTCAATATTTAATCTAATACATGAGTGGGCAATGTTAATATTTCCAAAAAAAATTGGAGGTTTTTGGTGCTTGTTTTTGTTTATCTCAAGGTAAAGGTCACAATAACCCATTTTTACAGTTCCTGATAAGAGGGGCACAAAAGCGAAAGAAGATGATGCGAAAGACATTGCCTGAATATCACCAAGATTTAAAACAGGCTTATCGCATCGGACTGTTCTGGGGAATACTGCTTTTATCCAGACATTCTCTATTATTTTTTCAGTGGGATTATTTATCCTGAAGAAAAGCATATTATTAAATCCAAGTTCAGCAGGTTCTGTAAATTTATATTCCAGATTTATAAAATCTACAATTTGTAATTCATTTACTCTTCTTTTTTCAATTCCTACCTTCTTTTCATATGTCCAGAAAATGTAGATTATAGTATAAAAAAGAAAAATGTATATCGGTGCACTGGCAGCATATACCAGATTTAATTTATTATTGATGGATAGTATGAGACTTATAATCAAATATGTGGATACAACAATCCATAAGAATGCATATATCTGGAAGAAAAGGCCACTTCCGCCCCCTGCTTTATTCTGAAGTGCATGAGAAAGTGATTTAACCATGTCCTCCAGAAGTCCAAACTTCATCTGAATCGCCTATCCATAAATTAATAATTAGTTTATGGATGTTCAATTATAAATATATTATTGAATTAATTATACTATATAGCCTATCTTTCACATTTGCTGCAAAAGTTTACACTTTGTACTATTTTAATTACGAAAATAACCTTCTGTGTATCATGAAGCATCAATAAGAGATTCTTTAAAAGAAAATGAATGGTTTTTTCATAAGTAAATGCCCTTTAGCTTTGCAGAATCCCATAATAGAAAATTATTTATACCAAACATACCAAGGAAGTACCGTTATGTTAATACTAACATAACGCTCCAAACATTGTTACTTTGAATGATGTTGTGCTCAAAATGAGCATAACACCCATTCAGATCTATAACTATGGAGATTAATCGGATGATAAAGCAAAAATTGAAACTGTTTTCAATATTACTGTGTTGTATGCTTTTAATTGGTTGTGTTGGCAATCAGACGGATTCAATTACAAAACCTGATCCAATGGAAGATAATACAATCGTTGCAAATGAGCAGATCAGTGAAAGGTCCCTTCTTGTATATTGCGGAGCAGGAATGCGCTTGCCAATGGATGAAATAGGTGAATTGTTCGAAGAGAAGTACGATACTTCCGTGCAATACAATTATGCCGGCTCCAATACACTTTTGGCACAAATGGAATTTACAGGTGAGGGAGATGTCTACATGCCCGGTGCAAACTATTACTTCGAACTTGCTTCTGAAAAGGGATTCATCGATAAGTTCAGTAAGGTGGCATATCATGTGCCTGTGATAATCACACCTGTAGGGAACCCTGCAAACATCAGCACTCTTGGTGACCTTACAAACAATGATGTAGATGTAGCACTAGGTGACCCAAAAGCAGCAGCAATCGGAGTCCTCTGCCAAAAGATGCTGACAAAAAAGGGAATTCATGAACAGGTCGAAGAAAATGTTGTTGCCAAAGCAGCAACAGTGAACGAACTTATCACGTATATTTCGCTTGCTCAGGCAGATGCATCAATTGTATGGGAAGACCTTGTTAGGGATAATGAAAAATTCGATGTAATCGAAATTCCCGAAGAAGAGAACATTATCAAGATAATACCAATAGGCACGCTTAAATCATCTGAAAATCCTGAACTTGCAAACAAATTTTTAGATTTTGTAGTTTCGGATGAAGGCAGGTCTGTCTTTGAAGAATATGGATTCACACTTTATCCTGATGAAAAATATGAATATTTAAATAATAATTGAGTTTTTCTGAAAAACATAAGTAAACACTAAAAAATCAGGAGCCAAATCATGCAAAAAATAGGATTCAAGCAAATTACATTGTTTCTTATGATTTTGCTTACTCTTTTTATTTTTGCATTGGTCCTTGAGATAATCACCCACACAGATTCTGTCAGTCTTGCTACAAATGTTGTGTCACCGGAGATACAATTTGCAATACGACTTAGCCTTATGACATCTGTGATATCCACCCTGATGTGCATCTTTGTGGCCATACCAGTTTCCTATTCACTGGCAAGGTATAATTTTCCTGGAAAAACACTTATAAGTACCATACTGGATTTGCCCATAGCATTACCTCCTATTGTAGCTGGACTTGGCCTGCTGTTGGTTTTTGGTACAACGGCTGCAGGTCAATATCTTGCAGATATTGGGTTGAAATTTGTATTCACACCCCTGGGAATAGTGATGGCCCAGTTCACCGTAAACATTTCATTGATGCTCAGGATAATGCGCTCAACCTTTGAAGGCATAAATCCAAGATACGAACATGTGGCCCAGACCCTTGGATGTACGCCTTTCCAGGCATTCACAAAAACAACATTACCACTTGCAAAGAATGGCATACTTGCAGGTTCTGTAATAACATGGTCAAGGGGAATGGGAGAATTCGGGGCTGTACTTATGCTTGCAGGTGCCACGAGAATGAAAACAGAGACACTCCCAATTGCCCTATACTTGAATATGTCATCTGGAGAGCTTGATCTTGCAATAGCAGCTGCAACAATTTTGATACTCATATCAGGAGTTACGCTTTATTTATTCGAACGCAAGGGAGGGATTGCAAAGCTCTACTGAGACTGCAGTCTTGATCACAATGATAGGAGTAAAACATCTTGAAAAGAAACTTGGTGACTTCACACTTGAAGGCATAAACCTGAGTGTGAAGGAGGGAGAATATTTCTGCATATTGGGTCCTACAGGGTCCGGTAAGACCATTCTTCTTGAAACAATTGCAGGAATATATAATCCGGATGCTGGTTCAATTATCATCAATGGAGATGAGGTAAGTTCCCTGCTTCCAAAGGACAGGAAAATAAGTATGGTTTACCAGGATTTTATGCTATTCCCGAATATGAATGTCCGAAAAAACATTGCATTCGGTTTGAACTATAATAGTTTTCAAGGTCTTGAAAAAGCTATAATTGCAGAAAAGGTGAAAGAAACGGCTGAGTTGCTTGGAATATACCATCTCCTGGAACGAGATCCATCAACGCTAAGCGGCGGGGAGAAACAAAGAACTGCCATCGCAAGAGCAATAATCACCGAACCAAAGTTGCTTTTGCTTGACGAACCTCTTTCAGCTCTTGACACAGGAACCAAGGGACGGCTGAGACAGGAGCTTTTAAGGATACACAAACTGAAAAAGACAACTACGATCCACGTGACCCATAGTTTTGAAGAAGCTTTCACCCTTGCGGATCGCATAGCTATCATGCATGGCGGTAAGATCCATCAGATAGGTAGTCCTGATGAGGTATTCAGAAAACCAAATTCAAGGTTTGTTGCCGATTTTGTGGGTGTTGAAAATTTATTTCACGGGAAAGCAGTTGTTAAGGATGATCTGGCAGAAATATACGTTAACGGACTAAAAATAATTTCAAGTATACTAAGGTCGGGGGATGTTAGTGTTTCCATCAGGCCGGAGGATATCCTGATATCAAAAAATCCTATTTATTCAAGTGCCACAAACGCATTTACCGGAACACTTACGGAAATTAGCAGGATGAGATCAACAGTCAAGCTGGTGATAGATGCAGGAATTCCCTTTAGGGTTGTGCTTACAAAAAGAGCCTATGATGATATGGAACTTTCAATCGGGGCAGATGTTTATCTTACTTTCAAAGCATCTGCTACACATATTATATGAAATGATATAAAAAAAGAAAAAAGAAGTTTGAAGATGCTATTAAATTAACTTCGTTCCGGCATCAGGTCCGCTTTTACATTCAAAGACATCTGTTATTTTCATTTTCATGAGTAACTTTGCAGGGTAGTCACCTTTTGCTTTTACTATCTTGCGCATCTCATCATATTCCTCTCCACTGTCTATGATCTCAATGTCACCTTTTACCTGGAAGCATCCGTTGATCCCCGGTCCCCACACATAGATAGCAGCTTTAGGATTTGTCTTGAGGTTTTCCTTTGTCTTGAGGAAGAAATTGTCAACAATCCATATGGTCTCTGCATCTTCTTGAAGCATGCACATACCAATAGGAATAACGTTTGGTACGCCATCCTTTGAAGCGGTTGCAAGTGGGAATATCTTCATCTTTGCGAATTCTTCTTTCATCTGCTCAGTTAATTTTACCATTTATATCACCTATGCATATCAAACTCAATATATAGGTAATCTACGCACTAATGAAGCTTAAGCTTTTTCATCAGTGGTACTGAAATATGGGAAACTAATGAATTGAGTGTTCTTTATTCTGAATCTCACTTTCCGCACGTATCCCTTCAAACATAATATCTTTTGCATTCGTTTCCCATTAGATTTAAAATATCCCATAATTCATCAGTCATATTTGCCACTTTCCTCT
>JAVEPM010000147.1:0-5214 GCA_034008115.1 Methanolobus sp.
AATAAAAATACTTTGGAAGATAAAACCGAGATGGAACAATTTAAGCTCATACAACAGCTCGATGACGAAGACAAGCAAACGGTAATGAAAATTATCAATACCATGCTGACAAAAGCCAAATTTAAGGATTTCTTTAATAAAAATATCGCTGCACTATAAAATAAAAGCCCGGACTTGCCGGGCTTTTAGCTTATTCAATTCCTTCAAAATTACCACTTACTGTGGATAGCAATTTTTTACCTTCAGCATTCAATTTTGACCTGGCAACATCGTAATAAGATAAATTATCACACTGCATTTCAAATATTTGCACTGATATCATATTCTCAAATTCAACGCTATCGGCATTTTCAATTAGTGAATTAATGAAATCATATATTTGGTCAACAATCGCATCAAATTCGTTATCAATACAATATTGAATATATCCTCCTAAATTTCCAAAAAAAAGATATATATCATCCTCTATGTCACAAGTACTATATTCTTTAAAACCTTGAATCTGGTTGAAAAGAAAAGTTTTAATGTCCAAATCGTTACTGTGATAATGCATCTTGTAAGTCAATTAATAATCTTTTTGCAAGTTCATAATCTGAAGGAGACAATGCTCCTGAATTTATCATTTTCTGTAACGTGTTTCTATATATTAAAGCCTTTGTTTGATGCCCTGTTTTAGACAACAGTTCACCAGTCAATTTTTCATATCTCAATACATCAGCTGTACTTCCTGAGCCTATCTTTGCATTTGGACGATATAATTCATTAGCAATATTTTTTAATTTAGGGTCACTAATATCACTATTTAGTATATTATCTCTTGCTGTTCCTATTGAATGATCAACTTTCTGCTCAATACTTAAATCCGGTGTCTTCTTAAACTGGTTACTGATAAAATCAGTCGCAGCCATTGTTGCAATGCCTGTTACAGCCCTTTGCCCAAACTGGGTAAACGAAACGCCCTGCCAGCCTTCGCCGGTGACATCAACTGCCGAGGTCAATAGCACTTCTCCGGTCTTAACCAGTTTGGCATTATTAACCATAAACATACCGACCTTTCCAACCGTCTCGCCTGCCTTGAGTGATGCCCCCCAGCCAGCCGTGAGCCCCGCTACGTCAAAGAAATCTACCTTGTTTACCCAGGCATCCTTGCCCTTATAACCTGCAGCGTAATTCATCCCTACTTGAATACCATAATCAATCACCATGCTAACACCCGCAGCAATTAAAAAGGCTGCCACTATAAACTCCCCGTCCGGATCAGTATAAACCAGCGGGTTATTCAGGGCATAACAATATCTTTCAGTATTTCAATCTATTCAATGAACGTATTTGTGCTATCTGGAGAATGTCCAATGTTTTCTAAAACGAACTTCTTAATGTAATCGTTAAATTCATATACCTCCATTTGCGAAATTCTATAAACAAATATCTTATCATTTAGCAAATAAAGTACAGTATTCATTTGCTCTAAATCGTAACTGAATAATAAAAATTTTGGATTTTCTCTTCGTATTTTTCTAAATATTTTTCTATTATTTCTACCTATTGGATTCGAAAACGTTCGATAATTTGTATCATAGTGGCTAATTTGCCCATTATCTAGAAGTACAAAAAACTTGACATTTGATCGTTTATCGAAATAAAAGAGATTAAAGGGCAGACTGCTTGTGTCAGGCATGACGCAAACTTGATTATTACTATAAGTCTTAATGTTCAAATTCAAAACGTAATTTGTAGATTTATCTCTTATTTTTGTGGCAAACCAATTGGTTCGGTCATCTATCAAAGCTTTTGTATAATTGTTTTTTTCCATAATACTATCAATCATATGCTGTTTTTGTATAGTATCTAATTTATTGTAATCTATCCCCCTGATTTCCAGCATCACATCGTTTATTTCGTGTATTTCTTTTGACACTTGTTCCCTAAACATGTCTATTATGCTTTCAATATAATGAATTGAATCAAGGCTATTGTAAGCGTCTTCAATCCTTTGAACCAAAGCTTGACAGAATATGGAATTTATAAAAATACTATTAATTACGAGTAGTAGAAACGTCTTTTTCATAATTACCTCAATTCTCTTAATAAATAGAACCACCAATTATCGTTAATAGAACGTAACTTAAAACTTCCAATCCTATATTTGAAAACGACTTTTCCTGAATGATAATAACTTATCCGACGCAAATTATCAGCATGTCTTATACCACTATACGGCATATTTGTATTGAGTAAATAACCTCTGCTGAGCATCTCTTGCGCATTTTGTGGATTGGCAAGATAGACGGGATCAAATGGAACATACTTAAATTGCCCAGAAAGCATTTTCTGATATCCAGCTTTAGTTGTAAGAGTACCGACTCCTTCTTCATAATTGGTGATAGATAAATAGTCTTCATATGATGTTGTTCCACTAAAATAATCATCCGCCTCGGCAAATGTAGTTGCAACACAATCATTCACTTTATTGGATCCAACATTTCTAATATTCCACTCAATAGTTTCATAAGGCTTCTCTGAAGTGAAAAATGACCATTGGGTTCTACCATATTTTACTTCATTTCCCCACAAATAATTCAATCCTTGATCTTTTGATATGCTATACCCTGAGAGTCCACCAGAAATTCCTCCAGAAATAGCAGACGGCCCCCAATTCTCAAAGAAAGGTTTACCTAATATTGTATTTGATATTCCATTTCCGGTAACATTCATTCCTGCATGCAATAAACCATTTGGAATAATACCCGGTATCCCAATGCTCTGAGTGGCAAGACCAATCCCGCCGTTTACTCCGGCGTATAGCAATGATTCACCTGTAGTTAGCCCCCTGGATTTTGCACTTGTATAATCGATCCCAAACCTGATCCCAAAGTCCAATCCCATTGCGATTGGAATAAAAGGTTGCAAACCAGGAACGAGCGTAGCAATCGTAGTAAATATAAGTTCTCCGTCAGGGTCAGTATAAACCAGCGGGTTGTTCAAGGCGTAACTATACCTGTTGTAGTTCTGGGCATTGGCTGGTGACTGCACTAAGGGGTCGGGGCTAAGGAAACGGCCCAGGGACGCGTCGTACAGCCGGGCATTCATGTTAATTACATCGAGCCTACCCAAATGCTCGTGGAATGTATACCCCCTGTTGATCATAAGCTGCGATTCGTCTATGCTGTAATCGCTGTAGTTCGTCGGATTACGGCGTCGACCCCAGGGGTCGTAGCTGTAGCGGTGTGTGTCAAAGAACCCTTGCTATCGGATATGGCTAGCCATGAGCCGAGATAACGGGTATAAATATAATAAAAATTTCGGCTCATCGGGAAGGTATCCAATAAAATACTTTGGAAGATAAAACCGAGATGGAACAATTTAAACTCATACAACAGCTCGATGACGAAGACAAGCAAACGGTAATAAAAATTATCAATACCATGCTGACTAAATCGAAGTTTAAGGACTTCTTCTAAAAACATTGCTGCACTGTAAAGCAAAAACCCGGACTTGCCGGGCTTTTGTTTTTATTTTCCGCTAATGACTTCAACTCGTTTGTGATATAAAAACACCAAGTCATCATCTTTAAGATAATCTCTTATAAAATCAGTAGCTGGTATTGTATCAAAATTCTCCATTACTGTTTTTTCATGCTTGAAATAAAGTACGTAAAGTTGGCTGTTTTTCACATACCAGTAACACTGAGACAGATTGTACACCCTAAATATATAATCAGGTGCAATGTCCTTGACTTTAATCATAAGTGGACGAAGAAAGTTGACATAAGATGTAGTATCCTCACTCAATTCATATTTAACACCATCATAAGTAGCACGATGGCTTACTACAGCCTTAATAGTTGTATCTGAATAAATAAATGATTCATCAAAAAGTAATTTGCGGGTATTTAAATAGCACAACAACTTTTCTCTTTCTACTTCTTTTTTGCTATATAATTTTACTCCTTCTTTAGTGGCAAAGATTACAGGAATATTTATTATTTCAATTTGTTTAAAATCTCGCCCTGTAATATTCTTGCAAGACTTTTGGGTAAAGTCTTTAGCTTTAGCTGTAAATGCTTTCTCTATATTCTCAATAAACATTTCGCTACACTCTTGTGCCTGTGTTATTAATCTTGAGAAACAGATTAGCAAAAAAAGTATCGTTTTCATATCAATTAGAATAAGGAAAGTACACTAAAGAAATTTGTAGGTCCACTATTAACATGTCCTTTAATTGGGTCCCACACACTCGTCGAACGCAATACTCGTTTCCATCCACCTCCAACAACTCTCCACTTATCAGCGGTTGTAACTCTAGTTATGTTAACCCAGTGGCTTACTCCATCTCGGGAGGTTGTTGCTAATATTTCTTTTCCCTGCATTAAGGAACCTCCAACATTATCCCATTCTGCACCACTAATTTTAGTAGACCAATTGACTTTTATCCCAGATTTTCGAGCAACATCTCCGGCATAAGCTCCTGGAGCATTATTTCCTTTGCCTAAAAAATATGAAGCAGACCTGTTACCGTGTCCATCATCAGCATACTCTAAAGCATAACCATAACAATCTCTTTCTGGATAAGGTTGCAAGGCAATACCTGTCTTTGGTGTTGATGAATATGTACTTTGATTTTGATATAGTTTGCCAGACCAAGGATTCGCCCCAATGCCTTGGGCGTTTTGATAACCTTCAATTCCGCCTGAAATTCCTCCTAAAATAAATCCTGTTGCAAAGCCTTGAGCAAAGCCACTTCCGAAAGCTCCCCAATCATCTTCCATGATTACATTTCCAAAGCCTCCGGCAAGACCTCCGGCAGCTCCTTGTATTCCGCCTTCTATTAATGCGCCTGGTATTGCTCCGTAGACCTGAAGACCTTGCGTTAACATCCCGGCTCCTGCACCAGCGGCACCTGATATTGCGCCAACTGCCATGGACTTTCCAAATTGACCCCAATCCCAATTATTAAAGCCACCATTACTAATCGCTACACCTGCTGTATAAATTCCGCCATTAATAACAGCGCCCCAACATGCAGCATCAAGAACAACTCCTACTGGACCTAAAAACAATGAAAAAACAAACTCCCCACTCGGATCCGTATAAACCAGCGGGTTGTTCAAGGCGTAACTATACCTGTTGTAGTTCTGGGCATTGGCTGGTGACTGCACTAAGGGGTCGGGGCTAAGGAAACGGCCCAGGGACGCGTCGTACAGCCGGGCATTCA